>JANPLH010000341.1:0-3706 GCA_031426435.1 Saprospiraceae bacterium | reverse complement strand
GAGCAATTCATTGTGGTTTATTTTTACGATAAACGGGATTTTATGGGCATACTTGCGGCTCATGATTCCCAACACGCCAAACGTGGAAGCAACGGCATTGCAACCGCCTTCTATGGCGAGTTTGATGATATTTTCGGGGTCAAAATAAAGCGGATTGGGCGCAAAAGCAGACCCCGCACTGTGCTCAACACCCTGGTCAACCGGGAAAATATTGCAATAGCCCGTACCGCCCAAGCGCCCGTGCGACAGCAATGCGTGCATACTGCGCAGCACCTGGTTGTTGCGGTTGCTGTTCAACCATATCTCCTCGATATGATTGGGGGAAGGCAGGTGAAGCGTTTTTTTATCAACCGTTCTGCAGGTGTGGTTCAATAAATAGTCCGCTTTTTCGCCTAATAGTTGGGTGGTCGTTTTAGTTTTCAATTTGAAATCTGGTATTTGCCCCCGGCACCGCCCAATGCGTTTTGCAATTCGGACAAACCAATATGCTTGTCCATGGAGATTGTAGCACTGTTTGTCCCTTTTGAAACTTCCACTGAAGTTACGCCAGAAACTACCTGCAAACTGTTTTTGACGCTTGCTGAACAACCGCCGCAGGTCATGCCTGAAACTTGATAGGTATGTGTCATTTTTTTAAATTTAAAAGCGTTGATGATGTTTTAAATTGCAATTAATTTTCACGCACTTTTCAACCCTCTTTTAAAAATCTGAAACAACCCGGCAGCAGTTGCTCTCCTGTCGGGTTGTTCTAGTCGGGAAGCCGATGCTACTTCAATTGTGGTGCATCACCACCACCCCCTGCTTCGACATGGTCCGGCATTCCTTCGCACAGTTTCTGCAAGCTTCCGCACACGCCTTGCAATGCTCCATGTGCGAATGTTTTTCGCATTCGGCGGCACAGGCATCGCAGATGTCAGCGCAAATGGCGCACAACTTTTGGGCGTAGCTGCTGCCAAGGCTCATCAGCTCTGCCGCCGAGCGGCAAATAGCGGCGCATTCCAGGTCCAGCTGGATGCAATGGGCAAGGTTTTTCACATCTGACTCGTGTAGGCAAGTAGTAGCGCAATGGCTACAAGTAGTGGCACATTCGTTGCATGCTTCGATGCAACTTTGAAATTTTTCGTGTGACATAAAACAACATTTATAATGGTTAGAAACAAGAAGCCGCCGGGAATTGACTATTCATAAAAATTGCCAAAGTCCCTGCACACCTCTGAATAATATAAGTTTTAAAGTATACTTTTTCTTCCTCAAGCTCACGAAAAAAACCGAGAAGCCACTTGCCAGTGTCGTCAGTCCGAAATGGGAAGTACCCGCAGGACAATCTCCATTCCCATTCATCATAGTCTTATTTTTTTTAAATAATGGTTTATTGATGATTCATTCCATCCATCTTGTTCATATCCATTTTCCCTCCCTTCATCTTATCCATCATGTCCATCATTTTTGGGTCTTTCATCATTATTTTACACATGGAGGACATCATACTGGTGTCGTTTTTACAAGCTTCCATCATATCCGCCATCATGCCTTCCATCATGGCTGGATTATCCTTCATCATTTTCATCATTGTCCCATGGTTTTCCATCATCGTCATGTTCATCTTTTCATTTCCCATCATCATCGTTTTACCGTTTTCGCTGGCCATCATAGCCTCCATCATTTCATTCATCATCTCACTGTCATTGGCAATGGAGTCCATGATTTCCTTTCTTGTTTCCTTGTTTGAAAGGATTTGGGTGGGGCTTGTAGCGGACTGGCAGGATGCGAAGAGGGCAATTAGCACAATCGCCAAGCTGCCATTTTGTAGCTTTTTCATAAAATTGAAATTGCCTTTTTGTTCGTTCTGATTTGACCTTACTGCTTTGCTTTTCATTTTCTTGAATTTAAAACCCCGTAACTGACGGGGCAGGTGTGAATGGATTTTCACAGTGTAAAAATAGGTGCAGTAATGCCTGGAAACTTTACAGAATTAAGGAAAGAAGTTACATGATTCACATATTCCTGTCATTAAAATAGTATAATGAAACAGGGCCTCCATATTTCAAGCATGGCTCTTTTACCCATGCTGCAAATATTTATTTAACAGTATTAATTTTTTTATCCCAAAGCTGACCCAAAGGGGACGGATGAAGTTGGGAATCATGGTGAAATGGTAGTGCCCAACATGAATATGCCCAGGTTTTGCGCCCTGTTTTTGGTAAAGATTTTGGTCGTATTCGCCCGTGCCTTTTTTTGAACTAGCTGCGGCGTTGGTCCTTGGGGGGTTATGAAGGCTCACCATGTTCTTAATTTTTAAAACAAGGTTAACAGCAGCCTTGTCCCTGCTGAATCGGCGGGCATTTCACGGTACTGAGTTTTATTTTCTTCTCCCGCCCACGCAGTTTCACTCTACCACCACCCTCGCAGCGCCCAGCCGCTCGCCCGACAAGCGGGCTTCCAGAAAATACACCCCTGCCGCCAAACCTGCCGTTTCCAGCACAAACGCCTGCTCGCCCGCTGCTTTTTCACCAAAATCAAAATTCCGTACCGTGCGTCCGCCGCTATCGAGCAGGCGGAATTTAAGGCTGCCCGCCTGTGGCAGTATCAAACGGACAATCAACGACTCTCTCGGCGAAACCGGGTTTGGGTGCAGGACAAACTGATTGGCATCGAGCCGCTCCCCACTCGCCGAAGCGACCGAATCGGCGGGCGTGAGGTGCAGCGCAAACTCGTAAGCGTCGTCGCCGGAGGTGTCGTGGTCATGGTTGGCGACCAGCCCTGCCAGATAAATCGTGATGGGCCCCACATCGGTAGCGGGCGCCTGCCAATGGAACGTGCACGAAAGCGAGCCGGGCGGAACGGCATCAGCGCCGCAGGGCGTGTGCGAGACGTACTTCCGGGGCCCGTCGCTGTAAGTGCGGGTGCGGTCAACGTCATCAATCGTAAACTGCCCGGTGGTAGTGTTGCCGTTATCCTTCAGTGCCAGCGCCACGAAGCCGAACTTGTCACAGTCGGCTTGTTCGAGGGTCACGGTGGCGTCGTACAGGAGTTCCCAAACATGCCCGACAGCAATACCTCCGACCGCTCCTTTCGGAACTTCGCCTTTTTTGAAGCCTATTTTTCAAACTACATTGAGGGCACGGAGTTCGAGTTGGAAGATGCCATGCGCATCGTCGAAACCAACCTGCCCATGCCCGCCCGCAGCGAGGACTCGCACGATGTTCTCGGCACTTACAAGTTGGTGAGCAGCCGAGAGGAAATGCACACAGTCCCCGGAACTCTAGCCGCCCTGCTCGACATCCTGCTGTACCGCCACAAGCTGCTGTTGAGCGCCAGGACCTCAAAGAACCCCGGCCAGTTCAAGGACAAAAACAACCGTGCAGGTGACTCCTATTTCGTTGACCACTTGCTGGTAAAAGGTACCTTGATAAAGGGCTTCGACTATTACCAAGCCTTGACCGACCCGTTTGCCAAGGCAGCCTACATGATGTTCCTCATCAGTGAAGTACACCCCTTCCTTTCATCAAAACCGTGCAAACTATGAGCAAGACCGCCAAGCAACTCCTCGCCCTGCTCGACAGCATCCAGGGCAGCGGCTCGTTCGCCACCTTCAAGCTCAACAACTTCAATTTTTGATGCGTGAACCAAAGCCGAAGGCGAACAC
Source organism: Saprospiraceae bacterium (assembly GCA_031426435.1). Taxonomy (GTDB): domain Bacteria; phylum Bacteroidota; class Bacteroidia; order Chitinophagales; family Saprospiraceae; genus UBA6168. The sequence goes on along the minus strand of JANPLH010000341.1, from coordinate 60 downwards.
CGCCCCAAAGTAGCGGTGTCGGATGTCAATGGCGGGTGGCAAAATCAGCGGGGCGATGCT
>JANPLH010000340.1:0-7614 GCA_031426435.1 Saprospiraceae bacterium | reverse complement strand
CCAACGCATACTTACTCTGCTGGTGGAACTTACAATGTGGTATTGACCATCACAAACCTTTGCGGTAGCAACAGCAAGACACAGCAAGTGGTCATCCTGCTGCCGCCTGTGGCCAGTTTTACGGGCACACCCACCACTGGCTGTACGCCGCTGACGGTTCAGTTTACCAGCACATCGCAAGGCGCAACCACGTACAGCTGGTCGTTCCCCGGTGGAACGCCGAGCACTTCCACGGCGCAGAACCCATCCGTCGTTTATAATGCGGTGGGCAGCAACAACGTATCGCTGACGGTGACCAACGCTGCAGGCAGCAACACCGCTACCCAAAACAATTACATCACCGCCAATACTACGCCTACGGCTGGCTATTCCAGCAGCGTGAGTGGTTCAACGGCTACGTTCACCAACTCGTCCACGAATGCCACCAGCTATTCCTGGAACTTTGGCGACGGCAGCGCTGCCAGCACGGAAACGAATCCGGTGCATACCTATGCGGCCAACGGCACTTTCACGGTGGTGTTGAGTGCCGCCAATGCCTGCGGCACGGTGACCTCCACCCAGTCGGTAGTAATAATAACACCACCAACGGCTGCCTTCACGGGCACCCCCACCAGCGGTTGTACGCCTTTGACGGTTCAGTTCACCAACCAGTCCTCAAGCAATGCAACTTCTTGGAGTTGGTCGTTCCCTGGTGGTACGCCTTCTTCCTCCACGGCTCAGAACCCTAGCGTTGTCTATAACTCCGCTGGCGTTTACTCCGTCTCTTTGACGGCCACCAACTCAGCAGGCAGCAACACTGCCACACAGAGCAACTACATCACGGCCAATACCACGCCGACCGCAGGCTTCACCAGCAGCGTGAACGGCAACACTGCCAATTTTACCAATACTTCCAGCAACGCCACCAGCTACTCCTGGAACTTTGGTGATGGAGGCACCAGCACGCAGACCAGCCCAGCGCATACGTATGCCGCCGACGGAACTTATACGGTGGTGTTGAGCGCAACCAATGCCTGCGGCACGGTTACGTCCACGCAGTCGGTCGTCATCGTGACGCCGCCTTCGGCAGCCTTTACAGGCAACCCGACCAGTGGCTGCGGCCCATTGACGGTACAGTTTACCAACCAGTCTTCGAGCAATGCGACTTCTTGGTCGTGGTCGTTCCCCGGTGGCACACCATCCTCCTCGACCGTGCAGAACCCGTCTGTTGTTTATAATACAGCGGGCACCTACTCGGTATCTTTGACAGCCACTAATGCTGCTGGCAGCAATACGGCCACCCAGACCAACTATATTACGGTGAACAGTGGGCCAGCCGCCAACTATACGTTTGCCACCACAGGCAATACGACTGTATTCACCAATACTTCCAGCAATGCCACCAGCTATTCTTGGAACTTTGGAGATGGTGGCACCAGTACACTGGCCAGCCCTTCGCATACCTATCCTGGTGAGGGCACCTACACAGTGGTTTTGACGGCAACCGGGCCTTGTGGCACCAACACTTCCACACAGCAAGTGATTATCAGTTCCTTGCCTGTGGCTGCGTTCACCGCCAACCCAACTACTGGCTGCGCACCGCTAACGGTGCAGTTCCAAGACCAGTCATCTTCGAGTGTGACCGCTTGGAGCTGGTCGTTCCCCGGCGGAACGCCAGCAACTTCTACGGCGCAGAACCCATCTATCGTGTACAATGCACCGGGTAGTTACAACGTGACGCTGACGGTTAGCAACGCTTTGGGGCAAAACACTGCAACACAGTCGAACTTCATCGTTGTTAATGCTGCCGCAACTGCCAATTTCACGAGCGCTACCAACCTGCTCACGGCCACGTTTACCAATACTTCCAGCAACGCCACGAGCTATGCCTGGAGCTTTGGCGATGGCGGCACCAGCACGAATGCCAACCCAACGCACACTTATGCTACGGATGGCACCTATACTGTTGTACTGACTGCCACCAACGGCTGCGGTTCCGTTACTGCTACGCAAACTGTCACGGTTGTTTCGTTGCCAACTGCTGGTTTCACTGCAAACGTGACCGCTGGTTGTGCACCACTCACGGTTGCATTTACCAATCAGTCTTCTGCCAATGCCACGAGCTATGCTTGGAGCTTCCCCGGTGGTACACCTGCTTCGTCCACGGCCCAGAATCCAACGGTTGTTTATAACACCGCTGGCACCTATTCCGTGACCCTGACCGTGAGCAACGCCGCTGGCCAAGCCACCGCTACGCAAACGAACTATATCACAGTGAACGCAGCGCCAGTCGCTGGTTTTACAGGAACGATATCCGGCAGCTCTACCGTGAACTTCAATAACACGAGTTCCAATGCCACCAGTTACCTCTGGAACTTTGGCGATGGCAGCCCGACCAGCACGGAGGCCAGCCCATCGCATATTTATGCTACCGACGGCGTTTACAACGTATCGCTGACCGCCACCAACGCTTGCGGCTCCACGATTTCCAATGGCCAATTCACCATAGTGACCTTGCCAACGGCCAATTTTGGCGCTACGCCTGCGGGTGGTTGCGCACCGCTGCAAGTGGCTTATGCCAACCAGTCGTCGGCCAATGCCACCAGCTTTTCTTGGTCGTTCCCCGGTGGTACGCCAGCATCTTCCACTGTCGAAAACCCAGTGGTGACTTACAATACGCCTGGCACTTACTCCGCCACGCTGACTGTCACCAACGCTGCTGGTAGCGATTCCTACACCTTGACGAATGTAGTAACGGTGGTGACTACGCCATCGGCCAGCTTCACTTCGGCTTCAGTTGGAGGCCAGGTTTCCTTCACCAATACGACCTCCAACGCATCGAGCTATTCATGGGACTTTGGCGATGGCAGCCCTGCCAGCACTGAAGAAAACCCAATCCATGCCTATGCAGCGGATGGCACTTATACTGTGACGCTAACGGCCACCAACCAGTGCGGTGAGGTAACTATTTCCAACACCATTGTAGTTTCTATATCTGGTGCACCAGTAGCTTATTTCACTGCCGAAGGCAACACGGGCTGTGCACCATTGACCGTCACTTTCAACAATGAGTCGCAGAATGCACAATCATTCCTCTGGACGTTCCAAGGCGGTACGCCAGCGACTTCCACGGAAGAGAACCCAACGGTGGTTTACAACACCCCTGGCACCTACGGGGTGTCGCTGACAGTGACCAATGCCATTGGCAACGACACCCACAGCGAAAGCGGTTTTGTAGTGGTGAACAGCGCACCAACGTCCTCGTTCACCTCAGCTGTGAACTTCAACGTGGTAACTTTCACCAATACCAGCACCAACGCTGCCAGCTATACTTGGAACTTTGGCGACGGCAGCCCGACCAGTTCGGAGGCCAACCCAACACATACCTACGCCACTGGTGGCCAGTACGAGGTAACCTTGACCGCTACCAACGAATGCGGTTTCAATACATCTACCATAACAGTTACGGCTGGCGACAACGGTGCTTGGGACATCCCAGGCATCAGCCGCTTCGATGTGTTCCCGAACCCGAATGATGGCCGCTTCACGCTGATTATGGAGGGCGCTCCGCAAACGGAGGCACTGCAACTCAGCTTCACCAACGTGCTCGGCCAACGCCTGTTCTCTGGCCAGGCCGACTTCCGTTCAGGTAGCTACACCAAGGACTTTTCGTTCAGCAACCTCTCCGCTGGCGTTTACATCCTTCAGGTGAAATCGGGCGAGCGGGCCATGTATAGGAAGCTCGTGGTTGAATAATTTATTTTCTTTACATAAAACAGGGGCTACCACCACCGGGTGGTAGCCCCTTTGTTTTTGGGCAAACGGGCGGAAGTGCTACTTTTGCCCTTGAACCTTTTCTTTTCCAATTTATGAAATACCTGCCCATCTTATTGATACTCGTTCTTTTTGCTTGCAAAAACGAGCCAAAAGCACCCGCCGAACCCGTTGCTGAATCACCTGAACTACCAGCAGGGTTCGCCGATTTTTACCAGAAATTCCACAGCGACAGCCTTTACCAAATCGAACACATCACGTTTCCGCTGGAGGGCCTACCGAACAACGCCGACAGCGCCATCGTGGCCGCCAACGACTTCCGTTGGACGCTCGAAAATTGGCGGATGCAAAAGCAATTCGACTTCCAGGTGAGCGAGTACAAACGGGAAATCGTTCCCTTGACCGAAAGCATCGTTATGGAACGGATACTCCACAATTCCGGCCAGTTCGGCATGGTGCGCCGCTTTGCCATCGTGGGCGGTGATTGGCACCTAATCTACTATGCGGGCGTCAATCGGCTGGCGAAATAGCGACCACCGTTTGATTGTTTTGTTCGTTGACGTTAGATATGTGGGCTTGTTTGGGCATCTAATTTTGTCATTCTACTTTTTGCTTTTTGAAAATGCTTTCAAAATTTTTCTATATCCCTTTGGTCATGGGTACGGTGATTCCCATCCTTGTCGGTTTTTTCATTGACACCAACTACTATATCTACGCCGTACCATTTGTTGTAAGTTTGGCAGCTGTTTATACCCTCAGCCCGCAAATTGACTGGTGGTGGTACCAGCGCCACCCGCCAGGACTGCCAGCAATGGTGCGCCACCTTATCAATACGAACCTGCCGTTTTACCAAAATTTATCTGCTGCCGAGAAGACCCGGTTCCGCACCCGCACGTCAATGTACATGGAGGCCAACGAGTTCATGGCGCAGGGCATGGAAACCGTGCCACCCGATGTGAAGGGCATCGTGGCAGCTTCGGTGGTGCAGCTTACTTTTTACCATGAGGACTACCTGTTGAGCAAGTTCGAGCATATCGTCATTTATCCTCATCCATTCCCCTCCCCGCAACATCCGGAAGAGTGGCATGTCAGTGAGCATTTCGAAAAGGACGGCGTCATCATGTTTTCAGCGGAGCAATTGGTGCCCGGTTTCCTCGAACCAAAACGGTTCCTGAACATAGGGCTTTACGAATACGCACGGGTGTTCATGCGCTGCCACCCGGAAGTCAGCATCCATCATTTTGGCGAGGAGTATTGGCCTGCTTTTGAGCAAATCAGCGGGTTTCCGATGGATAAGACCATAAAGTTCATTGGCCTACGGGAAATAGACCTGACGGCTTTGGCAGTGGTGTACTTTTTTTGCTTTGAAGCAAAGTTTAGGGCCGAATTGCCAAAGGAATTCGAAGCCTTGGTGAGGGCGCTCAAAATGGATAACTGAAGCGCTTTTTCTACCGAAAAAACTTCCTTTCAAACACCGTCTCGTTCCCCACCGCATCTTTTACCACGAGCCGGAACTCGTGCTCGCCGGGCGCTATCATCCCATCGAAATCGTGCGAAATCGTGCCGTTCTTCTTGTCGTACTCCATCAGCACCCAGGCGCCGTCCACACGGGCCTCGTAGGTGAGCGGATCCACATCGGGTGCAGGTGCCACGTTGTCGCTGATTTTAAAACTGAATTTCTGGTAGTTCTTCATGTTTTGCCCAAAGACCAATTGTCGGATGACGGGCGGGGTCTCATCCACCATGATGGCGTAGTTGCCAAGTCCCCGCACCTTAGCCCGCAGCAGGCCATCTTCCCAGCGGCCACCGCAGTTGAGTATCCGGTTGCCTTCGCAATAGGCGACAAACACCTTCGGCTTTAACTCGGCTGGGATGGACCTCGTTGGCCGCAGGCCAATGTCAAAATAGCCGTGAACGGGGGTTCGGCTGTCATTGAGGCGATGTACGCTGGAGTAGAAGCCATTGGAGCGCTCCGGCAGCACGTCGTATTTCAGGTAGAGGTCTTCGTACAGCGTGCCCGCCGGCATGTGCAGGTAGAGTCCCTCGGTACGTATCATGTTTCCCTCGTTATATGGCAATACATAATTGTAGTTTTTATTGGAAACTGGCATCGCCAAAACATTGGAATTGGGCTTTATTTTAGCGTAAAACTCCAGCGTGGAACTGTTGCCTGCTACGTCGGCGGCCAACATCGTTATCTTGCTCACTTGGCCTTCCTGCAAGTCAATGACGCCGTGGTTGGCCTGGTGCCGATAGATGGAAAGCTGGTTGCCGGGCAATGAGTAGCAGCGGTTGTAGTAGCTGTTTTTCGTCACCCGCTCCACATAGTCGCAATGGGCGTTGATATAGCGGCTTTCGTCAAAGCCAAAAGATTCAAGGCTAAAATCAAAAACGACAGAGTCATCCTGATAGACCGTAAGTTCATAGATGCCGTTCCAGTTGCTCACCCGGTCGAAGTGGTCATAGACCTTGAGGCCAAATCCCGTTTGCCCAGCATCGAGCAGTACAGTGTCGCCTTTCACTTTATAGACCTCGCCCATTTTCACCAAAGTAACCGCCTTGGCGTCTAATTCTTCCCGCTTTTCGTTGAGGGAATAGACCTTCAAAGAGTGCATTTTCGGTGCAATATTGTCCACCACCCTAAAGCCGAAGAGCAGCGGGTTGATGGGGTTTTGGGTTTTGGTTTCCCGTACTTCGAAATGCAGGTGCGCCCCATTGGACGAGCCGGTATTGCCCATCTTTGCAATCTCGTCGCCCTGTGAAACGGGGAATTTGTCGTGCGTCAAGTCAATGTCAATTTCAAAAGACTCTTTAACATACTGCTGGGCCTTCACCCAGTTTTGGATTTCCGGTTTAAACCTGTCGAGGTGGGCATATACGGTCGTATAACCGTTCGGGTGGCTGACGTAGAGCGAGTTGCCGTAGCCGCTTTTGTCCACCCTTATCCTTGAAATATAGCCGTCGCCAGCGGAGAAGACGGCATCACCCGTGACCCCCTTGGCCGATTTGATGTCAATGCCAGCATGGAAGTGATTGGGGCGCAGTTCGCCGAAGGTGCCAGAAAGCAGTAGCGCTTGCGCAACGGGGGCCTGAAAGTAGTTGCTCGGATAGTTCCCACGAACCGTGGGCTTTAGTTTCGGGACGGTAAAAGCGAATGCGAGGGCCAGTATCGGCAGTATGAGCACCAGAAATTTCCTTTTCATCTCAATTTGTTGTTCTGTCGTTTTTGAAAAATGGTTCGGGGGGCATAAAACGAATCCTACCGCCAAGTCGTATGCGAACGGATAGCAAATATATAGTTTGCTGTTAATTCCAAAAGACTTAGTTAAAACGGGAAACGCCAAATCGGAGGGAAAGTAGCCTTTTGTGTGGTGCCCTGAGCGGTGTCTATGCCTGCTTTCAGTAGCGCCAACTAAGGGGTATTTCAAAAAACGTGTCAAATTTGAAAACTCACCAATTCTTTTGGCGTAGAACCAGTTATTTTTGCGCACTTTTTTGAAAAGAGCTAAGTTATGGAGTAATGCTTTTGCCATGTTGCAATCATCCCCATACCTCGCTCCTCATTCCTTATATCAAAATCATGTATCGTACACACAACTGCGGCGAGCTCCGCATCTCACACGTTGGACAGGAAGTGAAACTCTCAGGCTGGGTGCAGATCGGGCGTGACTTTGGCGGCCTCACTTTCATTGACTTACGCGACCGCTACGGTATCACCCAGCTCGGCTTCAACATGGACGACGACACGGCCCTCTGCGGGCAAGCCCGCAAACTGGGACGCGAGTTTGTCATTTCTGCCTCCGGCAATGTGCGGGAGCGCTCCAGCAAGAACCCCAACCGCCCAACCGGCGAAATCGAAAT
>JANPLH010000339.1:0-9438 GCA_031426435.1 Saprospiraceae bacterium | reverse complement strand
CAATCAACCATTTACAAAGATCAACCAATAACACCTCAGCACTAACCTCCATTTTACAACGGCAATAATTTTAGGTCCACTTTAGCAGTTGTGGCAAATGAACCCTGCAGTTGATGCGCAGTGAAATCCCATAGCCTCATTTTTTAGGTTCAACGCTTGCCTAAGAATGCTCCTACCCTACCCTTCTTAGCTTTCCTACTAAATTAAAAACAAACCTTTACATCTGCGGTAAACCCTATCTTGCGTGGCAAAGAAGGCAACCTTATGCTTCAGGGGCTGAACTTAACAAGCCCTGAAAAGCAGAAATATCTCATAGGTCCTTTTCTTACAGATGAACAAAACCATCTTCCACACCAACTTTCTGCTACAAAACGAGATGGCCCGCCGCCTCTACCATGGCCATGCCTCCGATTTGCCCATCATTGATTACCACAACCATTTGCCCCCGACGGAAATAGCGACTGACAAGCGATTTGCCAATCTAACAGAAATTTGGCTCAAGGAAGACCATTACAAATGGCGGGCAATGCGGGCGCTTGGCGTGAACGAAGAGCTTATAACGGGCGATGCCACGGACGAGGAAAAGTTCATGGCTTGGGCCTCTTGTTTGCCGAAAACGCTCCGGAACCCACTGTTTCATTGGAGCCATTTAGAACTGAAAAGAGTCTTCGATGTTGACCAATACCTGAACGAGAGAACTGCACATGAAATCTATAAGCACTGCAATCAACTGCTGCAAACGCCTAACTATTCCACCACTGGTTTACTTAAAAAATTTGATGTGGAACATGTCGGTACTACTGATGACCCTTGCGACAACCTTGAGCATCATCAGGCAATCGCCGCAAGTGGGACGACAATAAAGGTCGCCCCAAGTTTTCGGCCAGACAAGGCGCTATATATCGCTGATAAACAGGCTTTTATAGTGTATCTTCATAAGCTCGAAGCAGCGAGCGGTATCACAATTTCATCTTTCACATCCTTGCTGGAGGCACTGCAAAAGCGGGTGGATTTTTTCAATAAAAACGGCTGCCGCATATCTGACCACGGTTTAGCCCAAATGCCAACTACCATAGGGATGACAGCCGAGTTGGAGGCAGAATTTGTAACATTCCTGCGCAACGACAAGCAGTTCTCAAACCCCGCAGCCTTTGCCGGGGAGTTGTTGCTCCAGCTCTGCAGGATGTACCACGAAAAAGGCTGGGTGCAGCAGTTCCACCTGGGGCCGCTGCGCAACACCAACTGCCGCCTGCTCGCCCGTTTAAGGTCTGACGCCGGGGTGGACAGCATTGGCGACTTTCCCCAAGCATACAAACTGGCGCAGTTCCTCGATGCGCTCGACCGGGACGACCAACTCGCAAAGACAATCCTATATAATATCAACCCTGCCGACAATGAGATTTTCGCCACCATGTGCGGCAATTTCAATGATGGCAAAATCCGAGGCAAAATGCAGTTCGGCTCCGGCTGGTGGTTCCTCGACCAATTGGACGGCATGGAGCAGCAACTGAACGCTCTGTCGAACATGGGCCTCCTCAGCACTTTCATTGGCATGACGACGGACAGCCGCAGCTTCCTGTCGTTCCCCCGCCATGAGTATTTTCGCAGGCTGCTTTGCAATATCTTAGGTCAGGACGTGGAGCGAGGCCTGCTGCCCAATGACGAGAACTGGCTCGGAGGCATGGTGGCCGATATTAGCTATCACAACGCCAAAGCATACTTCAACAGTTAACTTTGCTTTCGATGAAAAAAATAGTCACCTTCGGCGAAACCATGCTGCGGCTGACCCCACCGGGCAACCAGCGTTTTGCGCAAGCAAACAGCTTTGAAATCATCATCGGCGGTGCGGAAAGCAATGTAGCCATTTCGTTTGCCAATTTTGGCCTGGCTACCGAGTTCGTTACCCGTTTGCCCCAAAACGACATCGCTGAGCTGGTTATCCGGGAACTGCGCAAATACGGGGTCGGGGTGCAGCACATCGTACGGGGCGGCGAGCGGCTGGGCATTTATTTTTTGGAAAATGGTGCTTCGCAACGGGGCAGCAAGGTGGTATATGACCGGGCGCATAGCAGCATGGCGACCCTCCAGCCGGGCATGATTGACTGGGAAGCCGCCTTAGACGATGCGGCTTGGTTCCACTGGAGTGGCATCACTCCGGCCATTTCGCAAAGCGCCGCCGATGCCTGCTTAGAGGCCATCAAAGTGGCCAACCGCTTAGGTGTGATGGTCTCCACCGACCTCAATCACCGGGCAGCCCTCTGGCAGTACGGCAAGCAACCGAGCCAAGTCATGCCGGCACTCGTGGAGCGCTGTGACTTGGTTATTGGCGCTGCCGAGGATGTGCGCAATTATTTTGGAATCGTGGGTGAGGGGCAAGGCTTGGATGCACAACGTTCCATGCTGGCGCAACTCATGAAGCGTTTTCCCCAATCGAAATGGGCGGCCACCACATTGCGCAGCAACCCCAATGCCTCTCAAAATGGCTTCTCCGGCCTACTCTTGGATAGGCTTTCGTTTTGCGAAGCACCTACTTACCAAATCACACATATCGTTGACCGGGTGGGTACGGGCGATGCCTTCACGGCAGGGCTAATTTACGGGCTGCTCAACTTCCCTGAAGATGGCCAACGGGCACTTCATTTTGGTGTGGCATCAGCGGTTCTGAAGCACTCCATCCCCGGCGACTTGAATTTGGCGACAGCCAGTGAAGTGGAGGTTTTGATGGCGGGGGGCGGCAGTGGTCGGGTGGAGAGATGAAGGTTGGATTGTTGGATTGCTTAATTGTTGCCCGCTTGGCGACAACAATCCAACAATAATAGCAATTCAACAATAAAAACAATCTAAAATGGCAAGATTTACAAGAATTCAGGTGGCCCAAAAAATGGCAGAACAGGGCATGGTGCCACTTTTTTACCATGCTGATTTGGCGATTTGCAAACAGGTGGTGGCTGCCTGTTACAGTGGCGGGGCAAGGCTGTTGGAGTTCACCAACCGGGGCGATTTTGCGCATGAGGTTTTCGGCGAGCTGAACAAGTATTGCGCCAGTGAAATGCCCGACATGATGCTCGGCGTAGGCTCGGTGACGGACGCTGCGACGGCGGCACTTTTCATGCAACTGGGCACCAATTTCGTGGTGACGCCCGTGTTGAGGGAAGACATCGCCATCGTGTGCAACCGCCGAAAAGTGCTGTGGTCCCCAGGCTGTGGCTCCCTTACCGAAATAGCAAGAGCTGAGGAACTGGGCTGCGAAATCATCAAGCTCTTCCCCAGCCATGCACTGGGGCCGGACTTCGTCAAGTTCATCAGGGCGCCGCAGCCCTGGACGAGCATCATGCCCACCAGTGGCGTGGTGCCGACCGAGGAAAACCTGCGGGCGTGGTTCGCAGCGGGCGTGACCTGCGTGGGCCTTGGCTCGCAGTTGATTTCGAGCGAAATTTTGAAAAACGGCGACTTCGAAGCGTTGGAAATCCGGGTGCGGGAGACGCTGGCGTTGATACGGAAACTGAGAAATCTGGATATTTAAACATCTCTCAATGCCCCAAATTTACTGACGTGAATCTTCGATTTCTTAATTTCTAATTTCCATTTTCATGTCTCAATACCGTTGGATCATCTGCGCCCTGCTGTTCTTCGCCACCACCATCAACTACCTTGACCGGGCGGTCATCAGCCTCGTGAAGGAGTACCTCGACGCCGAGTTCAAATGGACGAAAACAGATTACGCCAACGTGACGGTGGCTTTCCAGTTGTCGTATGCGCTGGCAATGGTTTTCGTGGGCCGTGTCATTGACTGGCTCGGCACGAAAATGGGCTATGCCATCTCACTCGTGTCATGGAGTTTCGCTGCGATGGCGCATTATTTCGTGGGCAGCAATTTAGGGTTTATCCTCGCCCGGATTGGGCTTGGCATTACCGAGAGCGGCAACTTCCCGGCTGCCATCAAGTCCGTTTCGGAGTGGTTCCCAAAAAAAGAGCGGGCATTTGCCACTGGCATCCTGAATGCCGGTACCAACGTCGGTGCTATCATAGCCCCTTTGGTCGTCCCGTTTTTGGCCATCGCTTATGGCTGGCGGATGACCTTCCTCATCGTTGGAGCATTTGGTCTGGTATGGCTGATTTTTTGGTTTTGGTTGTACGAAACCCCTGATAAACAAAAGCGACTAAGTAAAGCTGAGTACGATTATATTCACAGTGACCTGGACGAGCAGCCCATAAATGGCAACGTGGACAATGTGAAAGTCCCTTGGCAAAAAATGCTCGGCTTCCGCCAAACCTGGGCCTTCGCTGTTGGCAAACTGATGACAGATGGCATCTGGTGGTTTTACCTGTTTTGGCTCCCCGATTTTTTAAAGGAACAATACGGTTTGAGCAAAACCCAACTTGCATTGCCCGTGGCCACAGTATATATCATTGCCACCTTCGGAAGTGTGTTCGGCGGCTGGCTGCCGATGCATCTCATTGGCAAAAACTGGGCGGTGTTCAAAGCCCGCAAAACCGCCATGCTGATATACGCTTGTTGCGTGTTGCCAGTCGTATTTGCACAGCTTCTGGGCGAGCAAAATATGTGGTATGCCATCGGTATCATCGGCTTGGGGGCAGCGGCGCACCAGGCTTGGAGTGCCAATATTTACACCACTGTGAGCGATATGTTTCCAAAGAAAACAGTGGCCTTCATCATCGGCTTCGGCGGCATGATGGGCACGCTCGGCAGTGTGTTTATTTCAAAACTGGCAGGTTGGCTGTTCGACCATTACAAAGGGTTGGGGCATATCGAGACAGGGTATTATATCATGTTCATTATCAGCGGTTTATCATATGTGGCTGCATGGGGGGTAATGCAATTGTTGGTACCGAGGATGGAGAAAGTTGAACTGTCTAAACCATAGGTTTTGCATGGTCAAATTTCGGAAAATAGGGTAGCATTCTTTGGCTTTGAACCCAAATCCCACCCTTTTGTTACCTTTGCCAAATCTAAAAATTATGGCATTGACACAGCAAGCGCAAGTAAAACCGTACAGCGAAGACGGCAGCAAAAAGTCGCAGGTCTCCACCATGTTCGACAATGTCGCTCCTTGGTATGACTTTCTGAACCATTTCCTTTCCCTTGGCATTGACATCAGTTGGAGAAGGAAAACCATCGCTGCACTTAAGGATTTGAAGCCTCGGAAAATCCTTGACGTTGCCACCGGCACAGGCGACCTTGCCATTGAGGCTGTTCGACAACTCTCACCCGAAAAAGTCATTGGGATTGATATTTCACATGAGATGTTGGAAGTAGGGCGGGGAAAACTCGCTAAAAAGCACCTATCCCCTACCATTGAGCTGTTAAGTGGCGATTGCGAGAAAATAGAATATCCTGACAATACGTTTGACGCGGTGACCGTTGCCTTTGGGGTCAGAAACTTCGAAAATCTGGATGCAGGTTTGAAAGAAATGTTGAGGGTACTGAGGCCAGGTGGTAAGGTGGCGATTTTAGAATTCTCCATGCCTACCATGTTCCCATTCAAGCAACTCTACCATATTTATTTTAAAAACATTCTGCCGGTCATAGGTCGGATAACATCAAAAGACCCTAAAGCTTACAGTTATTTATACGAATCAGTGCAAGCATTTCCCGATGGAAAACAGTTTGTTGCCAAACTCGAAAAAATCGGCTACCAATCTGCCAGCTTTCAGCCTTTCACCTTGGGAATCTGCACACTTTACATCGGAGAAAAATAAAATTATCCCATTTTTATGAATTATTTTTCATTTTCAAAGCTCCTTGGAACACTTGCCATTTCTTGTATTGGCATGGCTGGCCTATTTGGACAGACCGCAAGGGGCAACTACAACTTCCTCGATTTCAACCAAAAGCCTTACTATTTTGGTATCACATTGGCCTATAATTCCTCCAATTTCAAGGTCTATCAATCCCGAGAGTTCATCTTGAATGACAGCATCAACACTGTGGAATCCGTTACAGGACCAGGCTTCAACCTTGGCATCGTAACTAATTTAAAAATCGGTGAAAATTTCGATGTACGTTTCTTACCAACGCTTTCCTTTGGTGAACGCAACATCAATTACAACCCTACAAGATTCGACCGTCGGCCATTTGCCCGTCGAGTGGAATCCGTTTTCGTTGAAATGCCGTTCCATGCCCGTTACAAGTCTGCTCCATTCCATGATATGCGGTTGTTTGTGATAGCCGGCATCAAGTATTCCTTTGATGTGGCAAGTGATTCTCGTTCCAGAAACGCCGAAACTTTGGTTAAAATAGCACCGAACGATTTTGCCTATGAAGTGGGTGCAGGTGTGCAGATGTTCTTGCCTTATTTCATTTTTTCTCCTGAAATCAAGTTCTCACATGGTTTGAACAATATCCTCATTTTCGACAAGGAACTGGAAGAATCAAGTGTGATTGACAAGGTACTGTCCCGTACTTTCACGCTCTCGTTCCATTTTGAAGGATAATTCCTTTTCGCAGTTCAAGAACTATTCGATATTGGGAAAATAAAAAAAGGTCGGTTGTTTAGCAACCGACCTTTTTTTTGTCTTTGATTCAGAATATTATTCCGTAACCGACAACTCCTTTTCAATCACTCCAGTATAAGAACGAAGCTCTATTTTATAGTTTCCTGGCGTTAAACTTTTCAAGTCAAGCTCATAAATAGTATTAACTGGCAAGTCCCAAAGTTTATCAGCCATAACGACAGCACCATGTTCATCCACAACTTTGATGTCACTAAGGTTCACACTAATTGATTCAAAATCAATATAATAGACCTTGCTTTCTTTGTCGAGGTAGAAAGTCCAATCTTCATTTCCTAATGTAAGATGGCCAGAACCAATAGAAGGGGAATCCTTGCTTTCAAGTGAAGCGGAACTTTGCGAGAAACCATTGCTGATGGCAAAGCAAACAAAAATGAAGCAAGCAAGGGGGAATTTGAGTTGCATCGAAGAATTAAATTGTATTGTAGTCATTCAAAATTAGTATTTGTTCATGGCAATGATTGGCAAATTTATGCCAAGATTCTGTGTTGGCATCATGTTGAACTAAAAGTTAATTTTGTAAAATACAAATATTAACTGCTTTCCAATTATTCAACCAATATAAAACGCAATGACTGAAAAAAGTAACGCTGAAAACGGCATTATTGTCATTTTATTTGGAAAACGCCAAATGTTAAAATAATCTTAACGAAATCGAAGTTCAACTTTATGATTCTTCCCAAGCCATACAACGTTTCACTGCTTTTTGCCAGCCACTGTATTTCTTTTTACGTTCCTGATCGCTCATGCTTGCTTCAAATGACCTGTCCAATTGCCAAGATTTGGAGATATCGGCCATTTTCCAAAAGCCAACGCCAAGTCCAGCAAGGTAAGCAGCACCAAGCGCTGTGGTCTCTATTATCTTTGGTCGGTCAACCGTTGTTCCTAGCATGTCAGCTTGAAACTGCATGAGAAAGTTATTGGCACAAGCACCTCCATCCACCCGCAAGGCTTTCAACTGAAGCTTTGCATCTTTTTCCATTGCTGTTAAAACGTCCTTGGTTTGATAAGCCATTGACTCCAAGGTAGCCCGCACCAAATGGGCATGGGACGTGCCTCTGGTCAAGCCGAAAATAGCGCCACGGGCGTACATGTCCCAATAAGGTGCGCCAAGCCCCGCAAAGGCAGGAACGACATAAACTCCTTCAGTATCAGCAACTTTCGAAGCGAAATATTCAGAATCCTTGGCCTCATGAATCATTTTAAGCCCGTCACGAAGCCATTGAATGGCAGCACCAGCGATAAAAACACTGCCTTCCAACGCATAATGCACCTCACCGTTCAGTCCCCAAGCGATGGTCGTGAGCAACCCTGCTTTAGAGTCAACGGGGATTGTACCTGTGTTCATCAACATAAAACAGCCTGTTCCATAAGTGTTCTTGGCCATTCCGCTGGTATGGCAAGCTTGACCAAACAAAGCGGCTTGCTGGTCACCAGCTACACCTGCAATTGGCAATGCAGCACCAAAAAAACTTGGTAACGCCTCGCCAAATATTCCACTTGATGGCTTCACCTCTGGCAGCACCGACTTTGGCACTTCAAGAGCTTTTAGCATTTTATCATCCCATTCTAAGGAGCGAATATTAAATAGCATGGTTCTGGACGCATTAGAATAGTCAGTAACGTGCGACAGGCCGCCCGTGAGCTTCCAAATCAACCAAGAATCAACGGTGCCAAAAAGCAGGTTGCCCTTTTCGGCTTCTTTTCTGGCACCCTTTACATTGTCGAGCAGCCACTTGATTTTGGTGCCTGAAAAATACGCGTCAACGACGAGGCCAGTGGCCTTTCTAACATGGGGCTCATAGCCATCCGCCTTGAGCTTGTCACAAATGCCGGAGGTGCGGCGATCCTGCCAGACGATGGCATTGTGGATGGGTTCGCCCGTGATTTTGTTCCATACAACCGTTGTTTCACGCTGGTTGGTGATGCCGATGGCAGCAATATCGGAGACAGCTATATTGTTGTTCGCCAATAGGTTCTGTGCAACTTTTAATTGCGATTGCCAGATTTCATTGGCGTCGTGCTCGACCCAACCTGGTTTTGGATAAAATTGAGTGAACTCCTGTTGCTCTAACGCAACGATATTGGATTTTTTGTCAAAAAGGATGGCACGGGAACTCGTGGTGCCTTGGTCAAGTGAAAGTATGTATTTGCTCATAAATGATTGATATGCATTAAATTGAAAAATGGAGTAAAGACTTTTGTTTGGGGAAGCTGTGAAGGTAAGCCATCAGCCCAATTTCTCCAAAAGCTGCACAATATCTATTTGCGCACAGCGAAAATGGCCTTCTGGGCAAGCATTTTTGCCATGCAATCCGCAAGGACGGCAGGGAAGTTTCTCTGAAGTTTCAACAACAATGGAGTCGGTAGATAAAGGGCCAAAACCAAAAGTGGGTACAGTAGAGCAAAAAATAGCCTTAACTGGTGCGTCCATTGCTGATGCAAAATGCAACGGCGCAGAATCATTGGTATAGTTCATCACGGCATTCTTCATCAAAGCTGCCGATTCCAAAAAGCTGTAAACCCCTGCTTTTACAACGGTTTTCGAGTGATTTGTCGCTTGTTTCAACTCACTGCAAAGCAATAAATCACCTGGCCCACCGAGCAAAAAAATGGTGGTATCCTCCCCTACCCTGTCCATGAATTCAAGCCATTTTTCCTTCGGAAACTGTTTGGTGAACCAAACTGAAGCAGGTGAAATTGTGATGTATTTACCCATATAGCTAACACTTTCAAAATCATCTATAGTTGGGTAAATTTTGGGCTTTGAAAAGCTGGTAGTCGTCCAGTAGCTTATCAATCGGAGGTTGCGGGAGACTTCATGGATAGTTTCGCCAGCATCATTAAGTTCATGTAGTACCACTTTGCTGGCAAGGAAAGCCAATGGGTTCTTGTCAAAACATA
>JANPLH010000338.1:0-1546 GCA_031426435.1 Saprospiraceae bacterium | reverse complement strand
ACGAAATTGTCCCGTTGGAAAAGCTTAAGGTGCAGGAGCAGGTCAACCGAACCTACCCATACAGAAGGTCCCTCCGTCCCATCACTGTCCATGGGTAATTCCGCTTTCATGACCTTGAGCGGGATGGCCAGGTTGAGAGGCTTGCCCAGGTGCCGGACATACATCAGCTCAGCCCCGCTGGTGTAATCATCGTAATGGAGCTCTTTGCTAAAAGGGTATTGGAAATTGCTTTTCGTCCAACGAAAAGCAAAGGCGTTTGGAGCTTCCCTGTATTGGGCCTCCATCGCAGTGGCCAAAAGGAACATGGCAGCAAGTAAAGAAGTAATCGTTTTTTTCATAAATTTTAAATTTAATGTTAAGGGAAATTTCCTGACGGATTTAGCGAATTCATAGTGCTAACGGGCGAGGGCCAGTGGTGTTCAATATGGGTGTGGCAGTGGCGAGAAAAGGGGATAGCCTGAATAAATTGCAGCTTCACTGCAAATTACTCACTGCAATAGCGTACATCCTCCAAGCCTCCTACATTCTTTTCATCATACAAAGAGGTGCTGACAGGTAGGGCGGCATACTACTGGACATTTTTCACGCAACGCCGCCACGCACGCAATGTTGAAGAACAATGCGCTGAAAATCAATGCGTTGCGAGCGTGGCGGCGTTGCGTGAAATAAAAATGTCCTGAGGTGTGGTCGGGCGATTTTCGATGGCAAATAGCATTCTTTTTAGCAAAATGGCTTTGTAAATATTATTCTATGCAATAAATATTTACCCAAGCCTTGGTTTTCATAAATTGTCAATCGCTTTAAAAAGGAGTCCATATTATTTATGGATTTACCACTGCTTTAATAAATGCTGCGAAATATGTTTAACCATGATACCTTATAAAATAAAGAGACGGCCTGCCCAATAAGAACAGCCCGCTTCCTTGGTCAACACATAGGTCAATTGTCTTGACGTTATGCAGTTTTTTTCATGGCTAACTTGTTATTGGCCCAAACTATAAAGATTGTTTTCTTCGTCTTCGCTGCCAATTTCTTCTTGTTCATCATCCAATTCAGCACCGGGCACATCAAGGTCACTGCCCGTTTTATCGTCTTCAAATCCCTTTTCATTGGGGTCATCTGGCTTTTCATTGGGCGCTTTCTTTTGGGTCAAATCATCAGGGTCAATATCGGGTTCTATTTGACCTTGGTTGTAGATATCTTCGCTGGGCGGGTACAAAGGATATCCTTCTGGATCGTCTTTTCCATCGAATTTATCCCCCTTTTTTGGTGGCGCAGCAGATTGAACAGTGCTTTTCATGGTATTGAGTTTAAGTCTTTCTAAATCGGTGTCAGGGATATAACTATGCATTACGCCCAATGTTCAATCGCCCAAACAACCTATTTCACAACCGGAAGGATGCTTGTGTGTATAATCAATCCACTATTTCTCCACCGTTCACGTGAATAACTTGTCCGGTGATATAGCTGGCATCGTCGGATGCCAAAAACACGAAAGCAGGTGCTACTTCGGAAGGCTGACCGGGCCTGCCCATAGGCGTTTGGC
>JANPLH010000337.1:0-8612 GCA_031426435.1 Saprospiraceae bacterium | reverse complement strand
ATTGCGAAGCAATTTTTCAATCCCAAACTTTCCCTCCAGGCGGTGGCTCTTGACTGGGTTGGCAATATGTGCCCCAAAACCCTGTTTTGAAATGGAAATTTATTTACTCTACACTGCACTAAATGGCGTGTAGTATAATATATTAAGGGGTTTAAAATGACTGCAAATATTGATAGCCGTAATTAAATCTAAAAGCTGAGCACAAAGACAATGTCGGTATGGCTATAAGCCATGCCGATATTAAACTTATTCTTTAGGGAGGTTATTTATTTCCCTTTGTTGGGGAAATATTTTTGCATCATTGCTTTGAACTCTGGCGTTTTTCGTAAGCCTTCAAGGTCAGTATCTTCCTGTATTCGTTCGAACTTCAAGCCATGTTGAATAGCTTTTTCTAACCAAATAAGTGCTTCATTGGGTCTATTCGAAAGCATTTCTAAACTGGCAATATTATAGCTCATTACTTCAATTTTACTTGGATTACAAGTTAAAAGCTTTTTGTACACGGTTATGCACTTGTCATATTGCTTTTCGAGATAGTAAGCATAGCCTAAAATATCATAGAGTTCAAAGCGGTTTGAATCTAAATTAACAGATATATCAACCATTCTTTCAGCCTGCTCTAATTTACGCCATTCTTTAAATGTTACAGCGGCATTATTAACTGGCATAACCCACTTCGGAGCCAACCCCATCGCCACGCCATAGCTATCTATCTGCTTTTGAAACAAAATTTCGTTCATTCGCTCATTTCCCAACTTCTTATACACCAACCTCACCTCATCATAAATCAACCCAATCTCATTGTAAACATAAGCCGCCCCACTGTCCAATTCCAATGCCTTGAACTCCAGCGCCAATGACTCATTGAGCATTAACGTATCACCTTTTTGCCCACCTTCGAGGCGCATGATAAGTCCCTCAAAATAATGCTGCTTGGCCCGCAGCTGGTTGTGCAAAACATGCCCCTCGCCCAATAACGATGCGGCTTTTGAAAGATAGACCGGGTTCTTTTGATAGCGGTGGATTTCATTGTTCCAACGGGCGTTTAGCTCCGCTTGGTCGGCACGAAGGTAGGAGTTGATGGCCTGCTGCGACTCATCTTGCAGGGCAGCGGCGAAGTTGCGCTTCATCAGCGGGCGCATGGGTTTCAGGGATTCTTCATTGGCCAATTGGTCATAGAGTTCGCTGGCAGAACGGCCTGATTGTTGGCCTGGCATCAGGTCGGAGGGCAGGAAATAATGCGCTTCCACCGCAGCGAGGAAGGCTTGGTAGAGCTGCTGCACCGAGGTATCGGCCTTTGCCAGCGCGTCCTCCTCGAAGCCCTTTGGTGCCAAAGGGGAAATCTGCTGAGGCATGGCACGAAGGGCAATTAGGGCGGCCAATTCCGAGGGTTCTACCCGCCCGATTGGGGTATTTTTGATACCCGTGGTGTTGGGGAACTGTTGCTGGTCGGTCTCCGTCGGTACCGTGGCGAGCAGGTAGCGCTCCAGCTCGAACAGGGTCACGGTGCTGTCCTTGTTGTTGTCGGCCATGCCCGTCAGACCGTCCAACAAGTGGAAGGAAAAGACGCCCCTGCCACCGCCCCACTGTTCGCCTTCGAGCGAAAGTTCATTGGGCTGGCAGGACATGATTTTCACCTGGTTCTGGAATTGGGCAGCTAATGCAGCGGCCGTGGCCGTGGCTCCATCACGCCCCCCGGCGAGGTTGCCGGAGCGGCAGGCATCGGTGATAACGATGATTTTGGACTTGCGCTCCTGCACGATGCTTTCGAGGTAGCCGTTCAGGTCGCTGAGGCGCACTGCACCTATCATATAGTTGGTTTTGGGCGTGTCGTAAGCCAACAGAAAGCCTTGTTGGCGAACGGTCTTGGTCTCCACGTCGCCGTGGCCGGAGAAGTAAATAAGAGCCTGGTCGTCGGGGCCGCAGGATTCTATCAGCCAATCAAGGGCACCGTAAATCTGGCCGGTGGTGGCCTGTTCGTTGGTCAGGAGCTTGATTTGCTCGTCCTTCAAGCCACCACCGCCCTTGCTCTTCAGGTAAGTGACGAATTCCTTGGCGTCGGCATGCGCATATTTGAGGCTGGGGATGCCCTTGTCCTGGTAGTTGGAGATGCCGATGACCAAAGCCCTTGTGATGCCCGTTAGCGGGGTAGCGCCCGTGAGCGGAGCACCTCCTTTTCCAGTATGTGCGGGTGGTTGGGCACAGAGGCCACTCAGCAGGAAGAAGAATAGGACAAAGGACAGAGTTTTCATCTTGGCAAATTTAAACAGCACTATTTATTGCAATGCGGTTTTGGTGTAAAAATAGGCTTCTTGCTTGTTTTTATCGAAAATTAAATTGGCTAATCAATGATACCCAAATGGTTATCGAAGTATTTATGCTAAAATTACGCTTCGTAAGGAGTGGGGTTCACCATTTATTTTCACAACAAATTTCAATTATGAAAACAATATTGCTTGCCATCATAGCTGCCCTGTTTACCTCGATTTATCCAAATAATGGGGTAGGGGTTATCAGTTCGAATGATGCGCTACCCCTGACCCAACCCCTGACCCCTAAAGGGGGACCCATAGAAGCACTTCCCTCGGATAATTTAGTAAACACTAATGTTTTAGGTTCCCCTTTAGGGGTCAGGGGCGGCGTCACGTACACCGCCTTCCTTGCCGACTCCACCCTCCCAGCTTACAAAACCAAAGTCATTCGGGACGTATTCAACCAACTGAAAAACGCCAAGGGCGACTTTCGCTCCCGGCGGCCCTACCTGCAATTCGTTAAGGTATCGGGCAGTGGGCCAGCGGTAGCTTACCCGAAGTCGGGCTTGATAATGGTGGAGGAAAAAGCCTACGATATCTGCACCAGTTTCGGAAAGGACTCATTGAACGCCATGGCCCATATCCTTGCCCACGAGTTAGTGCATTGCTACGAAAAACACGACTGGGAGGAGTTTTTCGCACATGCGTTCAGTACTACGGGCCTCGGAAAAACGGTCAGTGACGACGCAATCGCAGATGAAGTACAGGCCGACTACCTTGGCGGCTTTTTGGCTTACCAAGCGGGCTTCAAAACCTTTGGCATAGCCCCCAAGTTCTTGGACAAAGTCTATGAAAAATATGATTTGAAGGACGAGCAAATGGCAAATTATCCGCCCAAAGAAGAGCGGAAGTCCATGGCCACGACCTCAGAACAAAAGCTGAAAGACCTGCTGGATTTGTTCGAGGTGGGCAATTTCCTCGTGGCCTTGGAGGAATACGACGATGCCCTTGAATACTACCTCAAAGTAGTCGAAGACTTCCAAAGCAGGGAGGTGTACAACAACGTTGGGGTGCTGCTGACGCTGTCGGCCATGAAACTGTTTACGCCATTGGAGAATGTTCATGCTTACCCCGTTGAACTGGACGTGCAGTCCCGGCTGCGCACTGGCTCACGGGGCGACAACAAGAAAGAACTGCGGGAGGCCAAGCTCATGGAAGCCCTGGATTATTTTGAAAAAGCCCGACAGTACGACGCTTTTTACCCCGTAGCCCACCTCAACGAGGGCTGCGCACATGCCCTGCTCGGCCTCTCGCAAAAGGAGTACAACGAACTGGAATGGGAGGATGCAGCGGTGGCCGCCCGCCGTGCCATCCGACTCAGCACCGACAGCCCCGAGTGGAAAAACACCCTTGCCGATGCCCATGTGCTGCTGGGTGTTTTGAGTGCTTTGCAAAAGGACTCCACAAGTGCAGACGCCCATTTTATGGATGCGCTAAAATTGGATACAGGTCATTTTTTGGCGAAGGCTAACCAAAATACCTTGAAAGGAATAAAAAACGAGACCAAGCCCAACCAAGAAATAGACCTTACGGCAGAAGTAATTGACGACACGCCGTTCAACACTATTAAGCTCGACAAGTCGCATGTAAGAGGGCAAATCGTCAAGGAAGAGCAGCGTGAAATCACGCTGGCTGCACGGGCTTATGTTGCTTCGCAAGTATTCGCCAATGCAGCAACCACGGGCACTGGCGGCCAAAAAGTCAAAAAGAACACCTTCCTCCAAATGACGGGGACGGGCTATGGAAAGGCGACTGAAAAGGGCATCAAGTTGGGCGATAGCCTATCCAAAGTGCTCGAAAAATATGGCGAACCCCAAGCCCGTTTCAACCTCAGCAGTGGCACCATGTTGCGGTACAAGAACAAGGCTGATTTCAGTGGACTGGTTTTTCAGTTTGACAAATCGGGGCAGGTGTTGCGATGGGTCATTTTCAAGCAGGTGAGGTGATTTTCAGATTTTGGATGCACTGTTTTTTTCAAAAGCAATAAAATGAAACAAATATTTATAGCCATGCTGCTGCTTGCAAATGGCTGGGTTTCTGCGCAAAATGCACCTGAGCCTACTGGTCGTGGAAGTGCGCCGCTCATGAATTTAAGCAACTTGGAAACTGGCGAAACCCGTGCTTTGGTCATCGGCATCTCCAAGTACATGGACGATGGCATTACCGACCTCCAGTTTGCGCACCGGGATGCGGAGATTTTCAACGAATACCTCCGCTCCAACGCTGGGGGCGCACTGCCAGCAAAAAACATCCGGCTGCTCACCAACGAACAGGCCACCCTTGCCGCTATTGACTTGGCGCTGGACTGGCTGGAACATGCCTCGAAAAAAGGCGATAAGGCCATCCTCTATTTTTCGGGGCATGGCGACGTGGAAAAACAAACGCTGTGGCAACGAGGATACCTGCTGGCGCACGACACCCCGGCCAACAATTTCCGCAACAACGCCGTGAAGGTGGAGGACCTCGACGATTTGGTGAAAACGCTTTCCGTAGGCCGGGAAACCAAGGTCATCATCATTCTGGACGCTTGCCGTGCCGGGAAATTGGCCAATGCTGGAACCAGCCTGACCAACGAGCAACTGGCGAAACAAGTGGAGAACGAGGTGCGCATTTTGGCCTGCAAGGCCGACCAAAAATCGTTGGAGGGCAATCAGTGGGGGCAGGGCCGGGGATTGTTTTCCTATTATCTGGTCAATGGCCTGAAAGGCTTGGCCGACGAACAGAACGACCAGGTCGTGACCTTCGAAGAGATGAAGTCTTTTTTGGAAACCAATGTGCGTAAAGCCCTTTCGTCGGCAAATATTGATGCCCGGCAAAACCCGGTACTCATTGGCGACGAGTCCTACGAACTGGCAGCGGTGGACGAGCTGACGCTGCTGGCCCTGAACCAGGAAATGGCCGCTACCGCCATCAACATGATTGCCAGTGCCGATGGCGTGACGCCCAAGTCGGGCAGCGACAACGAAGCAAGTATGGCGGCAGACAAGGGCATTGGCGGGGTGGCCATGGCCGTGATGGCGGAGCCGCTCACGGCTGCACCACCGATGATAGCCACCCTGATATCGGATGCTACCCTCGAATCCTTCCTGAAATCCGCCGAAATCAAGGACATCGTGCTTTCACCTGCATTTGAAAAAGCACTGAAATCGAGGGAAGACCTGCTTGATTATTTTTCAAAGGAGCTTGCTTCGCAAAACTTGGGGGGCGATTCGGACCACTTCGCCAAGCTGCTCCGTCAGGCCGAAAAAGACCCGCTAAAAAGGGAGGAACTGGCCATGCAGCTCGTGGTGGAATTGAACAACCGGACGCAAGTGGCCATCAACGCCTACCTCCGGGTCGATGCCAACGAACTGGCCGAGCGGCAGTTCCGTGACCTCGCCATGCAATACATCCAATACCCCCGGATGCTGCAAGCGGCTATCCTGCTGGCGGGGCAAGACTACTCCCAACTGGCCCGGATGCAGGTAAAGTACCATTATTTCGATGGCGTTTGCTCCCGCCTGCAACGGCAAATGGGCCTGCCCGACCCAGGTGGGCTGTCCCCGATGCAAAAGCAAAAACTGGCACTGGCCATTGATGACGAGGCGGCGGCGGCCCTGCATGAACCGGGGAATATGTATCAGGTAGGCGAGAATGCCATCCGCTGCCAACCGCCCTACGTCCACAATGAAATTGGGGTGCTATACCTGCAAGAAAACAAGTTTGACAGCGCCCTTTACCATTTCGATTTAGCGGCGAAACTGGCCCCTAACTGGGCCATTCCATACTCCAACCTCGCTATCGTTTATAAAGAGGGTAAACAGTTGGAAAAAGCAAAGGAATTAGCCATTAAAGCCATTGAGCTAAAGCCCGATTATTCGAATGCAAACGTCAACCTAGGCAATATTTGGCTGAATGAAAACAATATCCTTAAAGCCGAAACTGCTTATCGCAAGGCCATAACATTAGACAAAAATTACTTTATCGTCTATGAACAAATGGGGCATTTAATGGCCTTGCGGACGGAGTATATGAAGGCTGATTGGTATTTTAATGAAGCGGAAAAATTGAAGAAAGATGCAGTGCTATTGGTTGGTACTAAAGGCGGCGCCAATAATTTGACGTATTCTCCAAATTCTAACCCAATAATTGCACAAGGCAGAAGCATGTTTCCTTCTTTTAGTGAACCCACCACAGAAGCTGAATTTCTGGAACGTGGCATTTTCTACTTTAAAGAAGGGATGTATTCTACAGCTGAAATCTACTTGAGAGGCGTACTCAATTTCAACACTGAGAACGAACAAGTTTATGATTACTTAGGCCGCTCGCTCTACCACCTCCAACGCTATGAGGAGGCCGAACTTGCCTTGAACAAACTGCTGAAGCTTCGCCCCGATGAACCCCATCTGAAACTGTACTTAGCCGATGTTTATATCAAGCAACAACGCCGATTGGAAGAGGAGGAATTGTACATGAAATTATTGGAAGAAAACCCTGCACCATCCGACTTGGCAAAGCAGCTATATGAGCGCATGAACAACTTGTTGCGCCATCAAAAACGCTACCCGGAGCAAGAAAAATGGCTGGTGAAGTACGTTGAATTATTTAAGGCTTCGGACAATGTCCTGACTGCATTTTATGAGGAAATGGCCAAGCTATTTCCCCAAAACACAGACTGGCTGTACCGCTTGGCAGCGAACTATAATCAAACTGGCCGAGATTGGAACGGCGCTGAAATATTTGTAAGCATCATTGCGCTCGATACCACCTATCCAGCCATTGCGCACATGCACGAGCGGATTGGAGCCAATGCAAGCGACCCTCAAAATGCCATCTGGCATTACAAGGAAGCCATCAGGATTGATTCGGGGCAGGTGGCAGCCAAGCATGGTTTGGTAACCAACTATCGGATACAACGCATGTTTGAGGAGGAGATACCCGTGCTCGAAGACCTGCTTAAAAACCAACAGATAGACCTGTTGCATCGCATGGAACTTGGCGATTTGTATGCCCTTTCGGGCAAATTTGCGGAAGCCGATTCACTGCTCACCAAAGCTGATAAAATCAAGTTTGAGCCGACGCTGGGCCTGAACGAAATACGGGGAAAGCTGGCCATGTACCAGGGCCGGCACGAGGAAGCCATCCAGTTTTATGAATCGGAAATCGCATTAAAATCGGAAAACTATCGCCGAGACAACTATTACACGCTGGCCCACCTCGCAGCAAAGGCGGGCAACCAAGCGGCTGCGTTGCAATGGCTCGAAATGGCGCTGGAGCGTGGGTTTAATAATTACCATTGGGTCATACAATACGATGCTGTTTGGCGGGATTATAAGGTATTAGAAGGTTTTAAAGACCTTATGGTTGAATATAAAATAGGGATTTAAAATGGTTTAAGTCAATGTCGTCAACTTAGCGAATTTGATAGGACACAGATTGAACAGATTAAAAAGATTAGTGCTGATTTTATCTGTGTAAATCTGTTTAATCTGTTCAATCTGTGTCCTATCCTTCACGAAAGAAATCCTTAAGTTGATGACATTGGGGCTTAGGCCATGCTATAAATGCTTTAATTCTAACGAGATTAAAACACGTATTTAACGAAACACATAAGGCACATAAGGACACATAGTGAGTTCCGTCTCCGACGGAAAGAGTTTTAACTATGTTTCCTTATGTGCCTTATGTGTTTCGTTAAATTTCAATAAAGCGCATCCTGTTTTTAAAAGATAACCCTTATCCTTGGCTATCACCCATCAGCTTATTCACCTCACTCATTACCCGCTCCACCAGCCCCTGCAAATCCGACGCAGGAAACTCTTCAATCAAAAACGATTTGGCCTTGCCAGTGCCCGGCAAGAACACCCGGCCTTCCAGCCTCACCTTGCCGTCTTTTACCGCATAAAGCCCACGAACCGCACAAGCACCGCTCATCTGGCGGGTATTGGCGAATACCATTTGACCCAGTTTTCCCTCCAACTCGCCAGCCTCCAAGCGCTGGTCAAGTGCAACGGATAAAAGCAGGTCATCGTCGAAGCCCTCCTTGTTGAGGAACATGCTCTGCGTGATGAATTCCGTTTTTAGGCCGATCTCGATTTTAGTGGATGGCGTGACCCAGCCAATGGAAAAACTGGACGCCTTCCGGTCTGGCACTGTCAGCACGGGCGTCTGGTCTTCATTGATGCCACTGGCAAGCTGCGGCACATAGTCCCTCGCAAATTGGAACAGCCGCTGCACGTCCACTGCGCCATCCGAGCGCACACCGTTGCGGCTGTTCATGCCAAACAAGAGGCTATAAGTGAGCAGCCCCTGTTGCAATTG
>JANPLH010000336.1:0-3179 GCA_031426435.1 Saprospiraceae bacterium | reverse complement strand
GTTTTTTTACTTGTCCGAATTTGAAATTTCAGGCTATTCCACTCCCACCTTCGCCTCCTCCCGAATCGGCTGCCGAAACACAATCCCCCCATCAAACGCATCCATCACAATCTTCTCTTTCGGCTTCACTTTGCCCAGCAGCATTTGCTTTGACAACTCATTCAGCACCTTTTTTTGAATGACCCGCTTCACCGGGCGAGCGCCAAATTCGGGGTTGAATCCTTCGTCGGCAATGTATTCTGCGGCTTGTGGCGTGAGGATAAGTTCGATGTCCTGCTTTGCCAAAAGCTCTTTCACCTGGCGCAATTGCAAGTCCACGATGGCTCGCACTTCCTTCGCCCGCAGGGGCTGGAACATGATGACTTCATCAATCCGATTCAAAAACTCCGGTCGCACCGTCTGTTTCAGCATATCGAACAACAGGTTTTTGGTTTTTTCAACTACCTCATCCTGATTGGTGCGGGTGATACTTTCAAATTGCTCCCGGATGAGGTCGCTGCCGAGGTTCGAGGTCATGATGACGACGGTATTTTTGAAATTCGCTGTCCTGCCTTTGTTGTCGGTCAGCCTGCCGTCTTCGAGGACTTGCAGCAGGATGTTGAACACGTCGGGGTGCGCCTTTTCGATTTCATCCAAAAGGACGACCGAATAGGGCTTGTGGCGCACGGCCTCCGTGAGTTGGCCGCCCTCGTCGTAGCCCACGTAGCCCGGAGGCGCACCGACCAATCGGCTCACGCTGTGGCGCTCCTGGTACTCGCTCATGTCAATGCGGGTCATCAGGTTTTCATCGTTGAACAAGTACTCGGCGAGCGCCTTGGCCAGCTCGGTTTTGCCCACCCCAGTCGTTCCCAAAAACAGGAACGAACCGATGGGCCGTTTTTCGTTTGACAACCCCGTACGGCTACGACGGATGGCGTCGCTGACGGCTTCCACAGCCTCCTCTTGGCCCACGACCCGCTTGTGCAGTTCTTCTTCGAGGTGCAACAGTTTTTCTTTGTCGCTCTGCAACATACGGGTGACGGGAATGCCCGTCCAGCGGCTCACGATTTCGGCGATGTCCTCGGCGTCCACCTCCTCTTTGACGAGGAGTTTGCCGCCGGTTTGCATCTCTTGCAGTTTTTCGTTGAACCCATCGAGGCGTTTTTGCACCTCCGGAATTTTACCGTATCGGATTTCGGCGACCTCGCTGAACTTGCCTTCCCGCTCCAAGCGGGCAGCGTCCGTTTTCAGGTTTTCGATGTCCTCCTTGGCCTGCTGGATGCCGTTCACGATTCCCCGTTCACTCTCCCATTTGGCCTTGAGGCCGTTGCGTTTTTCCTCCAAATTCGCCAAATCCTGGTTGATACGGGCAATTTTCGGCTCGTCGTTTTCCCGTTTCATGGCCTCCCGCTCGATTTCGAACTGGCGGATTTTGCGCTCCACCTCGTCGAGTTCTTCGGGCATAGAGTTCATTTCGAGGCGCAAACGGGCGGCTGCCTCGTCAATGAGGTCAAAGGCCTTGTCTGTCAGGAAGCGCTCTGTGATGTAGCGGGTGCTGAGCTGCACCGCCGCCACCACGGCCTCGTCCCGGATGGTAATCTTGTGGTAGGTCTCGTAGCGCTCCTTCAAGCCCCGCAGGATGGAGATGGCGTCCACTTCCGAAGGCTCATCCACCGTGACCACTTGGAAGCGGCGTTCGAGCGCCTTGTCGCTCTCGAAGTATTTCTGGTACTCGCTGAGCGTGGTCGCACCGATGGCCCGGAGGTCGCCACGGGCAAGGGCCGGCTTGAGGATGTTTGCGGCATCCATCGCTCCTTGGCCCTTGCCTGCGCCTATCAGCGTATGTATTTCGTCAATGAAAAGGAAGATTTTCCCCTCGGCGCTCAGTACCTCTTTCACCACAGATTTGAGCCGCTCCTCGAACTCGCCTTGGTATTTTGCGCCAGCGATGAGAGCGCCCATGTCAAGGGCGTAGATTTCCTTGTCCCGCAGGTCTTCCGGCACGTCGCCGTTGACGATGCGGTGTGCCAAACCCTCGGCGATGGCCGTCTTGCCCACGCCGGGTTCACCGACCAAAATCGGGTTGTTCTTCGTGCGCCGGGCGAGGATGTGCAGCACCCGCCGGATTTCCTCGTCCCGCCCGATGACGGGGTCGAGCTTGCCGTTGCGGGCACGCTCGTTGAGGTTCACAGCGTATTTCGACAACGACTGATAGGTTTCTTCGGCGCTGGCGGAGGTCACTTTGCTGCCTTTCCGCAGGTCGTTGATGGCGTTTTTCAGGCCCTTCTCGTTCACGCCGCTGTCTTTCAGCATTTGTGAAACAGAGTCCTTCACGACCAAAATGGCCATGAGCAGGTGCTCCAATGCCACATATTCATCCCCGAATTCTTTCAGGAAACTGTTGGCCCGCTGCATGATTTCGTTGGTGGTGCGGCCCATGTACTTGCCCGCCTCACCCGCCGCTGTGGTGGTTGGGTAGCCTTTCACGATGCTGTTCGTGGCCTTCTTCAACACGTCGTAATTGACGCCGAGTTTTTTGAAAACAAAGGGCGTCACGCTCTCGTCCACGTCCATGATAGCGGCGAGGAGGTGGCCCGGCTCTATTTGCTGGCTGTTGTTTTCCATCGCAAGCTGCTGCGCCCGCTGGACGGCTTCCTGGGATTTAATGGTTAGGTTGTTTAAGTTCATTGCTTTTTTGCTTTTTGCTTTTTGCTTTTGGCTGTTTGCCGTTGGCGATTGGCCGACTCTTGCCATTTGCCAACGGCTGCATTGTTTAAAAACGGTTTCGGATGGAGGTGGTTCAATGGGTGTGCCATGTGTTTTATCATCAAAAAATGGCGGGGGAAAGGGGGAATGGGGTGACATTTTGGCGGGGGTTTTTGGATTTTGGGTGACGGGGTGGCAGGTGGGGATTTTATTTTCCAATCTGAATAAAACGGCTTACTTTAGCGATTGCTTGAAGAAATGAAAGCAAATGCTATGAGAAAAAAGGACCTAATTAACAGGAACAAAATCCTCTTTCAACAGCTCGATGTGATGTACCTGTTGTATGACGAATTTATGGAAAAACTGGGGCCAAGGGGCTTTCAAGAGCGTGTTGACGAAATTTTGGATGAACATAACCGAAACAACAGACTAATCAATGACTTTGATGACGAACAAGAATCCAATCAAGAACATGGAAAATAAAAAGCCTATCG
>JANPLH010000335.1:0-7494 GCA_031426435.1 Saprospiraceae bacterium | reverse complement strand
CAGGTTGCCTTCGGCAATGACAAAAGCGATTTACACCGAGGCGTACACGAAGATAAATCACTAACGAACAACAACGAAAGGATGGACGAAAGCGGGACAATCCGAAATCCGCATTCCGAAATCCAAAATTGAGATATGCTTTACCAACTTTTCCAATGGCTTGAAGATAAGTATGACTTGCCAGGAGCAGGCTTATGGCAGTTTACTACTTTCAGGGCGGGGATGGGCTTGGTTATCTCCCTGATAATCAGCATGTTGTTCGGTGGGCGCATCATTCAGTTTTTGCGCAGCCTACAAATAGGGGAGACGGTGCGTGACCTCGGTTTGGAGGGGCAAATGTCGAAAAAAGGGACGCCGACAATGGGCGGCGTCATCATCATCATGGGCATCGTTGTTCCGGTGCTGCTCGTGGCGGACTTGAAAAATGTGTATGTGCTCATCATGCTTTTAGTGACGACTTGGATGGCCATCATCGGCTTCATTGATGACTATATCAAAGTCTTCAAGAAGAACAAAGAGGGCCTCAGTGCTCGGTCGAAGCTGATAGGACAGGTGGTTTGTGGATTGATAGTGGCCATTACGATGATTCAAAGCGATGAAATCAACGTCCGGCTGGAAACTGAAACCGCTGACGACCTTGGTTATGTGCAAGTAAGTGCGCCATACGACGTGCGGGATGGCAAGGGCGATACCATCGAGGTGGCACATTACAAGGCATACATCACGAACGTGCCTTTTTTTAAGGAAAACCAACTGGATTACGCAAAATGGTTGCCGCTCGAAAGAGAGCAGGCGATGAAATGGGTCTGGATTGTGTTCGTGCCGCTGGTGATTCTCATCATCACCGCCGTATCGAATGCCGCCAATTTGACAGATGGGTTGGACGGCCTCGCAACTGGCGTGAGCAGCGTAGTGGCCACGTCGCTTGGGGTGTTTGCCTTCGTGAGCGGCAACGTGATTTTGGCAAGCTACCTGAACGTGTTCTACCTGCCCGGTACGGGCGAGCTGGTGATTTTCGCCGCTTGCATGTTGGGCGCTTGCACTGGGTTTTTGTGGTACAATTCCTACCCGGCGCAGGTTTTCATGGGCGACACGGGCAGCCTCACGCTGGGCGGCATCATCGCCACGATGGCTTTGTTGCTCCGCAAAGAACTGCTCATCCCTATCATGTGCGGGGTCTTCCTTGCGGAAAACCTGTCGGTGATGATTCAGGTAGCGTACTTCAAATACACGAAGCGGAAATACGGTGAGGGCCGAAGGGTCTTCCTCATGTCGCCGCTGCACCACCACTTCCAGAAAAAGGGGATGCCGGAAGCCAAGATTGTGACGAGATTTTGGATTGTGAGCATTTTGCTGGCGGTGGTGACGATATTGACATTGAAGGTGAGGTAATGAGGTCGAAAGACCAGCGATTTTAAAGAAAAAATAAGCCCAAAAAGGGCAGAAGATAACCAAAACTTACACGAACAAACGCATGAAAGTAGCCATTTTGGGAGGCGGAGAAAGCGGCACCGGTGCGGCCCTATTGGCCAAGCACCTTGGCCATGAGGTCTTCCTCTCGGACGGTGGCATTTTGAAGGAAAATTACAAGGCAGAACTTCTAGATAAAGGCATTCCATACGAGGAAGGCAAACACACATGGACAAGCATCTTTGAGGCTGATGAAATCATCAAAAGCCCAGGCATTCCTGACGACCTCCCCCCACTTTTGGACTTCCGTCGCCAGGGCAAGTTGGTGATTTCTGAAATTGAATTTGCGGGCCGTCACACGGCGGCAACCATTATTGGCATTACGGGGAGTAACGGGAAAACTACCACCACCCGGCTGACCTACCACCTGCTCAAAACAGGGGGCATCAACGCAGCCATTGGAGGCAATGTGGGCTTGAGTTTCGCCCGGAACATCATCGAGAACAAGTACGACCACTACGTGCTGGAACTGAGCAGTTTCCAGTTGGACGGCATCGTGACTTTCCGACCGCAGATCGCCATTTTGCTCAACATCACGCCTGACCATTTGGACAGGTACGAGTACAAAAT
Organism: Saprospiraceae bacterium; assembly: GCA_031426435.1. Taxonomy (GTDB): domain Bacteria; phylum Bacteroidota; class Bacteroidia; order Chitinophagales; family Saprospiraceae; genus UBA6168. The sequence goes on along the minus strand of JANPLH010000335.1, from coordinate 5,454 downwards.
GGAGAATTATGTGCGCTCGAAGTTTCGCATCGCCATGAACCAACACAAGGAGGATTTGCTCATCACCAACGCCGACAACGATGAGATTCAGAACTACATGAACCTCCACCAGTTGGTACCACGGCGGATAGAAATCTCGACCCATTTCAGCGACAAAAAAATACGCTGGGTGGGCGGCTCGAACCCCTTGATAGGCCGCTGGGAAGGCAGTTTTGACATGACGAACAGCAGGCTGAAAGGCCCGCACAACTATTTCAACGCAAGCTGCGCCATCCATGCCGCAAAGGCGGTCGGGGTCAGCGACGAGGCGATACAGGAAGGGCTTAACACCTTCGTGAACGACCCGCACCGCTTGGAGTTTGTCGCTGAAATCAACGGCGTCGAGTACATCAACGACAGCAAGGCAACCAACGTGGACTCGGTCTTTTACGCCCTGCAAGCGATGGAAAAACCCATAGTCTGGATAGCGGGCGGCACCGACAAGGGCAACGATTACGGCCCCATCGAAAACCTCGCCCAGCAGAAAGTAAAAGCACTTATCTGCCTTGGGGTGGATAACTCGAAACTGATGGGTGTTTTTTCGCCCATTTTGAAAAACATAGAAGAAGCCCGCAGTGCAAAAGAAGCGGTAGAGCGAGCCACCATTTTAGCCGAAAGCGGCGATGTGGTGCTGCTCAGTCCGGCGTGTGCGAGCTTTGATTTATTCAAGAATTATATGGACAGGGGTGAGCAGTTCAAAGCTGCTGTTCTTGATTTGAAAAGCATGACTTGATAGTACACAGATTGAACAGATTAAAGAGATTTTCACAGATTTTTAAATTAGTGTGAATCAGCCAAATCAGTTCAATCTTTGTCCCATCATCAACCATAGATAATGAACTTCGGAGCCAGACTTTACGCAGAATTAAGAGGCGACCGTGTCATCTGGATGATACTGGCGGTGCTGTCCATTTTCAGCATCCTGACCGTGTACAGCAGCACCGGCACCATCGCCTACAAGCTCAGTGGCGGCAACACCACGGGGTACTTGATGAAGCACGTCGTCATCCTTGGCTTCGGCTTGTTCCTGGCGTATTTGGCCTACTTGACGCCGTACATGCGATTCATGCGCATGGCACCTTGGCTCTGGCTGATTGCCTTTGGGCTACTCGTTTTCACGCTCGCTTTTGGCAAGGACATCAACCACGCCCGTCGTTGGATAGAGATTCCGTTCATCAACTTGACCTTCCAGACTTCGGACTTTGCTAAAATGGCACTCATACTCCTCGTGTCACGTGAAATCACCCGGCACAAGGACTATATCAAAGACTTCAACAAGGCGTTCATGCCCATCATCCTGCCGATTATCATCATCTGCGGATTGATTGCACCCGCCGACTTGAGCACGGCCATAGTACTATTTGCTACCTGCTTCGCAATGATGTTCATCGGTCGTGTGGACTTCAAGTTCATGGCGCTGCTCATACTAATGGCGGTGGTTTCGTTCGCCTTTTTGCTGGTCATCCACAAGTTCGCACCAGATGTTGTGCGGGTGGATACCTGGATAAGCCGGGTACAAGATTGGATGGGCAGCAGCGAAGGTGGTTTCCAAAACCAGCAAGCCAAAATCGCCATCGCAAACGGCGAGTTTTTCGGGATGGGCCCCGGTAACAGCATCCAGCGCAACTACCTGCCCACGCCTTATGCCGACTTCATCTTTGCCGTTTTTTGCGAAGAATACGGCCTCGTGGGAAGTTTCTTGCTGCTTTCGCTCTACGTCATGTTATTCTTCCGGGTGACGAGGCTCGTGACCATCAGCGAGAAGTCATTCGGTGCAATGGTGGCTGTGGGTTTGAGCCTAAATATCGTGATACAGGCATTGGCCAATATGGCCATCTCGGTACACCTTGTACCAGTCGGTGGCCTCACACTGCCGATGGTTTCTTGGGGTGGTACATCAGTGCTTTTCACCTGTATTTTCTTCGGCATCATCCTCAGTGTTAGCCGCTACATAGAGCAAGCTGCTGCGCAATCGGCTTTGGCTGGCGCAACGGAGGCCCCAATAGCTCCAACGGGCGGTGGCGGCCAACAACAAGTACAAGCTGCTGCGCAACAGCAAGGCGGTGGTGGTCAGCAGGGTGGCGGCGGTGGACAACAACGCCGTGATGGAGGCGGCTACCAAGGCGGTGGCGGGCCAAAGCAAGGAGGTGGCGGTGGCCATCAAGGTGGTGGTCAAAACAGAGGAGGTGGAGGTGGTGGCCATCAAGGAGGCGGCCAAAATCGAGGTGGCGGTGGTGGACACCAAGGTGGTGGAGGCGGCCAAAATCGAGGTGGCGGTGGTGGAAATCAGGGTGGTGGAGGTCAAGGCGGAGGCCATCGAAAGTAACACGGACTGCCAGTCCGTGCTTCCACGCATTCAGTTAGATAGGCTCTGTTTTGTTGAAAATGGATTATTGGTATAAGAACACAGGACAGTAAACTGTGACGAAAATACGAAAGCACGGACTAACAGTCCGTGTTACAGAACAACGACCATGAGAATAATAATTAGCGGAGGTGGCACGGGCGGGCATGTTTTTCCCGCCATCGCCATCGCCGATGCGGTGAAAAAACTGAGTCCCGACGCAGAGTTCCTTTTCGTGGGAGCACAGGGCAAGCTGGAGATGGAAAAAGTTCCAAAGGCTGGCTACCAAATCGAAGGACTTTGGATTAGCGGCTTCCAGCGGAAATTGACATTTGAAAACCTCCTTTTGCCATTGAAAATCATCGTCAGCAGTTGGAAGGCAAGGCAAATCGTGCGGCGCTTCCGGCCCGATGTGGCGGTGGGCGTGGGCGGCTATGCCAGCGGCCCGACCATTAACGCTGCTGGCGCAATGGGCATACCGACGGTGCTTCAAGAGCCGAACAGCTACCCCGGCATGGCGAACCGCATTTTGGCCAAAAAAGCCAGCAAAATCTGTGTGGCCTACGAGGGCATGGAGCAATATTTTCCGAAGGAAAAAATCGCGCTGACGGGCAATCCGATTCGGGCTGAAATCTTCAACGGCGTGGAATCCAAGCGGGACGAAGCTTTTGGCCATTTCAAATTGGACAAGTCCAAAAAGACGATTTTGATATTCGGGGGCAGCCTAGGTGCCAAGACCTTCAACGAGACGATGGCTGCTAACACCGAACTGCTCCGTGAACGAAGCGACGTTCAAGTTCTTTGGCAAATCGGCAGGTATTACGAAGGAAGCTACGGCCAATGCGAAACGGCCAAGCTGCCCAACGTGAGGCCGCTCCCGTTCATTGACCGCATGGATTTGGCCTACGCCGCAGCAGATTTGGTGATAGGCAGGGCAGGTGGTTCTATCTGGGAAATGTGCCTTGTAGGGAAGCCCGCTATTCTCGTGCCGTCGCCCAATGTGACGGAAGACCACCAGACCAAGAACGCCTTGGCCTTGGTTGAAAAACAGGCGGCGCTTATGGTGAAAGACGTTGAAGCAAAGGAGCGGCTGCTTTGGACAGCGTTGGAAGTGCTTGAAAATCAGGCGCTTGGAAAACGTTTGGGCGAAAACATCAAACAATTGGCGAAGCCGAATGCGGCAGAGGAGATTGCGAAGGTAATTTTGAAATTGGTGCAAGCGTAAGTCACGGAACACGCCGCTTTGTCATTGCCGAAGGCAAACTGCAAAGTCAAACGTGATGTTGCGGATTGCCTTCGGCAATGACAAAAAAAGACGACAACAGATTGCCTTCGGCAATGACAAACGATAAAAAATGAACCTTGACGACATCAAAAAAATTTACTTCCTCGGCATCGGCGGCATCGGCATGTCGGCGCTTGCAAGGTACTTTTTGATGAAAGGCTGCGAGGTTCACGGCTACGATAAAACAGAAACGACCCTCACCAAAAAGTTGGTGAAAGAGGGCATGACGGTACACTACGGCGCAGCGGATTTTAAGAAAATCCCTGCCGGACTTGATTTGGTGGTTTGGACGCCAGCCATCCCCCGTGATTTTGAGGAATTGCTGCATTTTCAAAACAGCACGATTCCTTTGAAAAAACGGGCGGAAGTGCTTGGCATCATCAGCCGGAGTCAGCGCACGATTGCCGTGGCTGGCACCCACGGAAAGACGACGACCTCCTCCCTCATCACGCATATTTTGCGGACGGGCGGCGTGATGTGTACGGCTTTTTTGGGCGGCATTGCTCAGAACCTCCAATCAAACTACGTGGGCGGCGACAGCGATTGGGTGGTAGCAGAAGCGGACGAGTACGACCGCAGCTTCCTCCAACTTTCGCCCGAAATCTCCGTGCTATTGAGCATGGACCCCGACCATCTTGACATCTATGGAAAGGCCGAAAACGTGGCAGAAACGGGTTTCAAGGAATTTATCCGCAAAACAAAGCCGAATGGCAAGGTTTTTATTAAGGATGAGTTATCGCAACACTTTGAAAATCAAATACTTGAACCCACCAACCGTGTTGCATTCTCCACATTCGGCTTAGGGTCTGGCACATTTAGCTCAAATAACATCCGTGTTGAGGATGGTTACTTTGTATTTGACTTCGTAGCTCCGGCCTCTGGCCGGAGTTGGGAGGCTCTCCCCGTCACAAGCGGGGGCGGTTTGGGCCGGAGCTACGAAGGAGAATCGAAATTAGAAATTGAGAAATTAAGAAATTTTAGCTCGGCGCCCCCAATTTCTAATTTCCTAATTTCCAATATCCGCTTTTCCATGGCAGGAAGGCACAACATCGAAAACGCAACCGCAGCCATTGCAGTGGCGCTGCAACTGGGGATAGGGGAGAAGGCCATACGAAAGGCGCTCATCAGCTTCAAGGGCATCAAACGGCGCTTCGAGTTCGTCTATCGTGACGAGCAAACGGTGTTCATTGACGACTACGCCCACCACCCGACGGAAATCCGGGCGGCAGTGCAAGCGGCTCAGGAACTGTTCCCCGGTCGGCGCATCACGGGCATCTTCCAGCCGCACCTGTACTCCCGGACAAGGGATTTTCAGGACGGTTTCGCTGAGGAACTTGACAAATTGGACGATATCATCTTGATGGACATCTACCCGGCGAGGGAGCTGCCCATGCAGGGGGTGACTTCGGAGATTGTTTTTGATAAAATGAAGAACCCGAACCGGGTTTTGGTGACGAAGGCTAACGTGCTGGAAGTATTGAAAACCAAGCAGTTAGATGTGGTGATGACGATTGGGGCGGGGGATATTGATACGTTTGTTACGCCTATAAAGCGCTTTCTGAAAAGTAAAAAACTTTAAACTGAACAATAAGCAACTTCTAAAATGCTCGACAACGCAAACAAATCTTCTTCATTCCGCCGCATCGCCTGGATAGGCGGTGGGTTCCTCACCCTGATACTTCTCGTGGGTGCCGTTGCCCGCAAGAAGGAACTTGTTGTGGGTGCCACGGTCGTGGAAGTGACGCCGCTGGAAGATGGGGCGCTGCTGATAGACAGTATGGACGTC
>JANPLH010000334.1:0-17565 GCA_031426435.1 Saprospiraceae bacterium | reverse complement strand
CTTTTCTTTGAAGGCTACAAATACGAGGAAATTGCCGAGGACATGAACCTGCCCATCGGCACGGTGAAGAGCCGTATCTTTTTCGCTCGCCAGAAGTTGATGGAGACCATCAATTTCAGCTACGCTTACGATACAACGATGTTGAATTAAGAGTTTGAGAGCGTCAGAAAAGTGAGAGAGGTGAGAGAATGAGCATCTCACACGCTCACCCACATCAACCAATAAAACAAAACCGACAGTACGGGGGCGCATTTCCAACTCCAAACCGAGTTTTCCGATAACAACCTCAGAAGCTGATTCTCCCCCCGTTTTGCCCCAATGACCAAACTTTTTGGTAGTCGGGAAATTTATTTCCCGACACCCGATAAGTTTTTCGGGAAATGGATTCCCTGACTACCGAGCGATATGCGGTGCAATGAATTTGAAATTGATTCATACATTTGAATTTCAAATCCTGCACTTCATATCGCTTTTTGTTTTTAATGAAACAGCTCAACAAGACCGTTCTAAGAGAAAAGGAAAAGGCCAACCCACTGCCGGACAGCAAGGGCGGTGGCAGCGTTTTGCCCAAAAAAGACAAGAGCAAGTGGCGGGTGAAGGCGGCCAAAATCAAGGAAAATTCCCTGCCAGCGCTGCGTTTGGCGAAAAGGAATTTCAAGCATTTTACCAAGACCATTGCGGGCTTGACACCAGCTGGCGCCAAAGAAATGCTACAGGGCCTCCGGCTGCGCACGAAGATAAGGCTGGTGCTGCTCACCCTATTTGCCGTGGTCACACTCTTGGGCATGTTGGGCGGCTATTTTGTGCAGCGAACCAGCACCCAGACCATTCTCAGGATTCAGGAAAACTACCAGGCCATCAACTATACCAAGGAGATGTCGAAAGCGATAAACGACATGGTGATGAACATTTCACTCGAGAACTCCTCCCCTTCCTACCGTCGGCAGGAACTTCGCAAAGCAACTGACCTTTTCGAGCGAAACCTCAACATGCAGCTCGACAAAATGACCACGCCGGAAGAGGTCGAAATCACGAAACAACTGAAAGAAGACTATGAAATCTTCAAGACCTACCTTCGGCAGATGGCTGCCACAAAGGAAGTACCCGTTGACCTCTATATGCAGCGGGCGTACATCCAGGACATGCTGCAGTACGTCCACAACCTGAACGACAAGATGATTCGGCTACAAATGGCCGATGCCAGCAGGATTGCTGACAAGGTGGCCATTGGCATGATAATACTGGGGATGTTCTTCTTCATTTTTGCGCTCATAGCCCTCTTTTATTTTCCCAGCTACGTGGCCGACCCCATCCAGTCCATGACGGAGAGCATCCGGCAGATTGCCCGCAAAAACTACCGGGAGCGCATCGCCATCGAATCGGGCGACGAGATTGGCGAAATGGCCAAATCCTTCAACCTTATGGCCGAGAAACTGGAGGAGTACGAGAACATCAACATGTCGCAGGTGCTGAGCGAAAAGAAGCGCACGGAAACCATCGTCAGCCGCATGAACGAGGCCATAATCGGCCTCGATGATAACAAGAACATCCTCTTCGCCAACCCGCCCGCCCTCGAACTGCTCGGCATGCCTGAGTCAAGCCTTATCGGCCAAAACGCCCGACAACTGGGTCGCCAGCACCAACTCCTGCAAAACCTGCTGAAAGAGGTGCTGAATAACGAGGTGAAAACCAACTGCACCTTCCCCGCCATCAGCATTGACAAGGACGGCAAGCGGCAGTATTTCAACAAGGACGTGCTGCGCATCGAAAGCCCCACCGACGACCAAGATGCCCCAACCAGCGTGGGCTATGTCATCATCCTAAAAAACGTGACGGAACTCAAGGAGCAGGACCTGGCCAAGACCAATTTCATGGCAACACTTTCTCATGAATTGAAAACGCCCATCGCCGCCATTGACATGAGCGTGAAGCTGCTCGAAGACGAGCGCATCGGCCAATTGAACGGCGAACAGTGGGACCTCACCGGCACCATCCGCCTCAACACTTCCCGCATCCTGCGCATGGTGAACGAGATTTTGGACATCAGCCGCATCGAAACGGGGCAACTGCAATTGGAGCCAGAGCAGGTGATGCCCGATGCTATCGTGGTGCGCTCCTTAGACAATGTGAAGACTTTTATTGCGGATAAAAACGTGGGCGTCATTCAGCACATCGCACCCGACCTGCCCGCCCTGCATGTGGATTTGCACAAGACGACCGCCATCCTTGTCAACCTTTTGACCAATGCCGTGCGCTACTCACCTGCGCATGAGAGCATCGAAATCGGCGTGGAGCAGTTGAATGGCTCGGTGCGGTTTTCGGTGACAGACCACGGCCCCGGCATCAGCGAGGAGGAGCAGCGCAAACTCTTCCAGCCCTACCGCCGTGCAGCTGGCGATAAGACGAAAGGCACGGGGCTTGGCCTCGCCATCTCAAAGGAGTTCGTGGAGGCGCAGGGTGGCCGCATCTGGGTGAAAAGTGAGGCGGGGAAAGGGAGTACGTTTAGTTTTTCGTTGCCGATGGCTTAATTGGTGTTTGTTTCCACAATGGGGCGGGAATTACTTTCCCAAATAAATCTATATCTTGTTTTAACAACCTTTATATCAAAATCTCTTTTTAAATAGAATGTATTATCTGGATTGCTGGCAATAAGAATAGGAAGCGAAATTGCCAAGTCAACCAAGCTAAATAACAATATGTAGATTTTCCTTTTGATTTTAATAGGAAGAATAAAATGGTGAATAAAGCCTGCAATTATTAGCCAAGATATAAAGTAAATCAATAAATCAGCGATAAATTCAAGCATGAAAATCTGCAAGGATAAGGATGTATGCCAGCCATCACATCCAAATGGAATAGGGAATCCAAACATCATGGTGTCAGGTGCATCATCAGGCAATACATACCACCATTTAGTAAATATTGAAAATTAAATTAACGTAAATGGAACAACGAATTTCAATATGATTTCATTGCCCATACTTGGCTAATTTGGATTTTGAGATAAAACAGTTATACTGATTTTTTCTGCTTTTAAATCCACCGTCAACAACCTCGAAATGCCCACGCTGGCTGCCGTCGCCCAAGCATCAGCGGCGATGCAGGTCGGTGCCGTAACGGTGACCACCCGGCGACTGGTGAGGCCGAGGCCCGTCCGTGGGTCAATGATATGCGAATAGCGTTTTCCCTCGTGTTCGAGGTAACGATAGGTATCGCCGGAGGTAGTAATGGCGGTATTGGCGAGGTAGGTTTTCTTGAAGGTCAGTTCGCCGTTCACAAGCTTGTCTGGCACTTCGATCTCCCAACCTTTTTGGCCAGGAGGCGCATCGCCAAGCAGGATGTCACCACCGCCATCCACGAGGGCGGTCGTTATGCCGTATTCGTTCAGCCAGGCCATCGCCTCGTCCACGGCGTAGCCTACTGCAATGCCGCCAAAATCGAGGCGCATGCCCGGTTTTTCGAGCTTGATGGTGCGGGTTCGCTTGCTCTCCTTCATTTTGATGTACTCATACCCCACCGTGGCGGCGGCACGGTTCAGTTCTGCATTGGAAGGAAACTCCTTTTGCCGAAACGCCTTGCGCCATACCTTCGACAATGCCCCGACGCTCACATCAAAAGCGCCCTCGGAACGGCGGGATACTTCCAGTGAATATTGCAGTACGTCCCAAAGTTCATCGCTCACTTCGCTTTCTTTTCCGTCCTTGGAAAGCCAGCTCACCTCGCTGTTTTCGTCGTAATCGCTGAATACTTTTTCCAAAATGGCCACCCTTGCGTAAGCTTTTTCGACGGCCTCTTTCAGCTTCACGCTGTCGGCGTGGTAGGCAATGATGCGGAAATCGGTGCCCATGAGGGATCGGGAGAATTCATGGCGTGTGTAATCTTGGAGTTTACCACCTTCCGTCACAATGGCCGATTCGTTAAGTTTTGGCGATTTTGCAACTTCTCTTGCTGCAAGCTCTTCGGCTGGAATGGGCACCAAATCCGAGGCATTGTCCAGCATAAGATTACCGTCATAGGGAGACGGAGTGGGCGTTTTATAAAAAGCTTCTAAAACGATAAAGTCGTGGTCGGTAGTGGATTTGAGTTCAAGTTCGAACCTTTTCCAGTCCACGTTGCCAACGAGTGGGCTTGTGGCCAAGAGTTCTTTTTTATTATACTGGGCATTACCGCCCCAAATACGAAGGGTGACGGGATTGGTATAGTGAACTATTTCAATACTACGCCTGCTGGGGCTGGCATAGCTTACGGAGCGGCATAGGTCAATACTGAACCGATAAACCACCCCAGCAAGTAGTGGGGATGTAAGTTGTTGGCCGAACGACTCCCAGGTATCCATGTCCCTTGTGACAAGGCCAATAAAGGTCTTGCCATCGGAAGGATTCTTTACTGAGATTTGAAATGGCCCTCCATTGGGCACTGGATAGACATCAGGCGGCGACTCGCCTTGAAAGCCACAATTGAACCAGCCTTCTGGCAAACCATTTCCTTTGATAGAGCCACCCACGTTCGGCACTCCTTCAAACGAGGGATTTTGCAGCGTAATTACGCCATTTTGCGCCAGCAAAAACTGCGAAAAGCAGCATAGAAAAGCCACAACAAAGCGTAATTTCATGTTCCTTGTTTTTTTGCAAAAAAAAGAAGGTCTGCTGGCTTCTCAAAACCAACAGACCTTTTTAACAGATAATTAGTTGCTGAAACCAACCAGCTGCTCCAGCATCACAGCACCTTCGTTACCCCCGGCACGGCGCATGCGTACATGCCATCGGCACCTGGCAGCACTGGCGCAGGAGCATTCCAGTCGTATTTCATGGGCGCAAGGCTCACGCTGCTGGCCATGGCGTCCTTCCACTCCACCACTTGGCCGGAGTAGGTGGCCATGCGGCCAAGAATGGAGGTCATGGTAGCCTTTGCCCCATTCTCGGCATCGGCATATTTGTACTGCCCTTTAGCAATGGCCTCGAAAAGCTCGTCGTGCTCCACTTGGTAGGGGTTCGCATCGTTGCGGCTGTCGTGCTTGAACAGCTCATGGCCGCTGCGGGTCAGCAGCACGCCCGGCTGCGGGGCCGAGCCATTGGTGCCTTGGAACACCTCCGTCACCCGGCTCATGGTGCCCGGTTGGTGGCGGCACTGGCTGAACATACGGCTGCCGTCCTCGTACTCGTACTCAATGAAGTGGTGGTCGAAAATCTCGCCGAAGTCCTTGCCGACCCGCACCTGCCTGCCGCCCATGCCATGCGCCCGCACGGGGTAAGCGTTCTTCACCCAGTTGCCCACGTCGAGGTTGTGGATGTGCTGCTCTGTGATATGGTCGCCGCAGAGCCAGTTGAAATAGTACCAATTGCGCATCTGGTACTCCATCTCAGTGAGCGGTCGGCCCGCTTTTTTGGAAAACTCCTCCCGGCCACGCACCCATACGCCGTCGTTGTTCCAATACACATGGGAGGTGGTGATGTCGCCAATGGCGCCTGCCTGCATCATGTCCACCCAGCCCCGATAGACCGTCTGATAGTGGCGCTGCAAGCCCACGACCACGTTCAGCTTTTTTTGCTTCGCAATTTCTGCTGCCTCCAGCACCTTTCGCACGCCGGGTGCGTCCACGGCCATGGGCTTCTCCGTAAATATGTGCTTGCCCTGCCGCACCGCCTCCTCGAAGTGGATGGGGCGGAAGCCCGGCGGGGTGGTCAAGATGACGACATCGGCCAGTGCAATGGCTTTTTTATAGCCATCAAAACCGGTGAACTTGTGCTCCTCTGGCACTTGTACCCGGCCTTTCACGTTGCCCTCGGCACCTGACCAGTCAGAAATTTCGTCGGCAGTGAGGACTTTGTACGCCTCGTCGAGGTTGTCACGGAAGGCATCGGCCATGGCCACCAGCTTCACGTTCTGCTTGGTGAGCAGGGCTTGCAGGGCAGCCCCGGTGCCACGCCCGCCGCAGCCCACGAGGGCCACTTTGATGGCATCATCACCGTCAATATGTGCCTTGGCACCCAAGAATGACGGCATTAGCAGCACCCCGCCAGCGGCGAGTGCCGATGTTTTCACGAAGTCCCGACGACCGGAATTTGTCGGTGAAAAATGTTTTGATTTTGACATGGTGTGTTTTTTAACAGTAAAAGATAAACGGCTTACGGTGGACGGTTTGGCGATGCTTGTGGATGCCAATCCGTACAATAAGCAACAGCTTCTATTCTGGAATCAATGTTCGTGAATCATTTTGGCAAAACCAAAAAACAAATTGAAAAAACAAAAAACAAAAGCCCCGGCAGCTTCGCAGCTTCCGGGGCTTTACAATTGGAGCGTATGTTTAGTGTCTGTTTTTGTTTTGTGTAGTTCTTCTCAGATTAAAGGAATGGTGCAACTACAAGTGCCACCACCGACATTAATTTCATAAGGATGTTGAGCGATGGGCCAGAGGTGTCCTTGAACGGGTCGCCAACGGTGTCGCCTACAACGGCGGCCTTGTGAGGGTCAGAGCCTTTGTAGTACATCTTGCCGTCAATCTCAACGCCAGCCTCGAACATCTTCTTGGCATTGTCCCAAGCGCCACCAGCGTTTGATTGGAAGATGGCCATGAGCACGCCCGTTACGGTCACGCCAGCCAACAAGCCGCCCAGCATGGCAGCACCGCCCAATTTGCCAACCACCACCGGAACAATCACGGCAATGAGGCCCGGCAGCACCATTTTCTTGATGGCAGCTTTGGTGGAAATCTCCACGCACTTGCCGTATTCGGCCTTGCCGTCGGCATCGTTGAATGTCTTTTGGTCCTGTGCGCTCCAACTGTTCATGTCGCTGTTGCCGTTGCGGCGCATGACCTCCAATGCAGCCTTGAGTGCAGGGATGTCATTGAACTGGCGGCGCACTTCCTTTATCATGTCCATTGCGGCAGCACCAACAGCCAACATGGCGAGGGCAGAGAACAGCAACGGGATCATGGAACCAACGAACAAGCCAGCCATTACATCGGGCGATGCAAGGTTGATGGTCGTTAGGCGACTGTCCGGGTGGGTATTATTGTAAACTTCGATGAAGGACGCAAAGAACGCCAGCGCCGTCAGTGCCGCCGAGCCGATGGCAAAGCCCTTGCCAATGGCGGCAGTAGTGTTTCCCACTGCGTCGAGTTTGTCTGTCCGTTCACGCACTTCATGTGGCAGGTTGCTCATTTCGGCAATGCCACCCGAGTTGTCGGAAATAGGCCCGTAAGCGTCCACGGCCAACTGTATGCCTGTGTTGGACAACATGCCGACAGCAGCGATGGCGATGCCGTAGATACCGCCAAAATGATAAGCGCCAAGGATGGCAGCTGCCAAGACAAGCGTCGGCCACATCGTTGAGATGAAACCAGTGGCCAAGCCCGCAATGATGTTGGTGGCTGAACCCGTGCCCGACTGGCGCACGATGTTCATGACTGGCTTCTTGTCTGTGGCAGTATAATACTCCGTGATGAAGCCAATCGCCAATCCAGCCACCAAGCCGATGAGGGTGGCGATGAAGACACCGTTCGCTGTCAAGGTATGTGCCTCAGCAGAAAGCATATCCGTGTACTGCCAGCTATCCGGCAACATCCATTTTATGATGAAATAAGACAGGATTACCATGATGACGGAAGAACCATTGACACCCAAGTTAAGGGCTGCCTGTGGGTTTCCACCTTCTTTCACCCGTACGAAAAAAGTGCCGACGATAGAGGTCAAAATACCCACACCCGCCAACAACATTGGCAGCAGCACGGCATTCAAGCCACCGAAACGCATGTCGCTGGAAAACTCGGTGAGGCCGATAAAGGCAGCACCAAGTACCATCGTGCCTACAATGGCGCCTACATAGCTCTCAAAGAGGTCGGCGCCCATGCCAGCCACGTCGCCCACGTTGTCGCCCACGTTGTCGGCAATGGTTGCTGGGTTCAATGGGTGGTCTTCGGGAATACCCGCTTCCACCTTTCCCACGAGGTCAGCGCCGACGTCGGCAGCTTTGGTATAAATACCGCCACCTACCCGTGCAAAAAGCGCTATCGAAGAGGCACCGAAAGAGAAGCCGGTGATAACGGTAATAACCTTGGCGGTATCCCAGCCCATGTTGCTGTAAATCAGGAACAAAAGGCTCAGGCCAAGTACGCCAAGCCCTACCACTGCCATGCCCATGACGGACCCGCCAGCGAATGCTACTTCCAGTGCCTTGCCCAAACTGGTGCGTGCGGCATGGGTAGTGCGAACATTGGCCTGGGTAGCAACCCGCATACCAAGGTAGCCTGCCAGTGCTGAGCAAGCTGCCCCAACAATGAAGGAAACCCCTATGAGTGGCGAGGAATTTGCTTCGCCCATAGCGCTAAATGCAAGCAGCAAAGAAACTGCAAGCACGAAGATGGCCAGCACTTTGTATTCCGCCTTCAAAAAGGCCATAGCACCTTCGGAAATGGCGGCGGCAATGCTTTTCATACGGTCTGTGCCTTGTTCTTGTCTGCCTACCCAGGCAGTTTTCCAAAAGGTGTAAACCAAGCCAAGTGCACCCAGCACCGGAATGATCAATGTCAGATTTTGACCCATAACTTTGTTGGTTTTATTTAAAAATATTGAACGGAGATAAGCAAGGCTGCCCTCATGGCCAAAAACCAGCGTTTTGCTTCAAAAAACGAGCCTTATCAAACAGGGTGCGAAGGTATTACAAAACCCGATTTTGGCAAATTTTTGATAAAGAAGTATAGCGTTCATTGACATATTACCAGATTTTTCCATCGTCGAGGTACTGTCGCACGTAGTCTTCTACGCCTTCCTCCAGCGTATGGAACGGTTTTGCGTAGCCCACCGCCCGCAGTTTGTTCATATTGGCTTCGGTAAAATACTGGTACGTGCCCCGGATGTCCATCGGTGTGTCTACGAAGCTGATATTGGATTTTAGACCCAGCGCCCGGAAGGTATTGGTGGCGAGATCCCAAAAAGAGCGGGCCTTTCCTGTGCCCACGTTGTACAAGCCGCTGGTTGTCCGGTTTTTATAAAAAAACCAACAGACTTCGACCACGTCTTTCACGTAGATGAAATCCCGCAACTGGCCGCCGTCAGGGTAATCGGAGCGATGGGAGCGGAAGAGTTTCATGCTGCCCGTTTCCCGAATTTGTTTCACCGTTTGTAAGATGACGCTCGCCATTCGGCCCTTGTGGTATTCGTTGGGGCCATAGACGTTGAAGAATTTGAGGCCTATCCAGAAAGAGGGATGAGGGATGAGGGATGAGGGATGACCCGAACCACTCGCTTGCAGTAGAGCCCATTCATCGAAGTCGTTTTTGCTGACACCGTAGGGGTTGAGCGGCTTGAGTTGGGGTACGATTTCATGGCTATCGTCGTAGCCATGCTCGCCCGCACCGTATGTGGCGGCACTGCTGGCGTACACGAGGGGTATGTCGTTTGCTGCGCAAATTTGCCAGATAGCCTCCGAATAGTCGAGGTTCAATTCATTGAAAATGAGGACATTCTGCTCCGTAGTATCCGTTCGGGCACCGAGGTGGAAGACAAAGCTGACCTCTGCAGCGTGTACCTGAAACCAAGCAAGAAAGTCCCTGCGCTCCATCTTGGAGCGGAACTGTTTGCCATCAAGGTTGCGTTTTATGTCGGGGCGTGAGAAGTCGTCCACGAGCAGGATGTCGGCCTGGCCTTCGTCGTTGAGTTTTCGGAGGAGGCAGGAGCCGATGAAGCCTGCGGCACCGGTGAGGATAATCATGTTTTAATTGAAAATTTTGATGATGGCAAATATCAGAAGGGAAATGAATGCAAGACCAAGGGTATGAGGCAAATAGCCGAAATTGTCTTTATTTAAATAATAAGCCATCGGTTTTTTCCATCCACCTAATAATCGAAGGAGCGTTACCCCGGTATATTTTATGATTTTTAAAAAGCCACAAAAAAGTATATCTGCAAGAATCCAAACTATAAATTCTGCGATTGCTTCAATAATAGCTGTTATAGCTTCAATAGCTTAAAAATCAATCTTCCAGCAGCAGCGACAAATCAAATTCAAAGCCCGGCAGCACGTCCTCTCCTGAGAGCTTTTTATCAAACCCAACCACTACTTCCTCCGTCCCATTTTGACGAAAAATATAGGATTTTTGCTTTAACGGGTCAATTAGCCAGGCGAGTTTTACGCCGTTGGCGAGCCAACTATCAGTAACCTTGGCTTTTAGTTTTGGCAGCGAATCATAATAACTGCGGACTTCAGCGATGAAGTCTGGCACAGCATGACCGAAACGGTTGCGCTCCGATTCTGGAAGGCTGTCCCAGGTTTTTTTGGAAAGCCATGCTACATCGGCAGCTTTAACGGATGTGTCCGGCAGTGTGAATCCTGCGGATGGGCTAAAGCATTTGCCAAGGCGGTACTTTCTATTCCAAGAATGGAGCTCGCCGATGATGGCGGTTTCCTGAAAGCCAGATTTTAAGTTTACTGGTGACATTATCGTGATTTTCCCATCTTTCTCCCGTTCCACCCGCAAATCGGGATTGGCAACGCAGAAATTATAAAATTCCTTGGCAGACATTTTCGGAATATTCACCTTCGTCGCCGTCGGCTGGACTTCGATTTCCATGACTCCCATTTCAATATTTGCTGTCATTTTTCAACTTTTTTAATGCAATTTAGGCATTTCGATCGAAATAGCTATGACATAAAATACTCCACCGCCAAGTCATACCCCTTCAACCCAAGCCCAATAATACACCCCACGCAATTTGGTGCCGTCATGGACTTGTGCCGAAACTCTTCCCTCGAAAAAGTATTGGAAATATGCACCTCTACCACGGGCGTTTCGATGGCGGCGATGGCATCCGCCAAGGCGATGGAAGTATGCGTATAAGCTCCCGGATTGAAGATGATGCCTTGGTAACTGAAGCCTGCTTCGTGCAGTTTATCGAGCAGTTCGCCCTCATGGTTGCTCTGGAAATAGTGCAGGGTGACGCCGGGGAACTCCTGCTGCAAGGTTTCAAAATACTCCTCGAACGAGCGCTTTCCGTATATATGCGGCTCCCGAGTTCCGAGGAGGTTGAGATTTGGGCCGTTGATGATGAGTAGCTTCATGTGATTGGTGATTGATGATTGGTGGTTGGTAGCCCCGGCCCATTCACCAGTCACCAATCACCAATCACTTTCTTAATTGGCAAGCTCCGACAAGAACTTCAGTCTCACCAACAGTATTTCATCAAAAGTGCATTCATCGTCTTTCAAATCGAAATATGCCTTTTTCGGATCGTCGGAATCGGCGGCCATGAAGTAGTCGTAGATTTCCTCCACCACGGTCTCGTCCATTTCGTCCTCCAAGTAGTAGTCAATGTTCAGTTTGGTGCCGGAGCAAACGATAGCGTCCATTTCCTCCATCAGCTCGTCCATTTTCAGGTCATTCTGTCGGGCGATGTCGGACAGGGGCATCTTGCGGTCAACGGCCTGTATGATGGCCACTTTCACCTTCGATTTGTTGGCCACCTGCTTGATGACGGTGTCCGAAGGCCGCTCGATTTCGTTGTCCTCTACATATTTGCCGATGAGGTCGAGGAAGGGCTTGGCGTAACGTTGTGCCTTGCCAATGCTCACGCCCTGAATCTTGGTCATGTCCTCCATTGTGATGGGGTACTGCGTGGCCATATCCTCTAAGGAGGGGTCCTGGAAGATGACAAAAGGCGGAACATTTTTCTTCTTTGCCACTTCCCTGCGAAGTTCCTTTAGCATTTTCACCAAGGTCTCGTCGAGGGCGGCAGCCTTGCCCATTTCGTCGTCGAGGTCCACCTCGTTGCTGTTGTAGTCGTGGTTGAGGGGGATTTTCACCTCAAAGGGGTCTTCGATGAACTCGTGACCGAAGTCGGTGAGCTTTAGCACCCCGTAAGTTTCAATGTCCTTTCGGATGAACTCATTGATGAGCGCATGGCGGAAAACGGAGTTCCAGAACAGTTCGTCCTTCTCCTTTCCGACACCGAACAAAGGCTTTTTGTTGAACTTGTAGTCCTTCATTTCCTTTGTCTCGTTGCCCATAATAAAGTCCATGATGGTCTTTATCTTATAGTTCTCCTCCAATGCCTTAATGGACTGGAGCGCCTGTTGCATTTCCAACTGCACCTCTACCTTTTCCTTCGGGTAACGGCAGTTGTCGCACATGCCACCGCACTGGTGCTCCTCAAAATCTTCGCCGAAGTAAAACAGTAGGAACCTGCGGCGGCAGCCCGTCGTCTCCACGTAGGCCATTACCTCCTGCATCAATTGTGCGCTCATTTCCCGCTCGGCCACTGGCTTGTCCCGCAGGAATTTTTCGAGCTTTGCCATGTCCTTGTAGCTGAAAAAAGAGATGCAGCGGCCTTCGAGGCCGTCACGACCGCCCCGGCCTGTCTCCTGATAGTAGTTTTCGATGCTTTTGGGCATGTTGAAGTGGATGACGAAGCGTACGTCCGGTTTGTCAATGCCCATGCCGAAGGCGATAGTGGCCACTATCACATCAATATCTTCCATCAAAAATGCGTCCTGGGTGCCGGAGCGCAGCTTGGCGTCGAGGCCAGCGTGGTAGGGTGCCGCTTTGATGCCGTTCACGTTCAGCACCTGCGCAATCTCCTCCGTGCTCTTTCGTGCCTGCACGTATATGATGCCTGATTGGCCCGGCATGGTCTTGATGATCTGCACGATTTGCTTCATCGTGGCTTCCTTCTTGCCCTTTGGCCGCACTTCGTAAAACAGGTTTTCCCGATTGAAAGACGAGACAAAGGTGTTCGTCTCCCGCATATTGAGGTTCTTCAAAATATCGGACTGCACCTTTGGCGTGGCCGTGGCGGTGAGGGCGATAATGGGGATTTCCTTGTTGATGGCATCAATCATGGCCCGTATGCGACGGTACTCCGGGCGGAAGTCGTGGCCCCACTCCGAGATGCAGTGCGCCTCGTCAACGGCCACGAAGCTTATATTGACGTTCTGGAAGAACTCGATGTTTTCCTCTTTCGTCAGCGTTTCGGGAGCCACGTACAGCAGCTTGGTCTTACCGTCCACAATATCTTGCTTCACCTCCTTCATCTGCACCCTCGTAAGGGAGGAGTTGAGGAAGTGGGCCACTTCGTCTTCGTCACTGTAGCCCCGAATGCTGTCCACCTGGTTTTTCATCAAGGCGATGAGCGGGGAGATGACGAGCGCCGTGCCTTCCATCATCAGGGCGGGAAGTTGGTAGCAAAGGGACTTGCCGCCGCCCGTGGGCATGATGACAAAGGTGTCTTTTCCGTCTAAAACGCTTTGAACGATATCCTTTTGGTTTCCCTTGAAATTTTCGAAGCCAAAATATTTGTGAAGGCCTTCACTTACCCGATCTGTTATGTTGGGTTTTTCTGCTACTAACATCATTTCGCTGTGTGTTTAATTTAATGTCTTGTAAAAAATAAGGACTGCGTTTGCTGGGGAGAACGTGGCGGGTTTTTCTTGGTGGTTAAAAGTAGTCAATATTCTGATTTTGAAAGAAGGGTTATCAAAAAGATTTCAAAAAAATCCGTTTTACTGCCTTTGGGGTGGTTTGCAGCCATTTTTCCGCCCAGAAAGCCCGGATTTTTTAAAAAGCTGCCAAAGATAGGAAATGGATTTCATCCAACGAAATATTATTTGGTGAAAAAAATCATTTTTTCTTTGTCCTCAAATTGGTCAAATACAGAAACCCCTATTCACCTCATTTTCAGAACTTTGTCCTTCTGGTCTTATCAAAATATGAGAAAAACCGTTTTTTCGGCAAGCGCAACGGCATTTTTGTTGTGTTATTTTTGCTTCGCAAATTCCCGTTGCAGCCAGTCGGAGCAGCATCAAGCGGTTGCAACTGCATTTTACCATTGGCAAACCAAATTGCACCTCACGCCCACCGAGCGCAGCTACCTCGATTCCTTGGGCGTGAAAAAACTCTACGTCAAGTTTTTCGACGTGGACTGGGACGAGGCGAGCGGACAGCCCGTGCCATTGGCCACCATTGAAATTGATACAAGCCTGCTCGCCGGGCTGGAAATAGTGCCCACTGTTTTCATCACCAACCGAACCCTGCTCAACCTGCCCATGCCGGCAATTGATTCGCTGGCCAGCCGCATCCTCCAAAAAATAGGAACTCTGGCCATGCAACCCCCTACCGAAATCCAGTTCGATTGCGATTGGACCGACCAGACCCAAGCCAAGTATTTTGCGCTACTAACAAACTTTCAATTGGCAGTTGGCCGAACACCGTCCACCGTGGCCCGTCCACCGATTATCAGCGCAACCATCCGCCTCCATCAGTTAAAATACCTCGAAAAAACAGGCGTCCCACCCGTTGACCGGGGTATGCTGATGTGCTACAACATGGACGACCTTGAAAATTGGGACACCGAAAACTCCATCATTGACCCAAAAATAGCATCGAGCTACATGTCCACCGAATCGTTATCCTCTAAGCAAACTTACCCCTTGCCCCTCGACGTCGCCCTACCCCTTTTCCGCTGGGGCGTCCTCTTCCGGGATGGGCAAATGATAAAGTTGTTGAACAACCTAAGCGAAGCCGATTTAAAAGATAGCATCCGTTTCAAAGTGACAGCCCCAAACCGTTATGAGGTGGTCAAAAGCACCTACATGCAAGCCCATTACCTCTACGCTGGCGACCAGCTTCGGCTGGAAGCCGCTGGACTGGAAGCCATTGAAGCGGTGGCGGCATTGCTTAATAATAAGGTGGAATTAGAACAATCCTCAACCATCGCCTTTTACCATTTGGACACTTCGACGGTTCGGCTTTTTCCGAAGGACAAAATCAAAGCTGTGTTGCGGCAGTTTTAGCCAAGCGATACAGTGCCATTTTATCAAAACTCATTTCGTACCTTTCGCCCTGCTGCCTGATGCAGCGTTGGAGAAAACGAAACTCATCCTTGCAATGAAACTAAAAATCTGCGGGGCAGCACGGGAAGTTACCGGCAGCGCCCACCTCATCACCCTCGACGACGGCTACACCATCCTGCTCGACTGCGGCCTTTACCAAGGCTACAGCAAAAGCATGGAAAATTTCAACTCAAATTGGCTGTTCGACCCTCGCAGCATTGACTGCGTGATTCTGTCACACGCCCATATTGACCACTGCGGACGGCTGCCAAAGCTTGTCAGGGACGGGTTTCATGGCACGATTTATAGCACTCACGCCACCCGTAGCCTTTGCGCCATCATGTTGCTGGACAGTGCCATGATACAAGAAACGGATGCCCAATTTCATAACAAACGTGCTCGCCATGAAGACGACAAGCGGGAACCACTTTATGAGGAGATAGATGTAAAGGAGACCATGGAACGCTTCGCCACTTTCGGCTATGGCAATAAATTCGAGGTGCGCAAGGGCGTGGAGGTAGAGTTCAGGGACGCCGGGCATATCCTCGGCAGTGCCAGCGTGGCCTTGACCATCAATGAAAACGGCAAAACCACTAGGTTCGGCTTTACTGGCGACATTGGCAGGCCCAACCGCCCCATTTTGCGGGACCCGCAGCAGATGAGTGAACTGGATTACCTTATTTGCGAAAGCACCTACGGCGACAAGTTCCATGAATCTGCCCCACAGGAAATCGCTCGGCTTTTGGAAATCATCAAGCATACCTGCGTTATAAAACAGGGCAAGCTCATCATCCCGGCCTTTAGTGTAGGACGGACACAGGAGATTGTATACATCCTCGACCAACTCGAAAATGCAGGACAGCTCCCCCCAGTGCCTATTTATGTGGACAGCCCGCTAGCAGTGAACGTCACCGTGATATTCGGTGCCCACCCTGAATGCTACGACGGCGACCTGAGCGCCTACATCCTGAAAGACCCCAACCCCTTTGGTTTTGGCCGGTTGAGGTACATAAAAGAGGTGGAGGACTCAAAGCGCCTGAACACTACGGATGAGCCATGCATCATCATCAGCGCATCGGGCATGGCCAATGCGGGCAGGGTAAAGCACCACCTTTTCAACAATATCGAAAACAGCCGCAACACGGTGCTCATTGTAGGCTATGCCTCACCAGAAACGCCCGCTGGCCGCCTGCGTGACGGCACCACCCACCTGCGCTTGTTCGGGGAGGAAAAAATGGTGCGCTGCGACGTGGAAATCATGGACTCCTTCTCTGCCCACGCCGACCGGGGCGAAATCTCGGACTTCGTGCGCAACCAGCAGCAGTCCGTAAAATATATCTTCCTTGTGCATGGTGAAATAGAGCGGCAGGAAAGCCTAAAGTCCCACCTTTTGGAGCAGGGATTCCCAAAGGTTGAGATTCCAGAACTGGGGCAGGAGTACCAAATTGGTTGAAGTGGGGAATTTGGTTAAATTAGTTGAAGTGGTTAAACTTGTTGAAGTGACTTTGGCCCCACCCAATTCAACTAATTTAACCACTTCAACCAATTTTCCCTAACCTGTCTCATTCAGCCCTCAACGGCAGCGCCAGCATTGGTATCTGCACATGCCCGGCCACTTGTCCTGTTACGCTTTTGTCAAAAATGCGCTCGAAGACCGTCAGCCGCTCATGCACGAACATGCAGAGGGCGGTATGCTTCAGGCCGGTGCTGTACTCCACGAGGTCTTGGTAAAACGGCTCCGCTGGCACAGTGAGCACGGCCTTGACAGGGAAGGGACTTTTGGACTTTCCCTTGCCGGTGCTAAAGTTGGCCACATTGGAAAAATGTACCATCAGAGGCTCGGCCCCGAACCAAGTCGCCCATTTTTTGATTTCCCGTTTTTGCGGCAGCACCTGATCCGGCATGATGCAAAACTCCAACTTAGTCAAAAGGCTTGGCTGCCAGTTGGGTGGGATGGTCAGCACGGGGAATTCTGCCTTGCTTATCAGGTTCGCCGTATTGCTCCCAAAGATTTTATTGGCGAGGCCGCTGACGCCCGTCGTGCCCATCACCACGAGCTTGGCCTTTGTTTTTTCAAAGCGTCCGATAAGGCTTGGCAGGAAGCGGTCGGCGTACAGCACTTTGGTGCGCCAGCGTGTGCTTTCGGGCAGCTCTAAGGCCTTGATGCGGGCCAGTGCCAAGGCTTCTAATCGGATCTTTTCCGCTTTTTCATCGCTCCTTATATAATCCCAAACCTTCGGGGACTCCGCCTCGGGCGATACGACCACGATGTGCAACAACTCGACCTCGTCGTTGTTTTTTTGTGCCAATAACAAAGCTTGATCAAGCGCTTTTTCAGCAGTGCTGGAATAGTCGGTAGGAACAATCAGACGTGCCATTTTGCTTATTTTTAGTGAGAAAAATCAGCAGATATGCTATTGCAAACAACGGTATTTTCAAGAGCCGATGATAGCAGGGAAAGTCATCCTGCAACATGATTATTGTCAAAAAATGACCATTGCTGCAGTTAAAATAGGCATTTATAAAAGGGGATATTTGTCCGACAACAGGGGCATTTAATCCCATCGCCTGAGTGCTGATTTTACTTAATTTGCCAAGGTGTACGAAATTCGGCGTTTGTTATCGTTTTATCCTCGTGCAAAAACTGCCCGTCGAAAAACCAGTGACCATTCATAATCCAAGCCTTATTTTTGAAAAACATCCCTGGAACAGCAGTTCCGGCCTATGACTTATGCTTATGAG
>JANPLH010000333.1:0-1832 GCA_031426435.1 Saprospiraceae bacterium | reverse complement strand
TTCATTGATTCATGGTTTCATTGATTCATGGTTTCATTGATTCATGGTTTCATTGATTCATGGTTTCATTGATTCATGGTTTCATTGATTCATGGTTTCATTGATTCATGGTTTCATTGATTCATGGTTTCATGGTTTCATTGTAATAGAACACGTCATGAGGGCAACAATGAAGCAATTTTAACAATGAAGCCATGAAGCCGTGATTACAGGTTTTTTATAAAACACCGCCGCCGCTTGTGGTGGCGGGGGCTGTAGTCCTTCCAGATGGCCTGCACGTGGATGTTTGTTTCCAACTCTGGGTTGGTCTCCACTTTTTTGATGCCGAACTTCTGGTAGTTCCTCAGTATTTTCTCAAAAATCATGATGTGTACGCCCCGCCGCTGGTATTCCTTTTCAATGGCAATCAGGTAAAAATCCGCCCGATCGTTTTTCTTCATTGACTTTAGGATATGGATAAATCCGAACGGCAGCAGCTTGCCCTTGGCTTTTTGCACGGCATGCGATAGCGAGGGCATCGTTAGGCCAAAGGCGATGACATCGCCATTTTTGTCGAGGATTACGGAGACGAAATCTGGCTTGATAAATGTGAAATACTGTTCGGTATAAAACTTTATCTGCGCCTCCGTCAGTTCCACCACGCCGTACAGTTCCTTGTAGGCGTTGTTGATGAGCTTGAAAATTTTTGGAGCGTACGGCTTGAGCTGTGAGCGGGTGCCCTCCAGGTGGCACAGTTCAAAGCGCTCGGCCACTTTCGCTGCGAACTCGCTCATGCGGGCGGGTATCACCTCCGGCACGTCAATTTCAAACTCTACCCAATCGGCGCTTTTGCCATAGCCATTTGCCTCCAAATGCGTCAGGTAATATGGGTGGTTGTACATGGTGGCGAAGGTGCCTAGCTCGTTGAAGCCCTCAATCAACATGCCTTCCCGGTCGAGGTCGGTGAAGCCGAGTGGGCCGTGCATTTGGTTCATGCCTTTTTGCCTTCCCCAGTTCTCTACGGTCTTGAACAGGGCGGTGGATACTTCCACATCGTCCACGAACTCTATCCAACCGAAGCGGGCGAGGCGCTTGCCCGTCTTCTGGTTCTCGGCCCGGCTAAGGATGCCAGCGATGCGCCCGACGATTTTGCCATTTTGCTTCGCAACCCAGTAGCATTTGTCGCAGTACTCGAATGCCGGGTTTTTGCGCAGCGTCACCACCTCGTCATGGATGATGGGGGGCACCCAATAGGGGTTGTCTTTGTAAAGCTCGAACGGGAATTTTATAAAGTCCATCAGCTCTGACCTGCTGGACACCTCGTGCATTGTTACCATCGTTTCAATTGATTGAAGTCGCTTGGCTTGGCGTCAACGGCCATACCGTAATGCGGTGATTACAGCCTTTGAATAAAGTTGGTAAAATCTTCTTTTTTGGAGAAAACAACGAGCATGTCGCCCTCCTGCAAGATGGTATCAGGGGCCACAATACCAATGGAATCTTTTACCTCACGGGTAATACCAAGTATATTCTTGCGCTTCTTTTTTCGAATGATGGTGATGATGTTCATTTGGTATCGCTGGCGAAATTCCGTCTCGACAACCGTCTTTCCAATAAACTCTTCCGGCAGGTTGATTTCATAGATGGAGTATTTCTCCGAAATCTCAAAAGAGTCAATGATCTGGTGCAGTTCCAAGCGCTTCGCAAGGCGGTAGGCCGCCTCCTCCTCAGGGTGCACGATTTCGTCCACGCCCATTGCCTCCAGCACGCTGTGGTGCAGTACGGTGATGGCCCGGCCAATGAGCCGCTTTGGGTTGTGCTGCTTCATGAGGGCGGTGGTGAGAATGGAGCTG
>JANPLH010000332.1:0-5068 GCA_031426435.1 Saprospiraceae bacterium | reverse complement strand
TGTTGACCATACTCGACACCGCAGCCCAATCAACGCAATGGCGCACATCATCGGCGGAGTGATAGCGTATTCCTACTACGATGAAAAACCATGCGTATTTATCCCATCAAAGCAAATCGAAATGCCATAACTCACGTTAATAATAGGTACAATGATTGACCAAGCGGCGGTCATTACCCGTCGCAAACAGGTTTTCTGAAAATGAGATACTGTGCTTGATGCCTATGTTTCCACCCTCAATCACCTCGTCTGGGAAATGCACAAACTGCTCCATCTCAGGACTGAGTTGGTAATTGGGGTTCTTTTCTGCCTGCCAATTAATCAACCTTGAAAAACCGTTCTCCACATCGCATTGGAAAGCCAACCGTGCCTTGGTTGTGTCGCCAGTATCGGAAAACCCGAAGTCCGGGCCTGCCATTTGGTAAATCAAGTACCCTTCAAAATCGTAGGTCGTGTCTGCCACCCCTTTCAAATGCCCCAAAGCATATTCCCGAAAGCGCTCATCACGGTTATTTGACCATTCGCTATTGGTCAAAATCAGGTTGATTTCCCTGTCGCCTGCTACCCAGTCCACGTCGGGCGCATCGGGGCCATCCAAGAAGGTGTTCATGCAGTTGTCGAAAAGGGCCTGTGCATAGTCGTCGGCAACAAAAAGGCGGGAGAGGTCGGAGCAAGGGTATTCCATGTTCGGCGTCCAAATCACCCCAAAAATCAACTCGTTCCTTGCGCCGGGCTGCAAGACGGACGGGCCGAAAGATTGTACCGTACGGCGGTCAAAAGCTGGCAAGCCCCCCGGGTAATCAGGGCCTGGGTGGCACATAGACCAACCGTTGGGGTCGTTGGGCGGGCTTGAGAAGGCATAATTGGTAAAGTTTAGACTTGATGGGTCATAGCCATCGCCACCGTAACTGAGTCGAGTGCCATCTTTCCAACTACCAGAAAGGTACCTATAATATTCAGTATCAGTTTCAGGGTCAGTTTTGCCATTTGGCATACCTGATCCGGGGTTGTTGTAGTAGATAAAAGAGGACAATTCCAATTCATTCCCATTTTCATCTCTCGGCCCTCTGAATAAGTCAACCCCCAAGGCAGGGACATGATTTCCGTAGGTAGGTACGCCATTGCAATTAGTGCCAGGCTCCCCGTCCACGGCATCGGTATTGTAATAATAAGCGAGGCTCCTGCTGGGGTCGCAGCCGATATTGTCGTCCAAATAGCAGCCAAGGTCCACATCCAACCAAAGTGCGAAGTAAAAGGAATCAATATCCTCTTTTGCCCTATTGATAAACTTATGGCGTTGGAAGGTCATGTCGTTGATTTGGTCGTCGGTTGCATAAGCAAATGCAGTAGCATGTATCTCCATACGAATTGGGGCGGCATTGGTCTCACCATGTATGGCTCCGCCGCCTTCGTCGTTGTAAGTCCAGAAAATCAGTTGGTCGGGGTATTGAGGTTGGTCAAAACAAGATCGAAGGTCAACCAAAGGAAAATCCCCTTTTGAAGGGTCATAAATACCGTCAACGTTTTGGTCGTAAAATTCGGCCAATCCTTGATTGGTATTGGGCAAATCAAAGCCATGTATCTCCTTGAAGTAGGGATTGCCCTTGCCGGGCCAGCCTTTCACGCCCAATGGAATCTCCGAAGTAGGGTAGAGGATGCCCTGGTCGCTTGCCATTGACCAACGGGTAATGCTTTCGCGAATCTCCGTCCCCTTTACCTCGAAGTGCTTGTCCCAGTTGTTGCAGGTTTCGCCGTCGGTGGTGCCGTCGTCAGGCGATAAGGGGCCGGGCCAGTAGTCGCTGTTGCCGCTGGCGTTTCCGTAGGTTTGGCAGGCCACTTTGAGGTTGCCTCCTTCGTCAAGGCCGCCCATCCAGATGCCGCCAGCATATATGGCAGAGACGCCAGACTGGCCGGGGGCGGGTTTTGGCACCACGTAGCCGCCATCGTTGCGGTCCCACCACATATCGCCGCCCGTAAGCAGCCTCGCCCGCACGTTGTTGATGTCGAGGTCGGTTTGCGCTTGGGCGGTGGTACAGGCGGCCCGGAAATTGGTGGGTGGATTGGATTTACCCTTTCGGGGCGGACTGTTGTAATCTTTTGCGGAGCAAAGGCTGCAAATGCCGAGCATCGCAACCATGACGGTTGGTAAGAGATAATTAGTTTTCATAAAATAGCTTTATTAATTCATAAAATGGCTTGTTCAGCCTTGCGTGTCTTGTCGTTCGCAATATAGGGCTATTGTTGAATATGGTGGGTGTTTTGGTGCGGTTTGTTGTGGTGATTGCAAAACGCCAAATTGGCCCGCCAACTCCCGTCAAAACCATAAAACCTCACAAAGCATTGATAAAGGATTCATCCAAAAAATCATACCGCACCCTCGATAGGTACAGCCCCTGCGGATGTGCAGCTTTTGCAAAGGCTGGTGGTTGGCCTGTTTTAAGGCAGTTTTCAAAGGTCTCCAAAGGCACCTTCCCGCAACCAACCGCCAGTATTTGAGCAACCAATATTCGCACCATGCCACGTAAAAAGCGGTCGGCAGTAAACTCGAAAATTAACTGTTCCCCGCTTTTTTCGACCATTAAACGTGCCGACATAAGTTCGCAGATGGTCGTTTTATAGAGGTCGGGTTGCCTGCACATCGCGCGGAAATCCCGGTAACTGGTCAATACTCCTATGGCTTTCTCCATAATCCCTATATCCATGTTTTCTTTTGGATAATAGGCGCTCAACTCGCTCAAGAAAGCGTCTTTCACGGTATGGATACGGTAGGTGTATGTTCTTGAAATAGCATCTTTTTGTGCGTGTGCATCCCAGCCTACTTTGATGAAATCATGGATGGTGATGTCGTCCGGCAGCATTTTATTGAGCCGAAAAACGGGGTCGTAATCAAAATCGTCCGCCACTTTGATATGGCAAAAATACTGGCTGGCATGAACCCCCGCATCCGTCCGCCCACAGCCGATACAGTTGACTTTGTAGCCCAGCATTTTTTCCAACGCCAATTCCAGTGTTTCCTGTACGCTGGGGTGCTTGGGCTGTCGTTGCCAGCCGTGGTAGTTCGTGCCTTTGTAGGATAGGTGCAGGAAGAATTTCATGGGGCGAAATAACAAATAAGTAGCAGGTACTCCCGCTTTTCAAGTAACGCTTCCCGGTTCAAGCTCATGCCTTTTTCACCTCTCACAACTCCCCCTTTTTCATCTCCCCCACTGCAAATTCACAAGCCCTCGCCGTCAGCGCCATGTACGTCAGAGAGGGGTTCTGGAACGCCGAAGATGCCATGCAGGCCCCATCCGTCATGAATACGTTGGGCGCAGCCCAGACTTGGTTGTGACCGTTCAGCACGCTGGTCTTGGGGTCACGGCCCATGCGGGCAGTGCCCATCTCGTGAATGCCGAAGCCGATGGCCGTTTCGCCACGGTACTCCTGGATGTTCTTCGCACCAGCAGCTTCCAACATTTCCCTGCTGTCGGAAAGCATCTGCTTGGTCATTTCCCTTTCGTTGTCGCCAAAGTCGGCGTCCATGACGAGGGTGGGCAGGCCCCAGTGGTCTTTTTTGTTGGTGTCCAGCGTGATTTGGTTGCTCTCGTAGGGCAGGCATTCTCCGAAGGGAAACATCTGCACGGCCCACTTGCCGTTCTCTGGGCGGCTGATGGCGTCCTTGAAATCGGCACCAAACCCGTGCTCGACCTCCTTCATGGCAGCCACCTCGCCCCAGCCCTGCCGCCAGCCGCTGCCGTACATGCCGAAGCCCCGGAGGTAGTTCGGCTGCACGTCCTCCCGGATATTGCGGTAGCGGGGAATGAGGAAGTGGTTCGGCTTGCGCCCGAAGTAGTATTGGTCCTCGAAACCGTCGAACTCGCCCGATGCACCAACTTGGAAGTGGTGGTCCATCAAGTACTTTCCAACCACTCCGCTATCGTTGCCGAAGCCATCGGGGAAGCGACTGCTCGTGCTGTTGAGGAGCAGCCAGGTGGAGTTCAGGGCGGCGGCGCAGACGAAAATGATGCGGGCCTTGAACTCAAACATCTCGCCCGTTTCGGCATCCAAAACCTTGACGCCGCTGGCCTTGCCCTTTTTTTCATCATATATCAACTCGGTGGCGATGCTGTGGTAGCGCATGGTCAAGTTGCCCGTTTTCAAGGCGTCGGGGATGGTGCTGGTCACGCTGGTGAAGTAGCCGCCATAAGGGCAGCCTCGGTGGCAGAGGTTGCGGCTTTGGCAGCGTCCCCGTTCCTTGTGGGTGTCGTCGGTGAGGTGCGCTGGGCGGCTGGTGATGAGCCGCCGACCGGGGTATTTCTTTTCGATTTGCTCCTTGAAATGCACTTCGATGCAGTTCAGCTCGAAGGGCGGCAGGAAGTGCGGGCTGTCCGGCACCTCGGCAATGCCCGCCGCTTGGCCGCTGATGCCAGCGTATTTTTCCACGTAACTGTACCAAGGTTCAATGTCCTTGTAACGAATGGGCCAGTCGCAGCCGTGGCCGTCCCGTGCGTTCTCCTCGAAGTCCCGCTCGCTGAACCGCCAGCACTGCCTCGCCCAGAGGAGGGATTTGCCGCCGGTCTGGTAGCCCCGAATCCACCAGAAAGGGCGCTTCTGCGTGTATGTATGCTCGGTGTCCTTCACATAAAAATGCTTGGTCATCTCGCTGAAGGCGTAGTTCTTCGACTGGATGGGGTACTCGGCACGGGTAGCCTCGGTGACCCGGCCCCGGTATTCGTCCTTCCACGGCGGGAGCATGGCGGTCGGATAGTCTTTCACGTGCTCGACTTTGCGGCCCCGCTCCAAGCAAAGGACTTTGAGGCCCTTCTCGGTAAGTTCCTTGCAGGCCCAGCCGCCGGAGATGCCGGAGCCGATTACGATGGCGTCGTATTCTTTGGCGATGGGTTGATTTTGTTTTGTTTCTGGCATGGTGAAGCCTTTATTTATTGGTGAAACGTTTCATTTGCTGTATGGCCGATTTTATTGCCAAAGGCCATTGGCGTCGTCTAGGTTCATGTCCTGCTATGTGTCGCTTTGTCATTGTCGAAGGCAAACTGCAACGTCAAGTGTGTTGTGCCGCATGACGTTGCAG
>JANPLH010000331.1:0-6195 GCA_031426435.1 Saprospiraceae bacterium | reverse complement strand
CGATTGCCGCAAATATCGGAGATGTCGCGATACTCACATTCGACGCCTGTTTCCCCGATTCCATTGTTGGATTTGTGCCAGCTGAGAAATTGGACCGTGATTATTTGTATCTGGTTTTTCGTTGCATGAAGGAAGAGTTGCTGATGGAAGCTCCTGTGAACACTCAAGGAAATTTGAATGTAGTTGACGCCTTTGGGGTACCGGTCGGGGTCTTTGGCTATTTCAAGGTTGTTCCGCAGGTCAACAATGGTGCGGATTCCAAGCTTCGAGAAATAAGTCAACTCTTCCTTTTTCAAGTCAGATAATTTTCCGCTGCGGAATACGGTACCCCATTTAACATAGCGGCCATCCTTTGTGGGCAAGCCGCCCAGGTCCCTGAAATTAGGCTGCTCATCAATTGGAACCTGTCGTTCCGAGATGATAAGTGTGTCCTTAGTGGATTCCACGGCAAAATAAATGCGTCCCTTGTCTGGTGCTGGTGGGAAATAGAGGGAGTTCTCCTTGGTCTCCACGAATTTTTCCCAATTGATTTTTGAAGGCGAAGGGCCTTGAAAAATTTTGTACTCGCCCAAAGGAGGTAGGTTGAGCACGTAGCTTCCATCTTCCCCACGAATGGCTGTGGTCTTCTCTGCCAACGTATTTGTAGGATTCTCGGCAGATGGGTTAACGCTGCAAGCATTCATCAGCAGGATGAATGTAGCTGTCAACAACATTCCTATTGCTATGAGCTTCATCATTAGTAGAGTCAGAAATTAAAAAGTTGGCAGGCACCGAAGTGCCTGCCACATTCTATGAAGAAAAAATATAAGGTCAATTACGCTTTACTCATCATGTCTCTAACCAACGAAATCAGGAAGAGGACGATGAAAATGTAGAACAGGATTTTGGCGATGCCTGCTGCACCAGCGGCTATTCCCGTGAAACCGAATATAGCGGCTATAATAGCAACTACGAAGAAAATTAAGGTGTAACGTAACATAAGGCAAGTTTTTAATTGTTTAAAAAAATGGTTACTGTTTATAAAGCTGGTACTGCCTTCAATTAAATTGACTATCAATAAGTTATGTTATTTATTGACTTGCATTGGTAAAAAGGATGGACTAGAGTTATGTTCAACCATTTTTTGAAAATTGCTAAAAAATTGCTTAAATAGTTTGGGTTCAGGTCGAAGGTGACACCTCTAAAAGTCCATTCAAATCTGCACCAATTAGCATTCGTGAAGCGGCATTTTGGAGGCATGGCCTTAATCCAATCGCAGGGCTAACCTACCTTAGAAGTGGGCAGGGCTGAAATGAAAAAAGGGGTTTGGGAGCAGTACCGCACCCAGACCCCTTTTTTTGAACTATGGACTTCTAATTTGATACAGAAATAAAATAGGACAAAGCAAACGCAAGCACGGAAAGGCACAAACCAAATACAAACACGTTGTAACAAAGGCGCAAGAGCTTGAATTTTTGCCCCAGTGAGACGCCAAGAAAGTAAAGGTCATTTACGAATGAAGAATCGAGATAGTCCCTATCAGCTACCACGTCTTTGATGGCTTCCCTATACTGCTCATTGGGAATGCTATAAAAATTGCCAAAAAAGAAGAGGTTCGTCTTCCCGGATTTCAACTGCGTCAGGTCCGTCAAGCCATCTACCTTGATTGGGCGGGTAGATATGGTGGCAACTATCATTGTTGCCACGCTTGTGAGCAAGAATATGACCGCAGGCGCTATCAGGAAGCTCTTGTTTGGCAAATATGTAGCGAAAGCAGGCAGGCCAATGGTAATGATCAGCGCGTTGATGCTGAGCATGATGTTCGCTTTTTGGTCGGCGATGCTGGTAAGGTCCACATGGTTTCGCAATGCAGTCTTGAACATGGTGCGAGCACCACTATTTGCACTGATACTGGAGCTTTTGTCACCTTCCAATCTAACCTTCAACTCATTTTTTAGTGATTTTTTGAGTTTTTTCAGGTTTTTCTCTTTCACTTTCCCAAAAAGCCCTTCAGCTTGACTGGTGAGATACGCATGGCTTCTAAGTTGCTCTATCAGTTCGCCGGTCCATTCAACCTCATCTTTTTTCTCTTTTGATCCAGCTTCTTGCTCTTTTTGCAAACGACTGATTCGGTTCAAGAAATCTTTGTCGCCGTAGTAGCTAAGTTGTGCATCGAGGTACAGTTTTTCAAGTAGTGTGTCTGGCTTGTATTTAGGGTCAAGTGCATTGATTAATTTGTCCACCGACGCTATGGTATCAGCATCAGCATTATTGCTTAGCAAAAATTCAGTGGCTGCTTCACTGCTTTTTTTCCAAGAATTCTTGCCACCACCTATGTAACCCACGACATGAAAAATGGCAGCCAGATTCAGGACTTCGGTTTCGGCCTTATCCAGTTCAGCATCTTCAGCCAACTTTTGAGTTGCTTCTATGACTTGGTCAAGATAGCTTTCGTTGTGAAAATAAACATGCTCAGGCAACTGTTCGTTCAGAAGCACTTTTACCTCTTGTAAGGCTTTTTCGGTAAGTAATACTTTGGTGTTTCGTTCAGTAATTGTGTTAGACATAGGTAAAAAGTGAAAAGATTAAAAATTGAGTATCATTTTACAAAGCATAGCATGAACACGCAGACTTGTACGCTCATTACTATCACAAAAATTATGGCGGAAATTGCTAAAATGAAAAGTTTTGCTGTATGCTTCATGGCCTTTTATTTTGAATTTAGGGTAAAACGGATAGCACAAAATGATGTTCATTCAGTTCAAATTATACACCTGCAAACAATGGGATGACCGTATTAACTTCAGAAATCATACCCCAAGGCTACAGTAAATCTTTGTCCTTCCACTGACTTCATCAAGTTAAAAGAAATGGAAACGAGGTCCAATGGAGCAATCCAAATGCCACCGCCATAACTATAGTGCCAAGTGTCTGATATCTCGCCGTCGTTCCAAACTCTGCCGTAATCAAAGGCTGGAGCGATGCCAAAGGAAATAGGCATCCCAATCGCCTTTCGGTTAAATATGGTCCAGCGCAAATCCAGGTTCTGATAGAAGACGCTGCGTCCCGTAAACCTGCCAGAATTGTAGCCCCTAATGGTCAAGTGACCACCCAGGTTATCGGATTGGCTACCGCCCAGGGAAGGGGCATTAAAGAAATCGAATTCGCCGAAATTGTGGCTTCCCCCTACCCTTGTGGCTACAATAAGCCGCCTCGCACGGTCAATTGGAATGTAAAAGCTGATGGACCCGCCCACGTTGGCGTAATTCATGGACGGCGTCTCGATGTTGGTCTGCCAGCTGGCATAGCTGTTGAAGTCCACACCACTGCTTGGGTTGAATTTTTTGTCGACATTGTTGTACTCCAATTTCCCTTTTACCCCCCCAAAGTATTGATAGCTAAATACTTCAGGGCGTATTTCTGATTCAATAACGTCCAGAAAACTGCCCTCCCTAAAATTTACTTTTACCGCTTTCATCAATGGCCCTATCGAATAGAGCAAGCCGCCCTCAGTCTGGTGCTTTAGGGATGCAGAGAAATTGTATCGCTCCATTTGAACTCGGTAAAAATTGCGAGGCACATCGTCCAATCGTTTGGTATCATTACCGATGCCGAAGAAATTCTTGACATACCGGGGGGTCTCCACCGAAGCTTCTACCAAAAGGTCTTTCTTTCCCAACAATCGCTGGTAGTCGCCAATGTAGCGTATATAGTACCCCTTGGTTGAAAACGCAACTTGCCCTGCCACTTGGTGTATAGTCTTGGAACGGTAGTGGCTACGCACAATTTTCAAGCTGGCGCCAAGGAACAACTGTTCGTCGGGGTTATAGCCGATAATCGGCACTCCAACTACGTAATCGTTTGGGTTGTCCCGAAAAAACCATGCGTTTCGCTCATAATCATTGATGCGATAATCTTTAGTCTCGCTGGTGGCTTCCACTTTGTTGCCCTCCATTTTATCGTCATGAATAATTGTTTTCTTACTCCAACCTGACACCTTTGATTCATCTATGAAACTGTCTTCGTCCACTCCGCCGATGAGCCTCACTATTGGTGATTTGTCCACTTTGCCCACCACGATGAACTCGTCATCACCCTCCAAACCAAAAATTCGTATTTCATGCGTCAGTTCATTGTCGAAGCTTCGCTGATAGACCATTTGAAGGTCATTGTCCTTACTTTTTTCATAAATAGTCACCTTTGTTTCCTTGTTGCTCAAGCGCTCCACCCGTATCAGGTTTTCTTTTTGCGTAGCAATGACCGATTCAGTGTGTGCAAGGTTTTCATGCCACCAACGTGCGGTCTGCATCAAATCATCACGGCGAGATTTGATGTGCTTTGTCAGCGAGGGTGCCATTTTTTGGTGAATGACCGGAGGCAACCACCTCATCCCTTGAGCAATTGAGGCGTCAGTGAGGTGCGCCTGTACGTGTTTGACCTCGTTTTGCCAATCCTCCCAAGTGAGTTCGTTGAGCATAAAATGGTCAAGGTAATTGTACACAGTGGTCAGCCATTTGGTCTCCCATTTAGTCAATTTGCCATCATAGCTACTTAAGGACCTGAATTGGGGCATCAACATTTTGGAAATATGGAATACCAGCCCGCCATATTCGCAAAAGGCTTGGTCACGATCGCGTGGGATGGGTTGGTAAAGTACCTTTTCAGTACCTTCAATAGGCTTTGTTGCCCAGCGCCACTGGTCGGCATGTCGGTCCCAATCTCCGATGATGATGTCGAAAAGGCGGCTGCGCAAGAATAGTTTTTGGTCTATTACTGCTTTGTCGTTTTTCATGCGTTCCTCAATGAGCTTGCCTGTGCTCACTATTTTTTCAGAATTTCCTAAGCTGGCAATATTGCTCCAGTCATCGTCAGGGCGTTCCTCGAAGAGGAACATCCTTCCTCCGAATTCATTGTAGATGCCCAGCCTTGGTTGCTGGGGCACATACACCAGCGAAGGGTTTGTGTGATAAATGCTAATAGCATCTTCCATGGGCTTTAGCAAGAAAGCTGCAAAAGGATTCGATGCGGTATAGCTGTGTTCGAGTATGTCTTTTGCAAATGTTTTATTGAGCGGGTAATACAATTTGTCCGCAGTTTTTTTGATTCCCCGTATTTGGTAAATGCGGTCGCCCTTATCGTTGAGCAACCTAATGGAAACAGTCTGGAACCCACCGCCCTTCTTAAAGGCTTTGAGACCGCCGGCTAGTTTGCTCATATCGAATACGGGCACTTTCAGGTTTTCGTAATAATAATCGGTGTATAGTTTTCCCCAAAGGAAATCGTTCATCTCCCAGATTTCGCCTTTTTTGAGCACCGAAATATCCACGCTGTCTTCCTTGGCCTTGTATTCTGGGAAGGTTTTAGGTATGATTTCTTTAGGAGTAGGCAGTGCCTCTTTTATTTTTTGGCGGTAAAAAACCTCTGCCTTAAGTTGCTTGGCAGCTTTGCGCTTTTTGGGCAATTCCGCATTCGGACCTCCTTCTCCCCTATTTGTAACGCCTTGTTTCGTTGGGCTTTGCTCATCCATTTTTGATTTATCCCCCTTGGCCAGTTCCTTGGGCCTAATGAACTCTACCCAGGCCTCACCATCCTAAAAAAAATCAACGACAGCGAACCCAGCCACCACAACAGGATGGATCAGGCGGCCGGCACCACCCGCAGCGAAGGTGCGTCCACGTCTCGCTTGAACTCCACCCCCGCCAGCCCCAGGATGCGCCCCTCGATCTGCTGCAAGAACGGCCGCAGCGCGTCGACACTCCGCGGCTTGTAGCCCTCGGCCGTCGCGCTCGGCCGGTGCCCCATCACCTGCGCGATCGCGCCAGCAGGTGCGCCAGCGGCCTCGCCCAGCAGCGCGAAGCTGCGCCGCAGGCCGTGGATGGTCAGGCGATCGATGCCGGCGCTCTGCAGCGCCTTCTGGTGGCTTGCGCGCGCGTCTGAGATTCGGCCCGCGGCGCTGCCGTTGGAGAACACGAACGGGTTGACCTGGCCGTCGGCCGCCTTCCTACGCGGCAGGCCGGTCAGCATTCCCGCAAGGTAGGGCGACAGCGGAATTACACGCGTGTCGCCCACCTTGTCGGCCAGCGTCAACTTGCGCCACCGGAAATCGATGTCGCTCCACTTCAGCGCCGCCATCTCCTCGCGCCTGGCGCCTGTCAACAGCAGGGCCCGCAGATAGGCCGAGGCGGCAGGGTTGGGCCCGATCAAGATCAACGTCGT
>JANPLH010000330.1:0-5215 GCA_031426435.1 Saprospiraceae bacterium | reverse complement strand
TTGAAGCCCGGCGGCAGGTTGCTCATCGCCGATGTGTTCAAGGAAGGCAACTGGAAAATCAGCGAAACGCCCGTCATGCAAACCATGCTGAACGGCTGGGCCATGAGCGATGTGCTGAACATTGCGGAGCTAAATGAATTGGCGAAAAGCCATAGTTTTGCACTAGCAAAAAACGTGGACGTCACGCCGCTAGTCCGCAAATCCATCTTGAAATACCGTTGGTTTGCGTTGGCTGGCATGATAGGCACGAAATGGTACAACCTGTTTCACAATGCCACCTATTTCTCTAAAATCCACTATAAAACTGGATTTGCGCAGTACCGTGGGTGGAAGCAGGGGCTTTGGTCGTACCGTCTTTTGGAAATTGAGAAATTGAGAAATTGAGAAATTATGAGTTACGAAAACCTGATTGTTACCGAAGAAAATGGCATTTTGCTCGTCACCGTTAACCGCCCGCAGGCGCTGAATGCGCTGAACACAGGCACATTTTCCGACTTGAAGCATTGCTTTGGTGAGGACTTGGCTCATCGCACCGACATCAAGGGTGTCGTGGTCACAGGTGCTGGAGAAAAGGCATTTGTTGCTGGGGCAGACATCTCCGAGTTTTTAAAATTGGACGTTGCTTCTGCTTCGCAACTATCAAAGCGAGGTCAGGACATCTTCTTCCTCATAGAGCGGTTCCACAAGCCGGTGATTGCGGCAGTGAACGGCTTTGCCCTCGGCGGCGGCTGCGAACTGGCGATGGCCTGCCACCTGCGCATTGCTGGAGAAAAGGCAAGGTTTGGGCAGCCGGAAGTCAACCTCGGCATTATCCCCGGTTATGGCGGCTCGCAGCGTTTGATTCAGCTAATAGGAAAGACGAAGGCCATGGAACTCCTGCTCACTGCAGACATGATTGGCGCTGAGGAGGCACTTCGCCTTGGCTTGGTGAACCATGTCGTGCCTGCAGGTGAGGAAGTGGCCAAGGCCAGGGAAATCATCGAGAAAATCGCCACGAAAGGGCCATTTGCAGTGCAAAAAACCATTGCTGCGGTGAATGCTTTTTTCGAGGTGGGCGGGCAAGAAGGCTTTGATTTTGAAGCGAATTCTTTTGGTGAAACGGCTGGCACAGCGGATTTTAAGGAAGGAGCGGCGGCGTTTTTGGAGAAGCGGAAGGCAAATTTTAGAGGTAATTGATCGTGTCGTGCCAAAACTTTCCAAGTCTCGAAGACTTGGAAAGTTTAACCGGGGGAACCTACCAATTTACTTATTCGCCAATGATTCTGCCATACCCAACAAATGACGGGTTCAGCAAATTCTCCCGATTGTAGCGCATCGGCTCACCCGTTTCATAAACCAATACCGAACCTCCTGCTTCTTCGAGGATGATTTGCGCAGCGGCCGTATCCCATTCCATCGTCGGGGCGATGCGGGGATAGACGTGGGCCTCGCCTTTTGCCAGCAGCAAAAATTTGAGGGCACTGCCCCTGGATACGAGGTTCGGAGAATTGTATTTGGCAATGAATGCTTCTGTCTCTGGTGACATGTGCGAGCGGGAGCAGACGATTTTCAAGCCTTCGTCATGTTGTGAAAAACTTGCCGCTTCAATGGGTTGCTCTGCCTGGTTTTTTATGCAAAAAGCACCTTCACCTTTCACGGCCCAATACAATTCGTCCATTGCGGGAATGCCCACCACGCCAGCCACGACCTCGCCGTTTTCCACCAAGGCGATGTTTACCGTGAAGTCACCGTTTTTTTTGATGAATTCTTTCGTGCCGTCGAGTGGGTCAACGAGCCAGCAGTGCGTCCAATGACGGCGCTCGGCGTATGGCAGCAGTTTATTTTCTTCGGAGATGATGGGGTATTGCATGGCCAATGCCTCCAACCCACGGCAGATGATGTCGTTCGCAGCACGGTCGGCACGGGTCAGCGGCGAGTCATCGGACTTGGCCTCCACGCCGAAATCCGCCTCGCTGTGGTAAATGTCAAGGATGGCAGCTGCGGCTTGGCGGGCAATTTCGAGGAGGGCGGGGATGAGGGAAAGAAGGTTATTTTGCATAGAATTATTTATACCAAAGGAACAATCGTCAACCCCAAAAGCAGCGCCGCACACACATAAAGGAACATCCTATCCGCCATCTTCAATTGCCTTGTAGGTGCGGCGTCTGATGGCTCGAACATCACGATGATGATTTTGAAATAGTAGTAAATGGCCAGCAATGAGGCCAAAATACCCACCACCACCAGCCAGCCTTGACCAGCAGC
Source organism: Saprospiraceae bacterium (assembly GCA_031426435.1). Lineage (GTDB taxonomy): Bacteria > Bacteroidota > Bacteroidia > Chitinophagales > Saprospiraceae > UBA6168. Next base: position 2,971 of record JANPLH010000330.1, on the reverse strand, counting down.
AAGAGCGGCTGCCAACACCCGGTATTTTGCGATGAAACCTGCCAACGGCGGGATGCCCGCCATGGAAAGCATGGCTAGGATGACCGCCACAGCGGCCAATTGGTTGGTGCGCAACAAGCCTTTAAAGTCCTGAATATCAGCCACTTCATTGCGCAAGTACCAAAGCACCCGGAAGGCGGTGAGGCTGGCAATGCCGTAAACAAGGGAATAGTAAACGAGCAGGTTCTCAGCGCCTTCGTGCTGACTAAAGATACCCGTGAGCATAAAGCCCGTGTGCGAGATGCTCGAATAGGCCATGAGGCGCTTCACGTTCCGTTGCGAAGCAGCAACAAAATTGGCGACCATGAGCGTGAGGAAGCAAAGTGCGTAAACCGACCATGCCACCGTCTGCGGTATGGCACCTTCGAAGGCTTGGAAGAACTTTAATAGCGCAGCGAATGCAGCCACTTTCACGACTGTTACCATGTAAGCGGTGACAGGCACTGGAGAACCTTCATAGACGTCGGGTGCCCAAAAATGGAAGGGAGCAGCAGCCACCTTGAAGGCGAATGCGGCGACCGTGAGGACGAAGCCGATTTGCAGAAGGAGCTGATTGTCAGGTGTTAAGCTGGTGATTTTGCCAGTGATTTGAGCCAAATCAAAAGTGCCAGTTGCCCCATAGAGCAAAGCGATGCCGAGCAGGAGGAAACAGGAAGAAAATGCTCCCATGAGCAGGTATTTAAAAGCTGCTTCGTTGCCTTTTACGTCCGTCTTGTGGCTGCCCGCCAACACATAAACAGGGATGGACAGGATTTCGACGCCCAAGAAGAGCATGGCCAAATTGGTGTAGCTCACCATGCAGGCAGCCCCGGCAAAACTGAACAAGGTGAGGGCGAAGTAGTCAGAGGTCGTTTTTTCCTCCTCAAAAAAGCGGCGAAAGCCCCAAAACCACAACACGCCCAAGGCACAAAGCACCATTAGGAATTTGCCAGAAAATGCATCCAACTGCGCCATGCCATAAACTGGCTCCACAAAATCGAGGTGCCCATAACTTAGTGCAAAAACAGCCGACAAAGCCACGATGGCCATTGGCAGCAGCATTTTTCGAAGGTTCAGGAACTCAGAAACGAGGGCCATTACACCTGTGAGGGAAAGTATGATTAGTTCGGTCATTTTACGAAGGATTGAAGGATTGAAGGATTGGAGGATTGGAGGATTGGAGGCAGTCGTGGCGACATTCATTCCTTCAATCCTCCAATCCTTCAATCCTTTCATTGTGCAATTCCTTGCAACAACTCCACCACCGACTTCTCCGAAATGGCCAAAATAGGCTTTGGATAAACGCCAAACCCAATGATGAGCACACAGACCAGCAGCAGGAGCATGGTTTCTTGGTTGGTTTGTTTTTTATAGTTCAATGCCTCGTCCTTCACCTCGCCGAGCATCATCTTCTGGAAGGAGCGGAACATATAGACCACACCTAGGATGATGCTCAGGCCAGCAAATGCACCCAACACTTGGTTATATTCGAACAAGCCCAGTATCAATAGGAACTCGCCAACAAACCCATTCGTGAACGGCAGCGCCACCACGCCCAGCACGATGATGAGGAACATGAACCCGAGCCTTGGGTCAATGGAACGGATGCCGCCGAGCTTGTCCATGTCGGAAGTGCCCGTGCGGCTCACGATGATGTCATAGACGAAGAAAAGGCCGACAGAATTGATGCCGTGACTGAGCATTTCGACGAGGCCACCTTGGATGCCCCGGACGTTTGCCGAAAGCAAACCCGCCGAAATTAGGCCGACATGGGCGATGGAGGCGAAGGCGATGAGGCGCTTATAATCTTTCTGCACAATAGAAATGAACGAGGCATAGAGGATGCTCACCACTGAAAGGCCGACCAGCCAAATGCCGTACTCCTTCAAGCCCAGCGGCACCACGGGAATCAGCCAGCGGATGATGCCGTAGGTCGCCATTTTCAGCATGATGCCAGAGAGCAGCATGGCGCCCGGTGTCGGGGCGATGTAGTAGGTTTCCGGCTGCCAGGTGTGTAGCGGGAAGATGGGCATTTTGATGGCGAAGGCGAGGAAGATGCCCGCCATGACCAGCCCCTGTTCCATGACCGGGAGGCTGCGTCCCGCTTCGTACAGCGATTGCAGCGCAAAGGATTTATCGGGCGTGTGTTGGAACAGATAGATGAAGGCGAACAGCATGAACAAGCTGCCCACCATCGTGTAAAGGAAGAATTTCAGGGTGATGCGTTGGCGGCCTTCCCCACCCCATTTCAGGCAGATGAAGTAGATGGGGATGAGCGCTATTTCCCAAAAAAGGTAAAACAGGAAGCCATCGGCTGCGATGAAACTGCCCGCCATTGCTGCATCCATGAGCATCATCAGGGCATAAAGCACGTGGCGGTCTTCGTAGTCTCGGTTCCATGAAGCATAAATCACCATCGGCATCACGATGGACGACAAGATAGTAAGCATGAGGCTGATGCCGTCCATCATCAGGCTGAAACTGACGCCCAAATACGGCAGCCACGGCATGGAAAACGTGAAGGTCTGCTGCCCCGAAGCGTTGTAGGTGTTGAGCATGAACAGCACGTAGGCCAGGTTCAGCAATGACCCACCAAGCGCCACGTACTTCGAATTCTTACCTGAAAAATAGGTAACGATGGCCGTGACGAGTGGTATAAGAAGTATGGGTAAAAGAAGCATTTATTTTCGTTTGCCCCTGACACAGCCCCTGACCCCTAAAGGGGGACCTAAATCCGCTCTTTCATCGGAATTAATCAAGTTGAAGTTCCGAAAAATGTGCGTCTGTGGGTTCCCCTTTAGGGGTCAGGGCTGCATCAGTGGCTATGTCAGCTCGAGGCTTCGCCTCAATATTTTCAAAATATCAAAACGCCAATCATCACTATCACCGCCAGCACAAACCCGACCACGTAGTGCTCCAACTGCCCAGTCTGCACTTTGCGAAGCTGGCCACT
>JANPLH010000329.1:0-8110 GCA_031426435.1 Saprospiraceae bacterium | reverse complement strand
CATAGACATCCCGCAACAAAGCGAGTACGAGGTCGCGGCGGTTGTAGCAGGGAATGACGATGGAGAGCATGAGGGGAAGAGGAAGAGTTGTCGGTTGTCGGTTGGCGGTTGTCGGTTGGCGGTTGGCGGTTGGCGGTTGGCAGTTGGCAGTTGGCAGTTGAAAAAAAGCTTGTCGAGTAGAATCGGCAAGCTTTTTTTTGTAAAAACTTTGGAAACTTTTGAACCATTTAAAGTTTCCTGTGTTCCTGCGTTTGTTTAAAATTTACTGGTGAAAAGTAATCAAGAATTAATGGATGTAAAATCAGAAATAGTCGTACGCTCAGAGCAACTATTTATGCGAGTAGGCGTGAAAAGTGTGACGATGGATGATATTTCGAGGGAGTTGGGCGTGTCCAAAAAGACCCTGTACCAGCATTTCGAGAACAAAGACAGCTTGATAGAAGCGGTTATAAACACGCATGTGGAAAGGGAACAAAGCTGCACGGAAATCATTACAAGTTCTGCGAAAGACGCACTTGATGAAGTAAAGAAAATCGGTGTTTTTTTTTCCACGACCATTGAGGACGTATCGCCGAGCACCCTTTTTGACCTCCAAAAATACTATTACAAATCGTGGGAGACCCTGATGAAAAAACAGGATGAGCATATCATCAACAGCATCGTCAGGAACATTGAAAAAGGCATTGCCGAAGGCAACTATAGGCCCGATGTCAACCCAGCTGTTATAGCCCGGATTTATGCCAAAGCCACTTATATGATTGTGGAAGAAATTTCAAATCCCAATTCAAAATTCTCCCGCAAGGAAATGATTTGGGAACTCCACAACTACCATATCCACGCCATAGCAACGCCAAAGGGCCTGCGGCTTTGGAAGAAATACAACGAAACAGAAAAATATTGATGCGCCCATCGAGGCCGCCCAATTTATTGGCTTGGCCATAGCGAAATACATACGGCCTGCCCTAAAAAATGAGCGGCTACAACGAATTTAAAATAAAGTGACCAGCATGAAAAAAGCAAGAAATCACCCGAATTGGCTGACAACGGCCCTTTTCTTTTTACTCGCCTTTTCGCTGTTTGCGCAGCAACCTATTGATCTAAAAACGGCACTGAAATACACCGTAGAGCACCACGCCAACGTAAAGCGGGCACAAATCGAAATTGCTAAAGGCAACCAAATGGTGCGTGAATCATTGAGCAGTGGCTTACCACAAGTCAATGCTTATTCGAGCATGGTGAACAACCTAAACGTAAGGACCAGTTTTGTACCTGCTGAATTCTTTGGGGGCCAACCCGGCGAATTTGCAAAAGTGAAGTTTGGCACCAATTGGAACGCATCTGCCGGTATCCAAATTGACCAAATGGTTTTCAATAAAACTTGGCTGCTGGGTGTAAGGGCCACCCGTGAGCTAACAGATTTCTACAAACTTGTTTTGGAAAAAAACAAGGACCAAGTAGTGAGCGATGTGGCTAAGCTGTACTACCAAATTCAACTAAGTCGCACCCAACGGGGCATTTTCGATGCCAACATCCAGCAAATCAAGGGGCTGCTCACCGTTACACAAAAGCAGTACGAAAATGGCTTTGGAAAAAAGATAGACGTGGACAGGCTTCGGGTGCAACAATCGAACTTGGAGACCCAATTGGAGAACCTTGATTTGCAAATAATGCAGGCTGAACAGGCCCTGAAATTTGCAATGAACATGCCACTTGAATCTGACATCGTGCTAACGGACACCATTTCAGAGACAATGTTTACGGAAGTAAATGCAGCTATGGCGCAACCCAGTTATTCCCTCAAGCCCGACCTGCTCATTCTGAAAAAGCAGGAACAGCTTTACCAATTGGACGTGGAGCGATGGCAGGCAAGCTACTACCCTACCCTCGGTTTTTTTGGGACGTACAGTTATGAATGGCAAGCAAACAAGCTCGGCGACCTTGGGACGGGTGATTTTTGGACGAAATTCTCGCAAATAGGCCTTCAACTCAATATCCCGATTTTCGACGGTTTTTTGAAAAACAGCAAAATCCAGACCGCCCAATTGAACCTCCAACAGACGGCCAACGACTACAATTTTGCGAAGCTGGGTCTTCAATTGAGCAACGAGGCAGCCATCACTTCCCTCAAGTCGAGCCAAAACTCGTTGCGAAGCATAGTTGCTACGCAAAAAGTGGCAGAAGAAGTGTATCGGGTGGCGCAAAGCCGCTACAAGGAAGGGCTGGCCCCCATCACCGAATTGCTGGATGCGGAGACCTCCCTTCGGCAAACCCAATCCAATTATATCACGACCTTGGCGCAAATCAAGTTGGCTGAAATTGACATCCTGAGTGCCAATGGCTTGCTGCTCAGAATGATTGAGTAATGAATGACTGTTGAAATTGCTTGATTGCTGAATTGTTGCCTGTATGACGACAACCTTAATAATCAAGCAATCCCAACCATCCCGCAATTCAACAATCACAACAATCTAAATATCAATTCAAAATGAACCGAATCATTAAATATGTCATCTGGGCAGTGGTGTTAGGCAGCTTAGGCTACTTTGCCTATACGAAACTAGGCAAAAACAAAGCGGCTTTGGAGGAAAACGCAAAGGCTTCACAAGAGCGCAACACCGTCATTCCTGTCGTGACGGGAAAAGCTGAAATGACCACTTTGTCAGGCGAGTTCAATGTGGTTGGCAATTTTGCCCCGTACAAAAAAGTGTCCGTGATGAGTGAAACCGCTGGCAAGATCGTTAGCCTCAATTTCGACAACGGTAGCACTGTACAAGCCGGCGCCACCTTGGCCACCGTGGACAATGACCTGCTGCGTATTCAATTGGAGACGACCAAAACCAACCTTGCCAAGGCTGATAACGACCTCTCCCGGTTGCAGCGCTTGCTTGGAGAAGGCGGGGTGACGCAGCAACAGATTGATGACGTGAAAATCCAAATCGAGAACCTAAAGCAACAAATCAAAGGTTCTGAGAAGCAGATTTCGATGAGCTACGTCAAGGCACCGATTTCGGGCGTCATCACCAATAAAATGGTTGAAAAAGGTTCGCTCATCGCCCCGTCCATGCAATTGGCCATGATTACCAATATCAGTCGCCTGAAAATGCAGGTTTACCTTACGGAAGAGCAGGTCGTCACTGTGAAAAAAGGCCAGCGCATCGGCATGAAGGCCGACCTTTTCCCTGACAGAAATTTTGAAGGCTCGGTCACTTTCATTGATGTGAATTCAGATGCCTCCCGCCGTTACCTTGTTGAAATTGAAATTGCAAACCTTGGCGACGTGCTTAAATCAGGCATGACTGGCACTGTCAATTTCAAGGGTGGTGTCTCCCGGCAAGTATTGGCCATCCCCCGTGAGGCTATCGTCGGTAGCCTGCAGGATGCCAAAGTATATGTGGTGGATGGCGGCAAAGCCATGCTGAAGCAAGTGGTGACGGGCAGTGTTTTTGAACACTATGTCCATATCAAAGAAGGCCTCGAAGTAGGTGATGAAATCGTCGTTTCTGGTCAAATCAACTTGCAGGACGGAATGAATATAACTGTGAACGATGAACGGTGAACTGTGAATGGGGCACCTGCTCCACCGTCCACAGTTCGCCATTCATAGTTCACCGTTCACCGTTCACAATTCACAGTTCAAAAAATGTCTATTACCGAACTTTCCATAAAAAGGCCCTCGTTCATCATCGTGATTTTCATCGTGCTGATGATACTGGGGTACTTCAGCTATAAACAGCTTTCTTACGAGCTGATACCTAAATTCAGTGCGCCCTTTGTCATCATCCAAACGCTGTACCCAGGGGCCAACCCCTCGGAGGTCGAAAACTCCGTGACCCGAAACGTCGAGGACGCTGTTTCCAGCATGGAAAACATAGTCTCGTTGCGGAGCACCTCTTTCGAGAGCCTCTCGTTTGTGTTCATCGAACTAAAAGATGGGACGAACATTGACCTTGCTTTGCAAGATGCGCAGCGCAAACTGAACGCCAATTCGGCAAGTTTGCCAGAAGGTGCCGAGCCGCCTGCGCTCACCAAGTTTGCCTCCGACGAGTTTCCGATTTTGAGCATCGGCGTCACCACCAACGCAGCGCCCGCCGAGTTTTTCGACCTCGTGGAAGACCGCTTCAAACCTGCCATTTCGAGCATCGAAGGCGTGGGCGAAGTGCGCATCGTGGGCGGACAGGAGCGGGAAATCCAAGTGCAGGTGAACCGCCAGAAACTGGAATCCCGCAACATGACCATCTTGCAGGTGGTACAGGCCATCCGGCAAGCGAACCTCGACTTTCCTACGGGAAAAATCGAGAACCAGGATGAACAAATCATCATCCGCCTGGCCGGGAAGTTCCAGACGGTGGACGAACTGCGGGGACTCGTGGTGGCCAATTCGCCCACGACCGGGCAGCCCGTAAAATTGAGCGAAATCGCCGAAGTGACCGACGGCCTGAAGGACGTGACGAGCATCAGCCGGGTAAACAGCAACAATGCCATCGGCGTGCAGGTGCTGAAAACCACCGACGCCAACGCCGTGGCCGTGGCAGAAGGCGTCATTGCGCAGCTCGAAAAACTGAAAACGCAGTACAAGGACCTAAACTTCAACTACGAAATAGCCAACAACCAGACGGACTTCACCATCGAAGCGGTAAACGCCGTGACGCATGACCTGCTGCTGGCCATCCTGCTGGTGGCGGTGGTGATGCTCTTCTTTTTGCACTCCATCCGTAATGCGGTCATCGTGATGCTGGCCATACCAACCTCCTTGGTGGCCACATTTATCATGATGTATGCGGCGGGGTTCACCCTGAACCTGATGACGTTGTTGGCCATGTCGCTCGTCATCGGTATCCTCGTGGACGACAGCATCGTGGTACTTGAAAACATTTACCGCTACATGGAGCATGGCGTGAAGCGAAAACGGGCGTCGCTCATTGGGCGGAACGAGATTGCGTTCACGGCCATTTCCATCACGCTGGTGGATGTGGTGGTGTTTGTGCCAATCGCCTTCACATCGGGCATCGTGGGCAGCATCATGCGTTCGTTTGCGTTGGTGGTCACGTTCTCTACGCTCATGTCGCTGTTCGTTTCGTTCACGCTGACGCCGATGCTCGCCAGCCGTTTTTCTAAAATAGAATCCTTCAACAACAAGAGCATCTGGGGCATGATGTTCAATGGTTTTGAGAAGATTTTGAAGGCCGTGAACGATTGGTATGCACGGGTACTGGGTCGGGTCATCAACCCCATGAAAATCGCATACAGCCCTGCCAAAATCCGGCAAGTGGAAGCACGGGAAGCTGCCGACGGGAAGCCACGCAAGAAGCATTACAACCTGTATTTTCCCTCGTTTGCTGTGTTTGCGCTCATCATCGTTTTGTTTATCAGCTCATTTTCCTTGTTTACAAACGGGTATATCAGCCCCGCTTTTATTCAGAACGGCGACCGGGGCGAGTTCATCATGAAGCTCGAACTGCCCAAGGACGCCACCCTTCGGGAAACCAACCTCGCTACGCAAAAAGCGGAGGCATTTTTCCAAAAAAAGAAGGAAGTCATCAAGACATTTGCCACCATCGGCAGGACATCCGGGCAGTTTGGCAGCCAGTCCACGGCTTATGTTTCGGAGCTGACCATGAAGCTGGTGCCCGTCGGCGAGCGGGACATCAGCACCGACCTCTACGCCCAACGGGTGCGCAACGAACTGGAGCGGGAACTGCCCGGCGTGAAAGTCACTTCGGCCCCAGTCAGCTTTTTCGGCGGCGCCGACGAAGACCCGTTGCAGATTTTCGTGAGCGGCACCAACAAGGACGAGGTGATGAAGTACGCCAACGAACTGCTGGCCGCAATCAAGAAAATACCCGGCACGCTGGAGCCAAAACTCTCCATCGAGGAGGGCAGCCCCGAAATAAAGGTGTCGGTGGACCGGGAGCGCATGGCGCAGCTTGGCCTGACGATGGACATGGTGGGCGGCACGATGCAGACAGCCTTCAACGGCAATGACCAAGCGCAGTTCCGGGCTGGCTCGAAGGAGTACGACATCAATATCAAGATGGACAACTTCAACCGGAACAGCGTGGACGACATCGCCAACTTGCAATTGTTGAACAACCAGGGGCAGTTGATTCGTCTAAGCCAGTTTGCCAATGTGGAACAAAGCACAGGCCCCAACCAGTTGGAACGCCTGAACCGCCAGCCTTCGGTCATCATAAAATCAAAAGTGCTAGGCCGGACCAGCGGCGAAATCGGCGCTGAAATCAATGCCATGCTCAACCCAGAGGAAGGCAAGCCGGAAACGGGCAAAATGAAGCCACCTTCTGGTATCACCCTCATGTATGAAGGCGATTTGAAGAATCAAGCAGAGGGCTTCAACAGCCTTTTGCTGGCGCTGGGGGCTGCTTTGGTTTTCGTTTACCTCATTCTCGTGGCGCTGTACAACAGTTGGTCGTACCCGCTGGTAGTCGGCTTCTCCATCCTTCCCGCCGTTTCGGGGGCTTTCCTGGCGATGGCCTTGACCATGAGCGTGTTGGACATCTTCGCCATGCTCGGCCTCATCATGATGCTCGGTCTAGTAGCCAAAAACGGCATCCTGCTCGTGGACTTCGCAGCGCAGGCCAAACGGGAGAGCGGCATGAATACCATAGAGGCGCTCATTGCCGCTGGCCGTACCCGCCTTCGCCCTATCTTGATGACCACCCTTTCCATGTCCATCGGCTTTTTACCCATTGCCTTGGCAAAGGGCGCTGGCTCAGAATGGAAAAACGGTCTCGCTTGGGCGCTGATTGGCGGCTTGACCAGTTCCATGATTTTGACCTTGTTCATCGTTCCTGTTATGTTCCAGTTCGTGGAAGGAATGCGGGAGGGAATCGGAAGCCTTAAACGAGCCTTGGGCTTCAAAAAGGAGGAGGATGAAGGCGATGACTGGAACCGGGAAATCACGGAGCCGCTGATTTCGCATGAGTTTGAAACGCATTGACAATCAGACAAATCACGTTGATTTTTGACATCCTAATGATATAGGACACAGATTGAACTGATTAGACTGATTAACCTGATTTTATCAGTGTAAATCTATTTAATCAGTTTAATCTGTGCCCTATCCATCTTAGCTACCAAAAAAAGCGCCGAGCAGTAACGCCCGGCGCTTTTCTTTTTCCATGAAAATGAGTCAAAACAAAGCTATTTTTTTATAAAAACCGCTGTTTGAACCTTGCCATCAGACTCGAATTTTACGAAGTAAAGCCCTGATTCCAATTTTGAAATATCAATTTGGCGATGGTTGGCCACAGGAGCTTTTAGAACGCTTTGACCATTGGCATTCAAGATGGTCATATCACCTTTTCCGTGAAATTCTATGTTCAAATTCGACTGTGCAGGGTTTGGAAAAATCTTCAGGCTTGCTTGCTGCACAACATTGTATGAGCCTGAAACTGGTGATGGGAGCACCACCGATCTGCTACCTTTGATGGCATTGTCGCCATTGTCATTGCCAGTGCCGTTGGCGCACAGCGAGGCAAAATAAAAATGGATGGAGTCGTCAACAACCGTTGCGGGTGCAGTCCATGTAAATGTCCAGGAAGTGGAGCCGTTTGCCAATGAGCGTGGGCTGGATTGCCGCACATATTGCCTCCCTCCACCATTACCGATGGAACATCCAGTACCAGCGGTAAGCGTCCCGGTCTTTTGATTGGCTTCATTGAGCACGGTCAATTGAAAGCCCGACTTGACGGCATTGCTGGTATTTGTCAGGGTAATCGAATACGCTTGATTTGCAACTACCGTATCTGGTACGCCTGTGATTTCCACTGTTCCAACATACGCACCGCCACTGTGGCAGCCCGATGCTTGGCAAGTCGTTTCGCCTGGTGCACCCGTGCGTCCAACTGGAGGATTATTGGGGTTAATAGTAGTAGAAGAAAATTGCAATAGCATAGCCGCTGGAAGTAGTAAGTAAGTAAAAAGTTTTAATTTCATACGGACTTTATTTGTGTTAGAAACTGTTTTAAAACCTGTTATAAGCGGTTAGCCATTATTCTAATCATGGCAATATATACCATGCTTTGACTATTGCGAACCGTTTTTTCATAGTCTTTGTTAAGTCTTCTGGATTGGGTTAACCATGCAAAAGTTC
>JANPLH010000328.1:0-5700 GCA_031426435.1 Saprospiraceae bacterium | reverse complement strand
GGCAGTTCTTCACAAAGCACCGCCGATGCTCCGTTCTCGATTGCCTTGCGGATGTAGGCGTGGCCGTCGGTCACCGTGCCCCGGAGGGCGGCGAAGAGGGTGCCGGGTGCTGCCCTGCGGCTGTCCAATGTCAAGGCGGTTATCTCCTGATCCGTTGAGCCGAGGAGGGTTTTTATTTCGCTGGTGTTGAGTATTTGTGCGAGTGTTTTCAACAATTTTTTGACTTAATTTAATAGCCAATCGCCAATTGTAAATAAACCAATTATAGCGGCTATAAAACCAATAATTATCATAAAAATGCAACCATATTTTACCAAGGTTTCACGCCATTTCGGCTCCTTTTCATCTGTTATTGTTGGCGTATTTTCAACAATTTCAATGAAATTTAATGCTATATGGCTATCCTTGTCAAACCAGGGTTTACTTTTATTCAATTCTAAGTACAATCCTTCACCCTTGTTTTTTGCATCATAATAATCAGCGACCGATCTTAGAAATGCAGCTGCTGTCAATTCCAATCCTCTTTTGTTTGCTTTTATATACCCCTCCTCGTCGTACTCATCAAGTAAGAATATGCCTAAATACGCTTCGTTGTCATTTGCACTTGCCTTTTCAAGTTCTTCAATGAGCTTTTGTAAATCTTGAGGTTTCATAGAAGTCTTATTTGGTTAAACTTTCACCCCAACCTCAAATAAACTACCTGCCCATTCACCCTCGTCCCCGGCGTGATACTCTGCGTCACCACCTTGCCATACCCACCGCTGAACTGTACCCGCAAACCTTTGTTTTCGAGCACAAACAGGGCATCACGCAGGCCCATCCCGATGACGTTCGGCACTTTTTTGTCCTCAACAATTCGTTTCATCAATTTGAGGGAGTCAGGTTCAGCGCTGCGCAAAACGGCCCAATCACCGTCAGCCTTGTTGAAATAGTCGAGGCCAAGTTCGCTCATAATATACTGTATATCAGTGCGGTAGCCAGCGTCTTTGTCGGGCATCTGCTTGGCTTCAAAGGCCACAGGGTCACTGGCGTTCAGCACTGGATAGAGTTCCAAACGGGTAGCAATAGCCTTGCTCGCAATCTCCTCGAATACTGGAAGCGCCACCACCCCACCATAAACCCCAGCCTTTGGTTTGCTGATAAGCACAATGCAGGAATACACCGGATTGTCGGCAGGGAAGTACCCGGCAAAGCTCGCTTGGTAGCCGCCAACCTTCGTCTTTTCGTTCAAGCGCTGGTAGTTGAGCTGTGCAGTACCCGTTTTGCCCGCAAAGCTGTAGGCATCGGTTCGACCCTTTAAAAAGGCGGTGCCCCAAGTGCTGTCCACCACGCATTCGAGCAGTTGTTTCATTTGCTTGATGGCACTTTTCGAGGCAATGCGGCCCTTAACTTCCGTCACCGGAAAGCGCTTAATGGTCTCACCATATTGCTGCACTTCCCGCACGATATAAGGCTTTACATAAACCCCGTCGTTTGCGATAGCATTGTAAAAACTGAGTAATTGCAGGGGCGTAGTGGTCAATTCATAGCCAATGGCCATCCAAGGCAGCGACGTGCCGCTCCAGCCATCTTCTTCGCTGTATGCTTTTTTGACGTAGGGGTCCACCTCGCCGCCGATTTCTATGCCGGTAGGTTGGTCGAGGTAGAAGTCACGGAGACGTTCCACATAGCGGTCGGCCTTGTTCTTGGTGCCGTAACTGTTGTAAACAAGGCGGGAGATACCGACGTTGGACGACATCCCAAAAGCGTGCTTTACCGACACCCGGTTAAGGGTATGCGGGTGGGCGTCCCGTAGCTCTGCGTCGTGGTAAATGGTCACGCCTTGTTCGAGGTCAATGCTGTCTTCGAGGTCAATATAGCCATCTTCCAAAAGGGCCAGCATGGAGGCCGTCTTGAAGGTCGAGCCAGGTTCTGTTGAAGAGCCAATGGCGTGGTTATAAGTTTCCCAAAGCTGGCCCTCTTTTGTCCAACCAAGGTTGGCCATGGCTTTGATGGCGCCCGTTTTTACGTCCATCAGGATGGCAGCACCGCTTTGGGCTTGGTATTGTACCATTGCTTTCGAGAGTGCGCTTTCGGTAATGTCCTGCAGGTTGATGTCAAGGGTCGTCACCACGTCTTGACCGGGCTTGGGTTCTATTTTTGACAGGTTTTGCAATGGAATCCACATGCCGCCACCGACCCGGTACATGAGCTGTGTTCCTTCCTCACCTTGCAGTTGGTCGTTGTACGCTCCTTCTATGCCTACCATGATGGAATCGCCCTGCACATAGCCGACTGTTCGATTGGCCAAGAGCTTGAATGGGCGCTCCCGGTTGTATTTTTGAACGACAATCAAGCCGCCCTTGAACTGGCCAAGGTTGAACAATGGGAAGCTAGTGATGCGCTCTTTTTGCTCCAATGTGGCGTCCTCCTTGATTTCCACATAGCGTTTGCCCGTTATTTTTTGTTGCCACATATAAGCTTTCATCGCCCCCGGCGTCATGCTGGGGTTCACGTAAGTGGCCAAGTAGTAGGCCAAGCTGTCGAATGATTTCGAGGTCCAAAACGCCGTATCAATGGCGTTGGAATTGGGGTCCCATGAGATGTCAAAGAACGGCATTGACGTGGCCAACATACTACCATCCTCGGTCAGGATGTTGCCCCGCTCGGCTTCCATCGGCACTTCCTTGATGTACAGTTCCTCGCCCTTGCTGCGCCATTTTTCACCCTCCACCACGCTGATTTTCACGGTTTGGGTAAATATGGCTGCTGCCATCAGCACCACGGCTGAAAGCACTACGTAAACACGTACAAGGACTTCGTTTTTAACGTTGAAAGCCATCTTCTCTGAACTGTGAATTGTGAATCGTGAACTGTGAACGTGACGCCGAAGCATCCATAATTCACCGTTCACAGTTCACCGTTCACCGTTAAATACTGCTGTTTGTTTAATCTTCCACTACAATCCGCTTTACCCTGCCGGAGGTTTTGCGTAGGCCGAGGGACTCAACGTCCTCGCCGACTTCCGCCAAACGGCTCTTGAACATGGTTTCGGATTTCAATGAATTATACTGACGCTTTAACTCCTTTACTTCGTTTTGTAAGGCTTGAATTTGCCGGACCTGTTTTTCCGCATAGTGTGCGTTGGCAATGTAGATGACGGTGAGAAAGCTCAGGAACAGCACAAAAGGCAAGTTCTTCAATATCAGGGAAGCACCCATGCTCCCAAATTCCAGATAGTTCCCGAGTGACTTTTTTTGTTGTGCCATCATACTTGCAGTTGACAGTTGGCAGTTAGCAGTTGGCAGCCCAGATTGTCGGATAAATTCCTTGTGGATGCCATTTGCAAGCTGTTACCTGCGTAATCCAATCCTCATTTTCGCACTCCTTGCCCTCGTGTTTTTAGCCATTTCGTCTTCCGAAGAAGTGATTACACCTTTATTTATTTGCTCAAAAGGTCTTTCAATTTTGCCGTAGAAGTCGCTTTTCACGTCGCCTTCCACGTTTCCGGTTTTCAGCAGGTTTTTCACCATGCGGTCTTCGAGGCTGTGGAAGCTGATGACCACGAGCCTGCCACCGGGCTTCAGGATTTCGAGCGTGGCTTCGAGGAACTCCCTCAAAGCGCCCATCTCGTCGTTCACCTCGATGCGCAGGGCCTGAAAAACCTGCGCCAAGTATCGGTGTTTGTGCCCCCTCACCAGCGGTTCGATGATGCCCAGCAAATCGCCGATGGTGCGGATGGGACGGTGCTCCCGTTCCTGCACGATTTTTTGCGCCAGCGATTTTGCGTTTCGCACTTCTCCGTATTCGCTGAAAACCGTTTGCAGGGCATCTGCCGAATAGGTTTTCAAAACCGTTGCCGCCGTGACCTCCTCTGAGCGGTTCATCCGCATGTCCAAATCAGCGTCGAAACGGAACGAGAAGCCTCTTTCGGCTTCGTCGAGTTGGTGGGAACTTACCCCCAGGTCGGCCAAGATGCCATCCACCTGTTTCACACCGTGCAGCCTCAGAAATTGGCGCATGTAGCGGAAGTTGTGGTGGTTGAAGGTGAATCGCTCGTCTTCTATCAGATTGCGGAGCGAATCATCGTCCTGGTCAAAGGCGAACAAGCGCCCCTTTTCACCCAACTCATTCATTATCAACCGACTGTGGCCACCACCGCCGAAGGTTGCATCGAGGTAAACGCCATCTTTTTTGATGTCTAAAGCTTCGATGCTTTCTTTGGCGAGAATGGGAATGTGGTAAGCCATACAGTCTATTTTACAATCCCCCAGAACTTACTTCTGGAGTACTTTTGCCTGCCATTACCAGTTGCGCAAGCTGTGCCATGTCCCGCTCTTGGTTGAGCTGTTGCTCGTACTCGGCGGCGGCCCAGATTTCAACCTTGTCGTTGACGGATGCCAGCACCACTTCCCCATCGCCCGGCAGTATGCCTGCCCATTCGAGCAGCTGGTTCGGGAAGTTGAGGCGGTCGGCGTTGTCCCGCTTCAAGGGCGTGGCACCTCGGTAAAACTGGCGCTGGAACACCCTTGCGTTAAGGTCAAATTCATTAATATTGTTAACTTGCGCAGATTTTTCATCCCAAACTTTTTTGGGATAAAGCACAAGGCATTTTTCCATACCCCGGTTGACCACAAAGTTGTCCCGCTCGTCGGACGCCAGTTGCTCAAGCAAGCCGCTTGGCAACCGAAGCCGACCCTTCGGATCAACTTTGCACTCATATTCACCTAGAAGTTGGTTCATCTGCCGTTTAAATATCTTTGTCGGCCAAAAGTATTCACTTTCTTCCAATAATTCCCACTTTCTCCCACCTCTGGGGATATTTTTTTCCACATTTTTCCACCATACCTTATTTTTTTTATAAAATTCGCAAATTAGTTATGTGAATTTAATCAAATAGTTCATTCTTTATGCCTTCTGTTACCGTGTTGATTTTATGTTTTTAGAAAAAATTTGAACCTACTGCTGAAATTGTTTCCACTTTTCCCCACTTAGCGATTCAGGGCAGCGCAATTCTTTTCCACTTTTTACCACCGAAGGCAAAAAATCAGGCACAAGAAGCACTTGTGCACTCCAGCGAAGTTATAGTGGTTAGTCAATGAAATTTGGAAAGTAAAAACTTAGAAAGGATTACCGGAAAAGGCTGTTGAACTTCATTTCCATTACACCAAAAACGGCTTCTTTGACGATGCCCTTGGTCATTTTGGAAGAGCCCTCGATGCGGTCGGTAAATGTGATGGGTATTTCACGGAGTTTAAAACCCAGACGCCAAGCCGTGAATTTCATTTCAATCTGGAAGGCATAACCGATGAACTTGATTTTGTCGAGGTTCATGGTTTCAAGCACTTTGCGGCGGTAGCCTACGAACCCAGCAGTTGGGTCTTTTATCCACATCCATGTGATGAGGCGGACATAAATCGAAGCACCGTAAGAAAGGATTTTGCGGTCGGCAGGCCAATTGACTGTGTCGCCGCCTTTGACATAACGGGAACCAACCACTAGATCCGCCCCGGATTCAAGGGCCTCCAACATGCGGGAAAGGTCGGCAGGATTGTGCGAAAAGTCGCAGTCCATTTCAAAAATATAGTCATAGCCTTGAGCAAGGCCGTATTTAAAGCCCTCGATATAGGCCGTGCCGAGGCCCAGTTTACCACTTCTTTGCAGCAGGTATATCCGTTGGGGAAACTCAGCGCATTTCTCCCGGACCACCTCGGAGGTGCC
>JANPLH010000327.1:0-27947 GCA_031426435.1 Saprospiraceae bacterium | reverse complement strand
AACGAAATTATGGCCAGCAACGAAACCGCCGTGGCCGACCAGGATGGCGAATATGAGGACTGGATAGAGCTCTACAACAACAGCACCGAGACCGTTGACCTCAGCGGCTGGCACCTTACCGACAACTACTCGAACCTCGCCAAATATGCCTTCCCCGATGGAACGAGCATCCCCGGCAACGGCTACCTTATCGTATGGGCCGATGAAGACGGAAGCCAGGGCGGCCTCCATGCTAATTTCAAGCTCTCGGCCAGCGGCGAGTCGCTGTACCTCCTCGACGGCGACCTGCGCATCGGCCAGGAGGTGGTTTTTGCGCAGCAAGAAACAGACAAAGGCTACGCACGGGTGCCCAATGGCACGGGCGATTTTGTCATTCAAACGCATACTTTCAACGCCAACAACGAAAGCGGCGTGAACGCCACCAAGGAAGATATTGCTTCGCAAAAACGCCTCGAAATCTTCCCGAACCCTGCCAGCGGGCAGGTGACGGTGCGCAGCTCAGATGTGCAGCCTGTACGCCTGCAAGCCTACAATTCGGTGGGGCAATTGGTGCTGGAAAAAGAAATTCAAAGCATCGCTAAATTGGACATAAGCACTTGGCAATCAGGTATTTACTGGCTCAAAGCTGGCAATGCGACCAAAAAATTGGTTATAGAATAAAAAGAGCGTGTTTATTTTTCAAAGCCCGACAGAACCAATTTTGTCGGGCTTTTTTAATTGGTATGCATCGTACCACATTTTTCTATTCGACAAAGGAAAGCAATTGCCAATCGCCCACAAAAAATCCTATTCTCAAGCTGTTCCGCAATTGGCTCAAATCCTGTTGCCATCTATACTTTTAAAAGCACAACAACCTGAAAAACCAGCACCATAACCCAAGTCACACCTCCTTTTTTACAACTCATCCTAATCCAACTGGCGCAATGAGTTGGACAGCCACAATTTTGCAGCATCCTTTCGGGGGTCATCCCATTAACCATTAATCATTAACTATTAAATACATCATGCAATCATCAACCAATTACGTTAAAAAAGTCGGGCAGCTAACGTTTTTGTCCGGCATCATCGCCTTTATTTGCAACACCTTATTGGTACTGGCGGTCAATTATAATTTTGATGCTTTCACAAAACCTACCTTGATTTTTGAGGGCTTACAAAGCTCCCAAGCCGAGTTTTTCAGATGGGGAATGATAACCGATATATGGGGTTATTACCTGCTTTTTGTGCCTGCCGTTTTTTATATTTATGAAAAGATGGAGACGCCCTGGCGGAATATATATGCCACCGGCGGCATTGCTTACACAGTCATGGGCGCTATCGGTGCAGCGATATTGGCGGCAACGGGAACCCATTATTTGCGGGAATATTTAAACGCTGATATTGCGCTGCAACCGGAATTGAAAAGCAATTTCCTGCTCGTTTACCATATCGTTAACAATGGGATTTGGAACTTGCTGGAAATGGGCATATTCGGCATTTTTATGCTCGGCGCTGCGCCAGTGATAAAGTCAAAAGGAAAACTGCTTTATTACTTGACTATCCTGTTGGGCGTTTCCGCCATCCTTGATGCACTGGGGAATACCTTCGAGGTGCATATTTTATCTGAAATCGGGCTGAATTTCTACCTGCTGTTCGAGCCAATTTGGGCAATATGGGTGGGGGTGATTTGGATGCGGGAGCGTAAATAAAAACAATTAAACCAAATGAAAATCATCCACAACACCAAGACCGGCCACGAGTACATCATGCGCCGAACTGCCAAGGAAACCAATGGCGAACGCCTCGAAATGGAAGTAACTTACTGCCCGCATTCCCATGAACCGCCAGCGCATTACCACCCATTGCAAACAGAATACTTCAAGTTGCTTTCCGGCGAAATGTCCATTCGGATAAACGGGAAACTATCGATCTTGAAGGCGGGTGATTCGCTGAAGGTCCCACCGAACACCGTACACTCCATGTGGAACAGTGGCGAGCAGTCTGCGGTGATGCACTGGGTTGTGACCCCGGCATTGGACAGTGAGGCGTTTTTTGAAACCTTGGCAGCGCTCGGCAATGCTGGGGAAACCAACGAAAAAGGCACACCCAACCTATTTCAAGTAGCCTTGACGATGCGCCATTTTTCCCAAGCGTTTCGCCTTGCGAAGCCAACTTTTTGGGTACAAAAACTGGTGTTCGGCCTGTTATCGCCGCTTGCCCGGCTGTTGGGGTACCGGCCAGTTTATCAAGTATGAAATGACAGTTGATGCAGCGAAAATGACAGTTCGTGCCTCACCAGGCTTGCTTGTATTTCCGGTTGTGCTACATTTGACCTCATGTCAAACGAACCAGCTAATACCCTTAATGACAAGTACTTACGCATTTTCGGCATCCCGCTTTCGGTGATGGCGTTCACCTTGTCTCAGGTGGCTGTCTTCTTTCCCGGCAGGTGGGATTTATGGTGGAAATATGCCCTCATCAGCTTAGTGTTCACGGCTTCGGTTTGGGAGTTTTCCCGAATCATCATTCTCGGAACCCGCCGCCGCTTCCCGGATTTGTCGCTGACGAAAAAGCGCATTTTCTGGATGCTTTTTTTGATTATCCTGACCATGGGCGTTTGGCAGGCCATCAATGCCTGGGCAATTGTGGCAATCGGGCTGGCGGCATTTGCCGGGGTTAGTTTTTTCCAAATCTGGCTGACCGATTATTTATGTTCACTTTTTGTCATCATCATTATATGTGGGCTTTATGAAGCCATTTATTTTTTCAACCAATACAAACACTTCGTCAAAAAAGCCGAATCCCTCAAGAAACAGCAAGCACAACAGCGCCTCGATGCCCTGAAAACCCGTGTGAATCCTCATTTTTTGTTCAATTCTTTGACCACGTTGTCGGCGCTCATCGGCGAAGATGCGCCCATGGCGGAGCGCTTCGTGGACGAGCTTTCCAAGGTCTATCGCTACCTCCTTCGGGCAGCCCGGCAGCCCATGGCGACGCTGGGCGAGGAGCTTCAATTCGCCGAATCATATTCCTTTTTGTTGAAAAACCGCTTTGAAGATGGGGCGTTTTTGCTTGAAACAAAGTTAGGAGGTAACTTGAAGTTACCTCCTAACTTGGCCGAGCTCGACCAAAACCTGCCATCCCTGACCCTGCAAAACGCCCTTGATTACCTCGTCCGCACCCAAAACCTGCCCCTAAAAATCGAGGTGAAACTGCTCGAAAAACACCTCCAAATCACCTGCGACGACCGCCCCAAGACCATCTCGTTCGATGCCCCGGACAACGACTGGCGATACCTTGAAAATCACGGTGCCAGCCAGCGCAGCAGCGCTGGCCGATTGCTGCTCGAAATCCCGTTTTCACAAAACCCCGCCACGATATGAAGGAAAAACTGCGCCTTATCTTGAAAAACAATTGGCCCGAGTTCACGCTCGCCCCGCCGATGGTGATGGGCTTCATCTACTTGATTTACGGGGAAGCCTACTTTGCTTCCTGGCAAAATTTCGTCAAAATGACCATCCCCTGGCAAATGGTGGCGATTTGCATGGGCATCAGCTCGGAGTGGTTGCGCCGCATCACAGAGCAGCGGTTCAAACGCATAGACCAGACAGGCAAACGCATCTTCGCCCACCTGTTTAGCGGGTGCATCTTTATGTTCGTTTTTTTCAATCTGGTTTGGTTTGCTTTAAAAAAATTGCCGTTCCCGGAAATTCATCCGCCCGACGAAAGATACTTCAGCACGATGCTCATTGCGCTCACGGTCACGCTTTGCATGTTGATAGCATACGAGGCATTTATCTATTTTAAAAAATGGAAAGAAGCCGTCATCGAGACCGAACAACTGGAAAAGCTGACCCTCGAATCGCAGTTCCGCAGCCTTCAGAGCCAGCTCAACCCGCACTTCCTATTCAACAGCTTCAACGTCCTCTCCTCCCTCATCAGCGAAAGCCCCCGCCGGGCGGAGGACTTCGTGGACGAGCTGTCCAACGTCTATCGCTACCTCCTCCGCTCCAACGAACAGGAGCTTGCCACCGTGGGCGAGGAGCTGCGCTTTATCCGTTCCTATTTCCACCTGCTGGAGACCCGCCACGACAAAGGCATTACCTTGGAAATCGAGGTAAACAAAGCTGTTTTGGATAAGAAACTGCCCGCCCTCGCCTTGCAGGTCTTGGTGGAAAATGCCGTGAAGCACAACGAAATCAGCCCCGAAAAACCGCTAAAAATCGAGCTATTGGAAGATGGTTCCCTGCTCCTCGTCCGGAACAATATCCAGTGCAAAAGCACCAAGCCGCCGTCCAACCGGGTCGGGCTGGAGAACCTGCGGCAGCGGTACAAGCTACTGGGCGTGGAGGGGTTTGGAGTAGAGGAAGATAGGAAAACATTCAGCGTTTTGCTGCCAATGCTGGGGTAAAAACTTATTTCATGTAGCCAAACGGCTTATCAATGCTTTTGGCTGAATTATATCTAATGCCATGTCAGACACATCTGCCGAAAGGCTCAACGATAAATGGCTCAGGCTTGTCGGCATACCCATTTCGGTGCCGTTAGCGACGCTTTCGCAGATGCCTTTTTACTACCCTGACAGGTGGGATTTGTGGTGGAAATTCACCGCCTGCGCCTTTGTTTTTACCATCCTGATTTGGGAGGTCGGACGTTTGATGATTCTCGGCGTCCGCCGCCGCTTTCCAAGTTTGGAGGATACCCTTTGGCGTATTTTTGTTACCTTCTGCGGCTGGGCGGTATTGGTAGCTGTTTTCCATGTCGTTTTGCTGGGAGTCATTGACTGGCTCGGTTTTGCCCCTTTCAAAACCCTGACTTGGGTAGGGCTTCGAAACAATACTTTAACTTCTTTCATTTTTTGGGTGGTTTTGGGAGGAGTCTACGAAGCGCTTTATTTTTTCAACAACTACAAACTCACCTTGCAGCGTGCCGAGTCCCTCAAAAAACAGCAAGTCCAGCAGCGCCTCAACGCCCTGAAAACCCGTGTGAACCCTCATTTTTTGTTCAATTCGCTCACCACCCTCTCCGCCCTCATCGGCGAGGATGCACCCAAGGCGGAGCACATCGTTGACGAACTTTCAAAGGTCTATCGCTACCTGCTGCGAGCTGCCCGGCAGCCCTTGTCAACGCTGGGCGAGGAGCTTCGATTCGCCGATTCCTACTCCTTTTTATTGAAAAACCGCTTTGAAGAAGGGGCGTTTTCGCTTTCAACAACGACATCGCCCGACCCGGCGAGCCTCGACCAGACCCTCCCAACTCTGACCCTACAAAATGCCCTCGATTACCTCGTCCGCACCCAAAACCTGCCCCTGAAAATCGAGGTAAAACTGCTTGAAAAACAACTGCAAATCACCTGCGACCAGCAGCCCAAAACGCTTTCATTCGAAGCGTCGGACCACGACTGGCGGCAGTTGGAAGCGCACGGGGCCAGACAGGAGGTACAGTCAGACCAATTGCAATTATATATCCCATTTACCCAAAACAACTCCATATCATGAAGGAACGGCTGCGCATTTTTTTCAATAAATATTTGCCCGAAGTGGTGCTGCATTTACCAATTACCGTAGGTATAAGCTATTTCTTTTACGGCAAAGTTTACTTCGAGTCTTGGCAGAATTTAGTCAAAATGAGCATCCCTTGGTTTTTCATGGGGCTTGTCATTGCAGTTGGCAATAACTGGGTGCTTAGAACCATGATGAAGCGTTTCAAAAAATTGGACGATTGGCCAAAACGGGTCGCCGTCAGCCTTTTGGGATACTTGTTTTTTACATTGGGCTCCAATTCATTAACCCAGTACATTTTGCGGAGATTGCCATATCCTGAACTTGTGCTTTCGGATAAGCTATTTTATACCGTCCTCATCATCTCCATCACGATTTCTTTCTTTTTCGCCACGATATACGAGGGTATTACTTATTTTGGCAAGTGGAAGGAAGCCATCTCCGAGGCTGAGGAACTGGAAAAGTTGACCCTCGAAAGCCAGTTCCGCAGCCTTCAGAACCAACTCAATCCTCACTTCTTGTTCAATAGTTTCAACGTCCTCTCCTCGCTCATCAGCGAAAGCCCCCGCCGGGCGGAGGACTTCGTGGACGAGCTTTCCAACGTCTATCGCTACTTGCTCCGTTCCAACGAGCAGGAACTGGCCACTGTCGCCGATGAGTTGCGCTTCATCCGCTCCTATTTCCACCTGCTGGAGACCCGCCACGACACGGGCATTTCATTGGAAATAATAGTAAACAAAGGCGTTTTGGATAAAAAACTGCCCACCCTCGCCTTGCAGGTCTTGGTGGAAAATGCCGTGAAGCACAACGAAATCAGCCCCGAAAAACCCTTGAAAGTCGAGATACTGGAAAGTGGCCATGCACTGCTCGTGCGGAACAATATGCAGCGCAAAAGCACCAAGCCGCTCTC
This sequence comes from Saprospiraceae bacterium, assembly GCA_031426435.1. Classification (GTDB taxonomy): domain Bacteria; phylum Bacteroidota; class Bacteroidia; order Chitinophagales; family Saprospiraceae; genus UBA6168. Next base: position 21,557 of record JANPLH010000327.1, on the reverse strand, counting down.
CAACCAGGTGGGGCTGGAGAACCTGCGGGAGCGGTACCATTTACTCGGGGTGGTGGGTTTTGAGGTGATGGAGGATGGAAAGGTTTTTTCAGTGTCGTTGCCAATGGTTTAAAATGGCGGTTCGTTCACCGTTATTTACAGTTCATGCTGTTTGGATTAGCGCACGAGCCATTTAGCATTCAATTTTGAACTATATTTTCAAATCAAAACCTCGACTAATGGAAACAGTTTCCATACCCATAAAATTGACCAGAGAAAGCGAACTAAGACCAATGGCCTGGCCCGAACTGATTGCGCTTTTTGGCTTACCCACTTTGCTCAATTTAATCGCATGTCGGTTGAAGATACCATTTTTGGACGGCCAAAACTGGATGCCTATCGAAGTTGGCTATTTCTTGAGCGTCGGCTTGTTGGTGCTGGTGCCCATGTTTTTGGGGGCTATTTATTTAGCTGGACGTGATATCCGCTCGTATCGGTCAAAAGATATATTGGTGCGGATGCGCGTCAAAAAATTGACCCGCACGGACTGGGCCTGGACAGTGGGAAGCTTTGTTTTGCTGTCGCTGTGTTCATTCCTGATAGCCAAAGTACTGATGCCCAGCATGGGATGGAACGCCACCCCGTTTTTTTTCAAAAATATGCCTTTGGAAAGCCACCATCTTTGGATTTTGGCTGTGTGGCCGCTCTATTTTTTCTTCAATATTTTCGGGGAAGAATTTTTATGGCGGGGCTATATCCAACCCCGGCAGGAGCTGTTGAACGGAAAATGGACCTGGTTCGTGCAAGGCATATTTTGGTCTATATGGCACTTGCCAATGGGCTTGGGGCTGGTGTTGTCTAGCCTGCCCTTGCTTTTTATCCTCCCGGCCATCGTTCATATCCGGCAGAATACCAGCATATCTATCGTGGTTCATGCGATATTTGGGGGCTTTGGGTTCTTGGCGCTGGCATTGGGATTGGTGCATTAAATCAAACCATTTTTTATAAACCTTTAAAATTGAAAACAATGATTCGCAACACAGCCATTATTTTGGCAACCACTTTTACCTCAGGTTTGCTGTTCGTGAACACTTACAACTCGATGATTGATGCCGTAAGTTGGGGTAGCAATATCCCTGCATCCATCCAGACGGCAAGGGATTATTTCAGCAACGTAAACCCCGGAAATTTCTTTCGGATTCTATCCCCCATTAATCAGGTATTGACCCTACTTGCACTTGTTTTTTGTTGGAAATTGGGCAAAACGGCCCGTATTTATTGCGGAGCAGCTTTGATATTTGCAGTCGCAGTGGATGTGTTCACTTTTGGTTTTTTTTACCCACGGAATGAAATCATGTTTACCCTTCCGATAACAACAAACCTCGATGCAATCAAAGCAGCTTGGTCGGAATGGTCAACGATGAATTGGGTACGCAGTGGAGTTGAAACAGTGGGCTTGGCCTTTGATTTTGCAGCGCTGAAACTTGTTTTTCAATCGGATAAATAAATTGAATCAAATAAATCGCCAACCATGCAAGTATTTATCGTAGAAGACGAACCCCTCGCCGTAAAAAAACTCACCCGCCTGCTCTCAGAAGTTGCTTTCGATGTAAAGGTCGTTGGCACGGCTGGCAGCATCCGGACGGCGGTCGAATGGCTGGAGGCCAACCCGGTGCCCGACCTTATTTTCCTCGACATAGAGCTGTCCGACGGGCAGAGCTTCGAGATTTTCCAGCGTACGAAGGTCAAAAGCCCCATCATTTTCGTCACCTCCTACGACGAGTTTGCGCTGCAAGCCTTCAAGGTCAACAGCGTGGACTACCTGCTGAAACCCGTGCAACGGGAGGACTTGGCGGCGGCCATCGAGAAATTTCGGGAGCTGAAGCACCAGTACGCTAGGGACGTGAACCCCATTTCCGCCAGCATCGAAAGCCTGCTGATGACCCTCTCCGGCGGCGCTGCCGCAAAGGAGTACCGCACCCGTTTCCTAGTCAAGTACCTCCAAAAATATGTGACGGTGGAAGTAGCCGACATCGCCTATTTCTGGTCGGAGGGCAGGGTCAATTTTTTCAAAAACAATGCGGGGCAAAAATACCTCGTGGAATATACCTTGGACGAAATCGAGGCCATGCTCGACCCACGGGACTGGTTTCGGGTGAGCCGACAGTTCATCCTCAGTGTGCCTGCCGTGCATGAGATACACCCGTTTTTCAACAACCGCCTGAAGCTGCACCTAAAGCCCCAAGAGCCGGAGGAAGTGACCGTGAGCCGGGAGCGGGTGGCGGATTTTAAGGTGTGGTTGGGGAAGTGACGGTTAGCAGTTTACCCCAACCCAAAGGCATCGCATAAACATGTCATTTTTTCCCAGAAATGGCATGTTCGTTTTTGTTTTCCCCAAAGGAAAAGGAGATTTGCACCATGCAAAGCCTTCGTCCCATACTTTTACTTTGTATCACCTTAACATGCAGGGGGGTGGTAGCGCAGCCGTCAAGCGCAGCGCTGCTACACTACACCACCGACCAGGGCCTGAGCAACGACAACGTCAACTGCATTGTCAAGGACAAGCTCGGCTTCCTTTGGGTCGGCACGGTGAACGGGCTGAACCGCTTCGATGGCCGCAACTTCAAGGTGTTCCGGCACGAGCCTGACAACGAGAACAGCATCCCAAACAACCACATAGTCGGCATCACCCTCGCCCCCGATGGCTGGCTCTGGATTGCCACTGACGACGGCCTGTGCAAGCTCGACCCCTTCTGGCTCGACATCGTGCGCATACCACTCCCCGAAAATGCGGATACCCTGCTCCGGAACGCTGCCGCCACTCCCGTAGCCTTCGATTCCAAGGGCGCGGCTTGGACGACCGCAGAACGTGGCATCTACCAAATTGACCCCAAGACGGACAAGCCCGTTTTTTTTCAAAAAACGGAGCAGAACGTGCCCGGCTATTTTGGGATTTTGATGGATGAACGAGACCGTATTTGGATGGTAAACAGTGGCCTCCGACGCTTCGACACCGTTACCAAGGAGCTGAAATTGTTCAAGGGCGTGAACCCCCGTGAGCCGTTCCTGGATGCGAGCAGCCTCTGTGTGGTGCAAGACGCTGCCGGGGGTATTTGGGCGGGCACTTGGTTCAACGGCATCTGGAAATACACGCCAGAACTCGACGAATTTGTCAAAACTGGTTTTCCGAATACGCTTGCGCAGCAAATCCTGCCCGACAAGACGGCAGGTAACCGGCCCTTCTTCTGGGTGGGCGGCGGCAACCACGGCTTGGGGGTTTATTACCCCGACAGCTACCAGTTTACGGAGTTCAAGCCCGACCTGAGCGACCCGTACACCCACAACAATTACCTCATCCGGCATTTCTTGAAGGACACAGACAATGGCGATGTGTGGATGGGTACCGAAATCGGGCTGGAACGCCATGCCCCGGCCTCCGTTCGGTTCGGGCGGGCGGTGATTCCGCAGGCCCCAGACATGGGGCAGTTCAGCCTCGTCTCTGGCGTGGCGCAGGACAATACCGACCCCACTGGACAGCGCTACTACGTGGGCGTTTGGGGCACTGGGCTGTACCAATGGAACAAGGCCACGGGGGAGGCCGTGCGCATGAGTTCGACCGCATCCAATTTCACGGGCCAAGGTATTTATAGCCTGTTCCAAGACAGCAAGGGCTACCTCTGGGGGTGCATGAACAACGGCATGGGACGCTACAACCCACTAACGGGCGAGTGGAAGGATTATCAAAAAATTTTCAAGGACAACATCAAAAGCCCACTCATCTGGTGCGGGATGGAGGACCGCAAAGGCAACCTGTGGTTCGGCTCGGCGAGGGAGGGCCTGTACCGCTACAATCCCAAAACAGACCGGATGGAGCAGGCTTTTTTCAACGAAAAAATGGTCAACGGCCGTGGCAACTTAGGCGTTCGGCAAATATCGGAGGACAAACAGGGGCGGCTTTGGCTGGCTGGTGGCGAGAGCAGCCTCATCCGTTTTGACCCGGCCACCGGGGAGTCGAAACAGTTCAGCTACCCCGGCAAATCCACCTACAATGCCTGCGGCGCTGTGGAGGCGGGGGAAAATGGGCGCATCTACGCCGCCTTTCACGAGACCTTTTTCGAATTGGACTCAGAGGGGAAGTTGCTGCGTCGTTTTACCACTGACAATGGCCTGAAAACCAGCCGCCTTAGTTTTCTCATAGAGGATAAACTGGGGCGCATTTGGTTCAATTCCGAGTACCTGCTGCACTGTTTTGACCCCGTGAGCGGCAAGTTCAGCTACTACGGAAAGGCCGATGGCCTGTTCAGCAACACGATGACCGATGCTCTCAGCGTCACGCCAGCGGGCGAGGTATTCGTGGGCTTTCAGAATGCCTTCAACTTTTTTTACCCCAACCTACTGCGGCACAACGAGCAGCCGCCGCCCGTGGCGATCACTTCCATCCGAGTGATGAACAAGGAGCGGGAACTGCGCACACAAACCAGCATTACCTGGGGCCTGGGGCTTTTTTCGTCGAATTTGGAAAAGGTTGACCGTGATACGTTCCTTGTGCTGAACCCTGGCGAGGATTTTTTTGAGGTCGAATTTGCGGCGCTCAACTTCAACCAGCCGGAGCGCAACCGCTACGCCTACCTGCTCGAAAGATTCAACAAGGACTGGGTGTACACCGACCGACCGGTGGCCACGTTCACCAACCTCAACGGCGGAACTTATCACCTGCGCATGAAAGCCGCCAACAACGATGGCGTTTGGAACGAGCAGGGAACTACGCTCGAAATCAGGGTGCGGCCACCGTTCCACCAAACTTGGTGGTTCCGGGTTTTTATGTTGTTGGTGGTCAGTGGCATGGTGGCAGGCGTCCTCAAAATCCGTCGGCAACAGCAGGCCCGATTGGAAAGGTTTCGGGAGGGCCTCGCCCGCGACCTCCATGACGAGATGGGCAGCACCCTTAGCAGCATCCGTTTTTTCAGCGAGTTTGCGAAGCAACAACTGGGCGACGAAAAACCAACCGTGACGCCTGTGCTCCAGCGCATCAGCGACAGCGCCAACTCGCTCTCGGAGAGCATGCAGGACATCATCTGGGCGATGAAGACCAAGAACGACCACCTCGAAGACCTCGCCGCCCGCATGACGGAGTTCGGCCTACGGCTGCTGGAGGCCCGGGGCATGCGTTTCACAACGCACGTAAACGAGGATTTTTCAGGCAAACAGCTAAAGCCGGAGCAGCGCCGCAATGTGTACCTCATCTTCAAAGAAGCGGTGAACAATGCCGCCAAGTACGCCGAGGCCAGTGAGGTGCATTTGTTTCTCGCCCTGAAAAACGGCCTGCTGCTGATGAATATCACGGACAACGGGAAGGGCTTTGAACCTGACAGTCCCCCTTCTGTGGCTGGGGGCGGCAATGGCCTGAAAAATATGCGCCAACGGGCTGAGGACATCGGCGGGAAAGTGGAGATTGCCTCAAAGCCGGGCGAGGGGACGAGGGTGGAATTGCGGGTGAACTTGTGAGCGAATAAGTTTGGATAATGCCCAAGCGCTCACCCCACTATCATTTCACTCCTTTATGCTATTCCCAAAGCACTAAATCCTTATCAATTTTGCAGCATGGAAACAAAAATCCGCATACTCCTTTACGAAGACAACCGTGACCTGCGGGAGGGAATGACCTTTCTGTTGCAGGCAACGCCGGGCTTGCAGCTCGTCGGGGGCTTCCCCGACACCAGCAACCTCGAAATGCAAATCCCCGGCCTCAAGCCCGACGTGGTGCTGATGGACATAGACATGCCTGGAAGGACGGGGATAGAGGCCACGCCAGTCGTCAAGTCACTGCGCCCCGAGACGCAGGTGCTCATGCTCACCGTCTTTGAGGACGAGGACCGGATTTTCCAGGCCATCCGCAATGGGGCTTCGGGCTACCTACTTAAGCGCACCTCACCGACCGAAATAATTGCCGCCATCCACGACGTACACAAGGGCGGCTCCCCGATGACATCGAGCATTGCCCGGCGGGTACTGCATTTCTTCCAGCAGGAGCAGCCCGTTGCCCAGTCGAAGGACTATGACCTCTCACCTCGGGAACTTGAAATCATGAAAAGCCTCGTAAAGGGCTATTCTTACAAGCTTATTGCCGACGAGCATTTTATCAGCATTGATACGGTGCGGTCGCATATCCGGCATATCTACGAGAAGCTGCAGGTGAACTCAAAAACGGAGGCGGTCCTGAAGGCGTTGAAAGAAAGGATTGTATAAAACAAGCTGTATCATAACCATGCCTTGAATAAGGGCCTTCTTATAAAAATAAAGTGCCTGAATGCCTTCAACACATTAAGTTAATATTTAAAACACGTCGTTTTTCGAGAGGGCGGTTGGTTATCAAACCCGCCTATTCCGGCGCTGGCGGGTTTGACACCTCGCCCTATTGAAAAGAATACTACCTTTTTGGACAAACGGTTTTCATTTTAACAAGAAAGCCATTATTCATGAAGGACATGGATTGAATAAACACCATTTCATTCCCTGTTTTTATCAACTCATAACAATACCGCTTTTATCCCACATCGAACCCCATCATTTTTGTATCATCACATGAAAGTAACGGAAAACGTTCCGGCAGCAACATAAAGTGATAAGCAATTAATCCAACTGCTTATTTTGAAAAAAAAAAACACCTGAAAGTAACTTATGGATATATTGATTCGTCCTATTTAGGAGTTCATATTTCGATACTAAAACAAAGGTGGAGAAAGAAACAAAGAATTATAATTAGCTTAAAAAAGCCTTGTTTTATTGACATTCATTAATCCATTTGGGTGATAGAATCGTAGTTCAAAAATCGTCTTTCACATGGATATGCGATTTCAAAGGAACTGGAAGCAACCCCATCTTTGCAGCATCAGATGAACGTCAATGTTAAACAACCTTTAATGACCAATGCTCAATAATTTCACCCGACTTTTTTAAAAACTTTTGAAAACAATTTATCAAATGAAAACACAACGTGAAAAGGCAATCTACAATTACTTTTCCCCACATATGGTGAAGGATGTGACCGACTTATATGCTATGTTGGCCTCTGACATCACCATCGTGGAGCCAGAAGTGCTGCCTTGGGGCGGCAATTACCACGGGCTGCAAGGTGTCGGCAATTATATGGTAAATGTCTCGCAGAGCATTTTATCGGAAATCACCTTGGACGAAGTTTATTCCTGTGGCAACAAAGTGGTGGCTATCGGCTGGTCGAGCGGCAGGACGATTAAGGGAGGGAAAGCCTTTCAAATCAGGGTTACACAACTATTTAGTTTCAATGAGGAGGACAAAATAACCCGGGTAGAATTCTTGGCCGACCTGACCGCTTTTGCCGAAGCACTTGAACTCAATTTTTCATCTTCCTGAGCTAGTTTAAAACAACGAAACCCTGTCCGCCCCCAGTAGTGCCCACCGTATCTGTCCGAGAAAGTGGGTGCTGCCGGGGTACAAAAGGACAGTTTTTACCCTTTAAAAACCAATTGTTAAATCAATCAATTTTTCATTAACCATTTTTTTTTAAATCACTCGACAATGAAATCAATCTCAATGAAGGCCCTCGTGGCCATGTGTGGCCTATTGGCCACCCTCAGCATGACGAGCTGCGAAAAGGACAAGGACAAGCCCGACAATTCGGAAGTATTGACCGGCGGTCCCTGGAAACTAACAGCCTTTACCTCCGACCCCGCATTTGATTGGTTCGGCACACCCGTGACCAATCTTTATGCGCAGTTCCCGGCCTGCATTAAAGACGACCTCACCGTTTTCAAGACTTCTGGCACGGTCAATTTCGACGAAGGCCCCAGCAAATGTGAGACGACAGACCCACAGACCACGAGCGGTACCTGGGCGTTCAGCACCGACGAAAAAGTGCTGTCCGTGACCACCGACGGCGAAACGGAAAGCTGGAACATTGAATCCTTGGCGGACAAAACCTTCAAAGCCAATTACGAGATTACCGTGGAAGAATTGACTTATACGTTTACCGTGACCTTTAAAAGAGATTAATGGTGAAATGAACCTATGCGGGCGGGGCTGTGACAGGCCCCGCCTTGCATCAGGCCTTTTCCTCAAACCACCCGATTCTTTATTCTTTAATTTAATTAAATAGCTTAAATCACCAATTATCATGAAAACAATTTCCATCCTCACAACGGCAATATTGCTCGGTCTTTTCATAGCCAGTTGTTCAAAAAAAGAAATGGACGCCCCTGAACCACAAGCCGTGAAAATGACACCCGAAATGAAGGTCGAACGTGGCAAATACCTCGTGAACACGATGGGATGCGACGACTGTCATTCCCCTAAGGTCATGACGCCACAAGGTCCGGCACCTGACCCAAAGCGCCGCCTATCGGGCCACCCCGCCAATGAGCAGCTTGCACCCATAGCTGACCCGTCGGTGCTAAAAAACTATGTGCTTTTCAGCATGGGCCAGACGAGCTCCACCGGGCCTTGGGGCACCAGCTTCGCCGCTAATCTCACCCCGGACGACGCGGGCATCGGCAACTGGTCGGAAGAGCAGTTTTTCAAGGCCATTCGGGAGGGCAAGTACAAAGGATTGGACGGCAGCAGGCCCTTATTGCCCCCAATGCCCTGGTTTGTTTACAAAAATTTGAGCGACGATGACTTGTCGGCCATATACGCCTACTTGCAATCAATACCAGCTGTTAGCAATGTGGTACCTGCGCCAGTGCCACCTATTAATTGAGCTTATAAAAGGGATTAAATAATGGGCTTTAATACAACCACAATTCATCCCCCCATTTTATCAACTCATGCAATAATCGCTGGCTTAACATTTCATGTTGCAGCAATTTTGTGCCATCAATTTAATTAAAGCAATTAAAGCACTAAATAATTATCCAAATGAAAACAAAATCCGAATTTCCGCTTATCGCTTTTACGGTTTTGGCCATGTTCTTTTTGAGGTTGGTTGAATTGAAAGCCCAGCACGCCGTACTCGGCAACGCTGAAATCAACACCATCATCAAGGAAGTGCCCGGACTGCCGACCACTACCGCAGAAGCGGCAAAAAGAGCCTACGGTGCCAACCCGCTGCAACCCGACCATGCCTCGATGGACTTGTTTTACAAACCTTTTGAGGATAAGGTGAACGCCAAAATCACGGTTTACCAAGATTTTGCGAAGCAAAAAATGGCACCACAAGCTGGCATTAACGACGAAGCGGCCTACCGCCAGCAGGCAGCGGACATGGCAAACCAAAGCCCCATCATTGCAGGCATGGGTGGCTTCGACAAGGTGACAAAAATGAGCCCCGAAGAAGCCAAAGCCGCCGCCCTGCAAGCTGCCACACAGTACCAGACCAACCCCTTCGCCGCCAACGGTATGCAGTCGGCGGGCATGACGGCGCTGTACCAGAAAATCATCGCAGACCCAGCTTTTGCGAAGCGATTCGAAAAAATGAGCTACGCCGAAAAAGAGGCCGAACTGCGCAAATACATGGCGAACGATACGCCAGCAGCCATGACGCCCGAGCAAGTGAAGGCGCACCAGGAAACGGTTGCTGCGCAACAATCGCAGGCAGACAGGATTCGCAATGCCCAAGAAATACAAATGAAGCTGGTGGAATGGCAGCAAAGGCTGGGCGAAATCGGTACGGCGGCCAGCCAGCAATTCTTAGGTATCGAGCAATCGGGCCGGTCGCACGAGGTCATCTCGGAGGAAATCGGCCTGCGCTACGAGGCCATCCCGATGGTGGAACTGGGCGAATATGGCCACGACCACGACCCAAAACAGGTGGTAATGCTCCGAAAAGAGGAGGCGAAACTGCACCTCGAACAGGCGCAACAGGAACTGAAACAAAGCACTGCGGCACTGAAAGCCCTGCGTGAAAAATACCAGCAGTTCGTCACGGAATACCTCGACTATCTTCGCAAAAACAGCGCTAAAATCTATGGCGGCACCTCGGCCAAGGACATGATGGAAGGCACGAACACAGAACAACCGCTGCTCGGATTTGAGGCATCGCTGTTGGGCATTGCGCTGGAATTGAGCCAAAAATCAAAGGAATTGACGAATCATGCGGCATATTGGGAAGCGAATTATCTGCAAGCAATGAAGTCGTACAACGAAGGCAATTAACTTCCAACCAATAAAAATCCAACTATCATGCAATACCAACATCCGCATACCATCACAAACGGGGCAGGCGAACTGCTCACTTTCACGCGCCTTGTCAAAGACCCAACAGGCGAATGGCTGGAAGGCGAAAACCTCGTCCAGCCGAATTCCGGGCCACCGATGCACGTCCACCATATTCAGGACGAACACCTGTCGGTCGTGCAAGGAAAAATGGGCGTACAGTTGCTTGGCGAGGCACCAAAATACTTCGGCCCGGGCGAGGGTGCCACCTTCAAAGCGGGCGTGCCGCACAAGTTTTGGAACGCTGGAACGGAGCCGCTCGTTTGCACAGCTTGGGTCAAACCGGTGTACAACATGGAATATTTCCTGACAGAATTATTCAAGTCAATAGAAGCCAACGGCGGCAAGCGCCCTGGCATATTCGACGCTGCTTACCTGCTCAACCGCTACCGTTCGGAATTTGACATGCTGTCAATCCCGAACTTTGTGAAAAAAGTGGTTTTCCCAGTTGTTCTGTTCTTCGGAAAATTGCTGGGCAAGTACACAAAATTCGAGGGAGCGCCGGAACCAGTGCCGTTTGACCAAACACAACCAACACCGCAAAGTTTGCGCAACAATATTGAGGTTGAAGTTGCATCCTGACTTCATCCTCACATCAATCATTTCCAATGAAAATCAGTATCATCGGCGCAGGCATCGGTGGCCTCACCACCGCCATTGCGCTCCGCAAATACCGCCCCGACCTCGACCTCGAAATCTTCGAGGGCAGCCCCGAACTGAAGGCAGCCGGAGCTGGCTTGGCACTAGCCGCCAATGCGGTCGCTGCTTTCGACCAAATTGGAGTGAAGGACGAAGTGCTGGCCGTCAGCAACGTGCTGGAAGGTTTTCGGGTTTTGGACCCAAAAGGTCGCTTGATCACGCAGACGAACAACATCGCCATCAACCACAACCTTCAGACCATCAGCAATTTCAGCGTACACCGGGCGGACTTGCAGCGGGTGCTGCTGGCGCAAATCCCCGACGTGCAGGTACACCTCAACAAGCGGGTCTGGGACTTTCGCTCGGACGGCAACTGCGAGCATATCCGCTTCGCCGATGGCTCGGAAACCTCGACCGATTATGTGATTGCCGCCGATGGCATCCACTCCGTTTTCCGGGAGAAACTGCTGCCGCAGAGCAAAATTCGGTATGCCGGCTACACTTGCTGGCGGGGCGTGACTTCCGGCCACAAAGACTTGCCAGGTTTTGAAAACCTGCCAAGTCTAAATCCGAAAACTGCCTCCGAAACCTGGGGCCTCGGCAAGCGGTTCGGCATCGTACCGCTCACAAGTGGACGTGTTTACTGGTTCGCCTGCCTCAATGCGCCAAAGCAAAAGGACGAGCGCTTCGCAGCCGTTGGCAAAACGGAACTGCTGGAAATCTTCCGTGATTTCCATGCTCCAGTGCCCGAAATCATTGGGGCTACCGAGCCGGGTAAGATTCTTTGGAACGACATCATTGATTTTTCGCCCGTGGAAAAATTCGCCTTCGGGCGGGTGCTGCTGCTCGGCGATGCTGCCCACGCCACCACGCCGAACATGGGGCAGGGCGCTTGCCAGGCCATTGAGGACGCCGCCGTTTTGGGCAAGATGATGGCTAAAATCAGTGACCCAAAAGCCGCATTCCGTGACTTCGAGCAGGTCCGGCTGAAACGCACGAGCTTCATCGTGAACCGCTCGTGGCAATTGGGGAAAATTGCGCAGTTGAATAATCCAATTTTGGCCACGCTTCGCAATAGCATCCTACGCCTCATGCCGGAAAGCATGAACGAACGGCAGGTGAAGACGCTGCTGGAGGTGGAGTTTTGAGAAATTGGGGGATTGAGAAATTAAGTCCATAATATCTCAATTTCCTAATTTCTAATTTCCACCCTCCCTTTATCATAAGCATATAACCAAATGAAAATGCCTCCAGCGGCAATTGGGCAGCTGCTGGGACAGGGATTTTTATGCCCATCAATAAATCATTCAACCATGTTTAACCTTAAATATTATCGAATAATAACGGCGGCTGCGTGGGCCATCGTCACATCTTCGGTACTTGCGATTTTCGTTTCGCTTTTGCCATAATCCTTTAAAATCATAATAACCATTTTTAAATAGTTGCTGGGCAATGGGCGCACAGAACTTTGCCCCCAACAACCGCAAACCTTTTTGATCAATGAATTCCTTTAAATTTCAATTGAAAACAATCATGCCCGCCTTATTATTGGCGATGGCCACCCTCTTCACCTTTACGTCATGCGATGACGATGACCCGAAGCCAAAGACCGAGTTTTTCGGCCCTGAAATCAGCGTCGGCGACGGCAAGGCGAAGTCTTATGTGAAAACCGACGAGGCTGGCGAACCCATCGAATTTGGCTTCATGTTCGACGAAAAGGCGCTCGAAAACCTGCCAACGGGCGACCCGCACGGCCACGAGTACCTGCTGAAACTGCCAACGGACGTTGACATTGCGCCCTTCAAACACATCACTTTCGACTGGAACGAACACGGCCACGAGCCTTCCGGCGTTTATGACCTGCCGCATTTTGACTGCCATTTTTACCTTATCACTGAGGCAGAGCGGGCTGCCATCGGGCCATTCGACAGCCTGCAGTTCAACAAACCGCTGCCTGCCGAAAACCTGCCCCCGATGTACCTTGAAACTCCGGGCGGCGTGCCGGGCATGGGCGCACACGTCATTGACCTGCTTTCACCAGAAATCGCTGGCAATGGCGTTTTTACCAAGACTTTTATCTTTGGTAAATATGATGGGGAGCTGACCTTCCTCGAACCGATGATCACGATTGACTATCTAAAAAAGAAGAAAAACGAGAGCAACCCCATCCGCCAGCCCCAGAAATGGCAGCAGGATGGCTACTATCCCGACAATTACGATATCCGTTTCGATGCTTCCACTAAAATGTATAGCATCGTTATGGCTGACTTGGGGCATTTCCACAAATAAAAATGGTGAAATTATGTGCTCTCCATGTCGAGGAACGCAGGTTCTTAATAGTTGAATAACCTGATTTGAAGGAGAAGCCGACACTGCTATGCCAGTTGAGTGCTTCTCCTCCTCGTTTGGGTTTATGGCTATATATTTTGTCAATTATAGCTAATCGCATTTGAAGTTAATGCTCTAATGGAGCAATTTATTAGTAATAATACTAAAACCTCTTCTTTATTTAAAACCCCTGTAAAACCTGAATATCCCAGCTTAATTCAATCAATTCACCAGCCAATCTACATCATGAAAGCAATAAAAATCATCAGAAAAATATTGGTCGTTTTGGTCATATTACTGGCCATTGGAGCAGCCTATATCCAATTTTCCCCACTGCCCAAATATGAGGTCATATCACCGGACTTACCTCTGGTGAAGCCCGACAGCAGCATGATTGCCGAAGGCAGGCGCCATGCCAGCATGGTATGCAACCAATGCCATCAATCAGGTGCTGACGGCATTTTGGAAGGCAAATACATGCAAGACCTGCCCGCTGAATTCGGCAAGGTATGGTCAGCTAACATTACCAACCACCCACAATACGGTGCGGGCCGCTACACCAACGGCGAACTGGCTTATCTGCTGCGAACGGGAATCAAGCGTGACGGGGGTTATGCCCCGCCCTGGATGCCCAAGTTCCCACACCTCTCTGACCATGACCTGCAAGCCATCATTGCTTACTTGCGTTCGGATGCGCCGGAGCTGGCCGCTTCGGAGCATGTATCACCAGCTTCACAGCCATCTTTCCTGACCAAATTGCTGTGCAGGGTTGCGTTCAAACCACTGCCATACCCTGAAAAACCAATAGTGGCCCCACCCATCACCGATAAAGTGGCCTACGGCAAATACCTCGCAACGGGCAAGGTGGACTGCTATGGATGCCATAGCCCCAGCTTCCAGAACACCAATATCATGGAGCCAGAAAAGACACCTGGCTATTTCAGCGGCGGCAACCCCATGCCAGACATAGACGGGAACATCGTGCATACCCGCAACCTGACACCGGACAAGGAAACCGGCATCGGCAACTGGACGGAGGAGCAGTTCATCAAAGCGGTGAAGCAGGGGATGCGCCCCAATGGGCACATGGTGCGCTACCCGATGACGCCCTTCGCTGCGCTGACCGATGAGGAGGTTTCGACGATTTGGGCTTATTTGCAGACAATCCCTGCCATCAAGAACGATGTGGATGTGTTGACGGCAACTGCCGGAAAATGATGGGCTGTTTTTTACTGCTTTTCGTAGCTGGCCGGGTCTAAGGCCGAAGGCGTCCATGCCTTGAGCATCCCTTCCACTTTCTTTCGGTCGTAGCCCTCGCCGCTTTCAAGCAGGCCGGAGTCCTGGGTGTGCAGGCGGTTGCCCTTGCCGTCCAGCACGATGAGCACTGGGAAGCCAAAGCGCTGCGGAAAGCCGTACTGTGCGAAGGCAGCATCGTTCCGGTTATCGGGTGAGTAATTGAGGTGGTACAGGACGTAGTTGTCGTCCAGCAGCTTTTTCAGTTCGGCGTCCTTTTCGATGAAATCATGAAACTTGTAGCACCAGCCGCACCAGTTGCCGCCGCCCTGCAAGATGACGTGCTTGCCTTCTGCAGTGGCTTTTTTTACTGCTTGCGCAATGTCTTCCGTGGCATTGGCTTCGGGGTGATAGAGGTTGCCGTAGGTTTTTTGCGCCAGCAAAACGGGCGTTGAAAAGGCCAAAAAACCAAGGAAAAACAGGAGGAATTGAATGGACTTCATGCGCTAATGATTTGGTGACAATTGTTAAAAAAAGCAGGCAAACATTGCGAAGCAAGGATTAAAAACGCCTCAACCAAGGACCTCGTACAACATCAGCGGGGTTGCCTTGTTCTTCAAGCTCACCTCGCCGACGGCCTTGCAATTGAACGATTCCTTCACCTTGTCGAAAGCGGATTGGGCGATGATGATTTGCCCCTCTTTGGCGGCGGATTGCAGGCGCTGCGCCGTGTTCACCGTATCGCCGATGACCGTGAAGTCGAGGCGGCGGAGGCTCGCAGAACCGATGTTGCCAGAAATCATTTCCCCACAGTTGACGCCGATGGAGACGTTCGGCTTGAAGGAAATATGCTCGTTGACGGTGGGTAGGCTGGCTATTTTTTCCCGGACGGCAATGCAGGCGTCAATGGCCCGGTCGAGGTGGAAGTCGCCCCGGAAAACGGCCATGATGGCATCCCCGATGAACTTGTCCACATGCCCGCCCTGCGCCACTATTTCCGCTACCATTATTTCAAAATAGCTGTTCAGCAATTTCACGACTATATCCGGCACTTCGTTTTCGCTGATGGAAGTAAAGCTGCATATATCCATAAAAACCACGGTGGCCTCTATGTTTTCATTTAAGGTCAATGATTTTTCAAATTCACGGCTGCCCATGAAATTGAGTACGTTTTCATCCACGTACATGCGCAGGATATTGTTTTCTTTTAGGGCTTTGAGGGTTTCCCGAAGCTGTGCAACATGGAGGACGGTGCGTTCCAAAGTGACCGAAAGGTCCTCAAAATTGATGGGTTTGGTAATGAAGTCAAAAGCACCCCGGTTCATGGCAGTGCGTATATTGGCCATGTCGCCATAAGCGGAGACAATCACCGATTTAATGAGCGGGCTGGCTTCGCTCAACTTATGGAGCAATGCGAGGCCATCCATTTCCGGCATGTTGATGTCCGTGACGACAATGTCCACGTCGGGGTGCAGCTGCAATTTTTCCAGCGCATCCCTGCCGTTCACGGCGAAAATGAATTCATATTCCTTTTCCCTTATTTTCTGGCGAAATTTCTGTTTGATGAGCACTTCGAGGTCAGTCTCATCATCGACTACCAATATTTTTGCCATCAGTATTTGGTTTTTAATTTTTCTTTTAGCGCAATGAAATCAATGGGCTTGGTCAGGAAATCGTCAGCGCCCAACTCCGTGGCTGCTTTCAGGTTTTCGGTATTGCCATAGGCTGTAATCATCATGACCACGGGTGGCGGAACTTTGTACTCTTGCTTTATTTTGCCCAAAAGCACCAACCCGCTCATGCCCGGCATGTTGATGTCGGATAATATCAATACTGCTTCGTGCCGCATCTGTTCAAGGCAGACCAAGGCTTCTTCGCCGGAATAGGCAAAAACGAATTCCATTTCCTGGTTCCTGATTTCCTTTCTGAACCGCTGCTCAAAAAGTGTGCGGATATCTTGCTCGTCGTCAACTACTAAGATTTTCATGTTGTGTTTTGGATTTTACTGCAAGCCGCCATGCCAAGAACTTAGCGGTGCGCAGTATATGATAAATCCGGTTCTTTTATTTCCACGAACCATTGAATGTTCGTCTGCTAATATGTTCCCATTTCACCGCACAAAGCCATTTTGGTTTCTATGCCTGAATTAACAATTCATGGCTTCCACCTTTATGATTGTTCAATAACTCCTCAACCTGACCCTTATGCCTGTTGATATGAAAAGCAAGGAATTCCAGCCTTTGCTGAAAATCCATCGGCCCGGAAATAGGATGCGGGTGTGCCTGCAAGCGCAATTCATCTTCCTGGATGTCCTGTCCAAACCCATCCAACACCACCTGCAAGCTGTTGAGGGAAAAGCGCCAAAAAGCCAAGGTGCCGCCCATGCGCGGTGCAGCTACGGGTGGCACTTGTTCTTTAGGTTGCCATGTTCGCCTGATAATCTCTTCGATGGGCAAATCTTTGTGCCTTGATTCAAAATTCCGCTCCGTGCGCCCTTCCCTGATGGAATTTAGAACCTTCCACATACCCAATATACCGCCTTGTTCGGCCCAAAACAGGTGTTCGGTGATTTCAGCAACATTCCATTCGTCTTGCGAAGGCTTCCATAAAGCATCCACTTCGTTTAGCTTTTCTATTCGAACAAGATACGACTGGCGGGCATGCTGAACTGACTGGATGAGTTGATTTACTTTGTTCATTATCATGAATTATTGGTGCCGGATATTGGCAATTGAACGATAAACTCAGTTCCTTCTCCTTCCTTTGTCTGCACCTTAAACTCCCCGCCATGGCCATTTGTCACGATGTCATACGCCAACGAAAGCCCCAGGCCCGTGCCTTGCCCGGTAGGTTTGGTCGTGAAAAAAGGTTGAAATATTTTATCCAAAACGGGTTTGGGAATGCCGTTGCCGTTGTCTTTTACACTCAAAAAAATCCGCTCGCCTTGCCGCTTGGTACTAAGTGAAACCGTTGGTTCGTAGGTGTCGCCTAATTTACTTTCGTGAATCTTCGATTTCCCAATTTCTAATTTACTGTCGTGAATCTCCGATTTCCCAATTTCTTTCTTCCGCTCCGCAACGGCGTAAAAAGCATTGGTGAGCAGGTTGAGCACCACCCTGCCGATGTCCTGCGGGATGACCTGCACAAGCCCGACCGTTTCATCAAAATCTGTTTTCATGGTTGCGTTGAAGTCTTTGTCCTTCGCCCTGAGGCCATGATAGGCGAGGCGGAAATACTCGTCGGCGAGGGCGTTGAGGTCGGTAGGCTCTTTGGTGCCGCTGCTGGCACGGGCGTGCAGGAGCATACCGGATACGATGCTGGAGGCCCGCTTGCCGTGGTGGTTTATCTTCTCTTGGTTTTGGCTGAGGTCGTTCATCAAATCCTGCACCAGTGCTTTGTCCGGCTCTGTTTTTTCGATTTCATCCCGCAGCTCCTGCACCAGTTCAAGGTTGAGTTCCGAGAAGTTGTTGACGAAGTTCAGCGGGTTCTGGATTTCGTGGGCGATGCCAGCGGTAAGTTCACCGAGTGAGGCGAGTTTTTCGGATTGGATGAGCTGGGCTTGGGTGTCTTTTAGTTCTGCCAGCGCCTTTTCAAGTTCCTCTTTTTGTTGCATGAGTTGGTTGGTGCGCTCCGTCACCAATTGCTCTAACTCCGCCTTGCGGGCTTCCGCAATTTCGGTTTCCTCCTGCATTTTCAGCCGCAACTTGCGCTCCTTTTTGATGCGCCCAATGGCATAAATACCAAAGCCGATGAGCCATAGTATGGCAAAAACTGATGCAGTGTCAAAATATGCATTGTTGTCATGCGCAAAAGCAGGGGTCAGCAACTCGAAAGCCTGTTCAATCAAATATACAACACCGATGGGTACGATGGCAAGCGAAAGCAGGCGGGCCGGACGGTAATCCCGCAGCATATAGACCTTGTCGCTGGAAGAGCTTTTGGACGATTCGAACAATGCAGGCCGATAATCCCGCAACAGGAAGAGCGTAATAAAGACAATGATGTAAACCAGTTTGATGTACCAATCGCCGATCAACGCCAATGCCGGAATGAGGGAAAGCCCAAAGAACACAATCGAACCCATCCAAACCTTGGACAAGAACCTGTCCCAAACCGGAAGCTGATTGGCGGTATCCAAGGACTTGCGCAGGGCGCTAATCCCATAGATGGCAATTGCGATAATTGGTATCAATTCCATGCAAGCATTGTTCTTGGTTGGTCAATCAAAGGGTCGGTGTTGATTAGGCGGGCAAGGTAAGAATAAACTCCGTTTTGGTTCCTTCCACACTTTCCACTTCCAGCGCCCCCCCATGCCTCTTCACCACAATATCGTATGCCAGTGAAAGGCCCAGTCCCGTCCCCTGCCCCGTCGGCTTGGTGGTGAAAAACGGCTGGAAATCCTTGCTTTAACATCGTCCGTATAAATGATGATAAATTGTTCAATATCATTCAATTGGTCGTTGCAACTTCAAATCTGCTAAAAGACGTTCCCGCTCCAATTCTGCTTTCAATTCTGCTTCTGAAGGCAGATACAATAGATATTTTGATACAAATAGCTGTAGGCTTTCACTTATATGGCTTTCTTATCCAGATGGTGAATAATTTTGAGTGACTTTCTATTTTTACAGATGAAAACGAATACCTATGGTCATGGTGCATACAAAAGCCTTATGAAAAATATTTCCACCTTCTGCCTACTTATCTGCCTGTTGGCTTGCCAGACTGCTTTTACGCAACCTTGCACCAAACACGCCTTATCATTTGACGGAGGGAATTGGGTGGAAATTCCAGATCATCCAAGGCTTAGGCCCTGCCCGACCTGCCCTTTCACGGTTGAAGTATGGGTACTCCGGGAGAGTGGCAACAAGCCGCAGCACATCCTGGGCAAACGAATTGGTTGCGATGATCCAAGTAATTATTACCAAATTGTATTTGATCCGCTCTTGAATTTCAGTAATAGTGTTTTAGGATCGGTTTACACTAACGTTTCCCTGCCGTTTTATGAATGGCACCATTTGGCGGTTGTTTTCGACAGCGCTCAGTTTCTGTTTTACTATGATGGGAACTTAGCTGGTACCGGTTCGGGAACCATTGGCAATGGATCTGGCACTTCGCTTTTACTGGGCGCTTCGGGCGATTGCTATCCCACATATTTTACAGGCAAAATGGACAATGTGCGCATCTGGAATGTCGCACGTACCCGGGAGGAAATTCAGGCAGATAGGTTTAGATGCATCACCGGCACGGAACCGGGATTGGCTGGCGCCTGGGACTTCGACGAAGGCAACGGCGACATAGCGCATGACCTATCTCCCAACCACAATGATGGCATATTGGTGAATAACCCGGTATGGGTAATACCTATATTGCCTTGCTGCGGTGAGCCGTCGCTTGATATGGATGGCAACGGCGTCAGCACTCGGGATGGGTTTTTGTACGACGAGTTAAACACTTATTTACCTGATGATTCTGAGGGGAAAACGAACGTGAAGTCCAGTGTCTCGCTGTCGAAGTTCAGCCTGATTGATGCGAACAAGGGCGGACGGATTTTCCTCAACCCCGCCAGCCTTGTCGGGGGGGTTGAACTGCCGCCATCGGTCACTGCGTTCAGCCTGCAACTAGCGCTCACTAATTTCATAGACCCCGCCAAAAACCAGTACGCATGGCGCATGGATGGGTTGGACGAGGATTGGTCCGATGCCAGTGAAAAGAACATTGCAACGTACCGCCGCATGCCGCCGGGCAGCTACACCTTCCGGGCAAAGGCTGCCGACTCCTTCGGCACCTGGAGCGAAAACGAGCTGGCCCTGCGCATCACCGTGCTGCGCCCCTGGTACAGCCGCTGGTGGGCTTGGCTGTTCTATTTGTCGGTGGTAGGTACGGCTTTGTATTTCCTGAGAAAATACCAGATACGGATTTTGATGGAACGTGCTGAAAACCTCCGGCTTCAGGAGTTGGACAGCTTCAAGAGCCGTTTATTTACCAATATCACTCACGAGTTCCGAACGCCACTGACGGTCATCTTAGGAAATTTGGAAATTGAAAAAATAGAAATTGAGAAATTGGGGGACCCCGGCGACCCCAAAATTTCTCAATTTCTCAATTTCCTAATTTCAAGAAACACCGTCATCCGCCGCAATTCCGAGTCCCTCCTTCGGCTCATCAACCAGATTTTGGATTTGGCGAAATTAGAAGACAATACCCTGAAATTCAACTATGTGCAGGGTGAAGTGCTGCCCTACCTGCGCTACATTTCCGAGAGCCTGCACTCGCTGGCGAACGCCCAAAACGTGATGCTGAAAGTAGAAAGCACCGAATCAACAATTGTCATGGACTACGACCCGGAGCGGCTGCTTCAAATCGTTCACAACCTGCTCTCGAACGCTGTCAAGTTCACGCCATCGGGCGGTCGGGTAGTCTTGAACGTCGGAAGGGTTCGAAACCCTTCCGACGTTTTATCGCTGACTGTCACCGACACTGGCGCAGGCATCCCGCCAGCGGATTTGCCCAACATCTTTGACCGATTTTATCAGGCAAACAACCTGGAAAAAGCGAAAACAGGCGGCACGGGCATCGGATTGAGCTTGACGAGGGAATTGGTGAAAGCGATGAACGGAGAAATCAGCGTGGAAAGCGAGATTGGGAAAGGCACGACTTTCACGGTGCGGCTGCCCGTGGTGCAATCACCCCTGACCCCTAAAGGGGAACCATATCCAATCAATACTTCTGTAAATCTTGGGACAAATACGCTGGAACTTCCCGAAATCGGTTCCCCTTTAGGGCTGCGATTGCTTGCGAAGCAAGTAGCCGGGCAGGGCCTAAGCCACGAGGGCAACCCTTCAATCCTTCAATCATCCAATCCTTCAATCCTTTTGATAGAAGACAACCCCGACGTGGTGGAATACCTCGCAGCCTGCCTGGGCGAAAATTACATTCTCGACTTCGCCTACAACGGTCGTGTCGGCATCGAAAAAGCGCTGGAAACCGTGCCCGACCTCGTTGTCTCCGACGTGATGATGCCGGAAAAAGACGGTTTCGAGGTCTGCGAATTTTTGAAAAACGACGAACGCACCAGCCATATCCCCATCGTGCTGCTCACCGCCAAAGTAGACATGGAGAGCCGCATTGCCGGGCTGCGCCGGGGTGCCGACGCCTATTTGTCGAAGCCGTTCCAGCGGGAAGAATTGCTCGTG
>JANPLH010000326.1:0-1307 GCA_031426435.1 Saprospiraceae bacterium | reverse complement strand
ATTTTTCCGTAGTTTTCAATAATAAAGACAAACCCCGCTTAATTTTGACAATGGATGTACCGTTTCCTGATAGGTAAGCAACCGTTCAATCTATTTCATGGCCACCCGTCAACTGTTACTAAAAATGTTCCGATACCATTTTGCCCTGCTGCTCCTGTTGTGCTTTTCCCAAACCAGCCTTGCGCAATTGATGGAGGTGACGGATGCGACCACCACGCCCATTACCCCCGAAAACCTGATTACGAATATCTTCTTGGGCGATGGTGTGGAAGTGCTGAACGTGAGTTTTGAAGGCGACCCGCTTTCGGTCGGCTATTTCAAAAACGGCGACAATGCAGTGGGTATCCCTCGTGGTATCGTAATGACCACTGGCCGCTCAGCATCCAATGACTGCAATATCCCAGATGAGGGAGGGGCCGACTGTGTGGGCAACAATTTTACTTCCTACGACAATAACAGCACGGCCAGTGATGCAGACCTTAGTTCCATCGCTGCTGGTGGCTTCAATACCCTGGACGTCGCAAAATTTACCATCACTTTTATTCCAACTTCCGATACGCTCCGCTTCAAATACGTGTTTGCCTCGGAAGAATACCCGGAATACGCTTGCAGCCCTTTCAACGATGTGTTCGGCTTCTTCATCAGCGGGCCGGGCATCAATGGGCCGTACCAGAACAGTGCGATGAACATCGCCCAGATACCCGGCACCAACATGCCCGTTACCATCAACAACATCCATCCTGCCAACCCTAACGTTTGCCCTGCCGCTTTCGGGCAATTCTACAACAGCAACACGGGCAGCAACCAGCCCACCTACGATGGCTTCCTCGATGTTTTCATTGCGGAAGCGGTGGTCATTCCTTGTGAAACTTATACCATCAAGCTCGCCGTTACCGACGTGGGCGATTCTTTTTATGACACAGGCGTTTTTCTGGAAGCCAAATCCTTTGGAACTGGCTCCCTGAAAGTCGAAACCACTACGGTGAGCCTCGATGGCACTATCACGGAGGATTGCGCAAGCGGCACGGTCACTTTCTCGCACCCCGGCCCCGTGGAATCCAATTTCTACCTTGATTATACCATCATCGGAACGGCACAGGGCGGCGTGGACTACCTCAGCATCCCGACCGACCTTTTTATACCCATTGGCGACAGCACCGTGTCTGTGGACATCGTAGCCCTCGGCGACGGCATTGACGAACCCTTGGAAAGCATCGGCATTGATATCCAACGGGACGTTTGCAACCGAGACACTTTCTGGGTTTACATTCGGGACAATAAGATACTGCCACCATCGCTAGGCCCCG
>JANPLH010000325.1:0-6041 GCA_031426435.1 Saprospiraceae bacterium | reverse complement strand
CGGATGGACTTGCTTCTCATTTCCGGCAGCCGACCCTCGCACAAATGGAGCAATGGCCGCTTCCCATTCAGGCTTGTTCGACCAATAATGCGCCACGCAATCCTCGGCGGGCCGCAGTTCGCCGGAATTGGCCAGCACAACGGAAAAAGAAAGTTGCTCGATGAGCCTTGGGCGTATTTTTTCACGGCAGAGTTCATCGCAAACCTGTAGCACTTTGGCAATGGTGGCAGGGGCTGCCTTGCCCGGTATGCCAATCACACCTGCATTCCACATGGCCGTCTCCTCGCCAAAATGGATGCCGCCAAAGCTACGGTTTTTGGTGCATGACCACATCTGGCGGATGGACTTGCTTCTCATTTCCGGCAGCCGACCCTCGCACAAATGGAGCAATGGCCGTCCGTTCTCCAATGCAGTTTGCAGCGGCTGAAAATCCTTGAAAAGAAAGCTATCCGAGTCCAGATACAGCCAATTTTCGTCAGTAGATTGGCTGATGCAATGTTCGAGCGCCTTGATTTTTGCCCTGAAAAAATTGTTGGTCGGGCCACGCCAATTGGGAAGCTGCGATTCATCCACTTCGATGATGCTTATCCGCTTTTCCAAAAAAGAATAGGCCAATGGGCAGTCGGTCATGACGACGATCTTGCCGCAGCACCAGTCCTTTGCAAGGAAGGACAAAATGGAGAAGGCGGCTTGCCTATAAATAGTTCTGGATTCGCCAAAAGTGAAGTATAGAAGGTTGGTGCTTGACATCAGAATGCTGAAAAATTTCCGAAAGTTAGGCAGACTGCGGCGTAAAATTTCAGATTTTCAATCCAGTCTTTTAGGTTTGACCCAGAAATTTTTAAAAACAACGCACAATGAATAAAATCCTCACCCACCTGTTTTTCGCCCTGCTGGTCACTTTTCAAATGCTTCAGGCCCAAGACAGCCACAGCTTCCAGCGCCGTTGGCAAACCGAAAACGGAGCCGTCATGAACAACTACGACGCCATCGCCCTACCCGACCGGGGCAATGTTTTTGGGGGTCTCGTGGAGTTCGAGCCGGGTAGCAACCTCTTCCTCCCCTGCATCTGGCGGACGGATTGCCAGGGCAAGGTCGTTTGGGCCAAGCTGTTCAATACCCTGACGGAAACCATTGGCAACGCTTATGGGCGGGTATTGGCCTTGGACGGCGGTGATTTTGCGCTGGTTGCTACCACTGGCTTTTACTTCGCAACCCCGCTCAACGACATCTTCGTGGCACGGGTGGACGGCGACGGCAACACCCTTTGGGCCAATGTCATCGGCGGCGGGACGGGCGGGCAGGACGTGGTGCAAGGTGCCGCAGCAACTGCCGACGGGGGCATTGTCCTCGCCGGAAAAACCGCCTCGCACGGCAGCGACGCCAACACGAACAACGTATATACCGACCAGTATTTCGTGAAACTGAACGGCGATGGCCAAATCGCATGGTCCCGAACGATTGGCAACCCACAGGCCATTGACCGTGCGTACGACATCGTGGAACTGGCCGATGGCAGCTTCGTGTCAGCAGGCTCATACCTTCACCAAGGCACTTTTTACGCCAACCTGCTCAAGCTATCTGCCAGCGGCGACCTGCTCTGGCACCGGGGCTTTGGCGAACCCAATGCACCACAAGCCAACCACGGCTATGGCCTGCTCGCTACCTCCGACGGGGGCCTTTTGCTATTGGGTTCGACGACCAACCTGCACACCAACTTCCAGGATTACCCTGACTGCTTGGTCGTGAAAACCGATGCTGATGGCATGACTGAATGGACAAGGGTCTACGCTGGCAGCATCAGCGACAATTCGGAGAGTGCATCCAGCGCAGTTGAGCTTCCCAATGGCCATTTTGCGGTCGCTAGCGCAACGTCCAGTTACCCGACACAGGGCTTTGTGCCCAATAAATTCGTCGTGCTGGAAATCGCCCAAAACGGCAGTCTGGAAAGGGCGATCGGCTACAACGGTGGCTCTTCGCATTATCCCCGCATCCAGCCCGACCCATACGAGGGAGGCTACCTTATCAACGGCTTCACCAACTGGACGGGGTATGGCGGCAACGGCAACCTCTTCGAGCCTGTTTTGGTGAATACCGATGCCGACCTCGGCATGGACGGCTGTTTTGAAAACAACCTAACACCGCTTACCGTCAGCTCCAACCCCAGTTTCGACCTGCCTACTGAAATGCCCAGCACTCCGGGCAGCGGCGGCACGGTGCTGTCCATTATCGTTGACGCTTCCAACTTCACCATCCTCGACAGCACCATCTGCGAGTCCAATGGGTATGCCGACTGTTCGATATTCTCTGCCAGTTTCGAGCGGAACCCGGCATTGTCCTTTGAGGTATTCCCAAACCCCGCTTTTGCTGGACAAACCATTTCCTTAAATTGGTCGGAAACAGGGGTAATGGAACTACTCATTTTCGATGTGAATGGGCGATTGGTTCAGCGGCACACACCAGCAATGGGCTTGCAAAACGTGGATGTCCAACTTCGGCAAGCTGGGGTTTATTTTGTACAGTTGCGAAGCAAGGAAAACGTTGTAGTGAGAAAGGTGGTGGTGCGGTAACGTTTTGATTTATACTGCGCACTAATGGGTTTTCTGCAAACGCCATTGGCTGTTGGCTCGTACGTTGAGGCCAAAAGCCGCAGTTTCCTTTCGTGAATGACAAATGCGGCGCGGACCCGACAACGTAAATAGTCGCAAAAAAGGCAAACTCACCTTATTGGGTTCGGAGACCAATTTTTTTATGGGTAAGCCCTACTTTGAGAGGCGGGGTTCTCGAACCCCGCACTTGCCTGTCCGGTAAGAAGGGTTACCCCAACCGAGATCGGGGCGGCGTTCGATAACCCCGCCCTCAAAAATGACTGCTATCAAATTCAAATACGTCCATCTATGACATAAGGTCAGGATGCAATACCGCCTCCTCCCCACCTTATTAGAATGCTATCGGGAGATACGTCGGGAATGCGGAATCTTGGGTCGCCCCCAAAACCTATTTTTCAAGCTAAAAAGTCATAATTCCAAATTTTTATAGCAAACAAGTCTCTCTACATCATTTAATTCAGATTAAACATTTCCATCCCTCATCCTTTATAGGTTAACAATTCAACGACTGCCAACCCTATTATTTATAGAAAACTCGAACTCTTTAATCAGTGCACATTCACTGGGGAGGGAATTGTTTTGTTCATCTAAAAATAAACAAGCACATGAAAAAATCATTAACTCTTTGTTTTATTGCCATTTTCTGCTTCGCTTTAAACTCCTTGGTTCAAGCACAAACTTGGCGAACTCCTATGCAGGTAGGCGGGAATTACACCAATGTAAATGCAAACGATATTTACATGGTGAATGCCAATATTGGCTGGATAGCCGGGAATAACGGCATCATTTTGAAAACCGTGGACGGCGGCACCAATTGGCAGCAGCAAAACTCACGGTCTTCGGCCAACTTCAGGAGTATCTTTTTTCTTGATGCCAACACTGGATGGGTAGTTGGAGACAATAGCCCGACCATCTTTAAAACCACAGATGGTGGCATTAATTGGGAACACCAATTTTCAGGCGTCAGCAGTACCCTGCATTCCATCTATTTTGTGGATGCTAACAACGGATGGGCTGTGGGCGACCTTGGCGTCATTATTCATACCACGGACGGAGGAGCCACCTGGATGCAACAAAGCTCAGGTACCACATCCACTATTCGGAACGTTTATTTCGCAGATGTCAATAAAGGCTGGGCTTCCGGGGATTTTGGTTACATCAAAAGGACATTGGACGGCGGCGTTACCTGGCTCGAAATGTTGATGGGGACTTCCGATTTTTACGGTATGCACTTCATCAATGCAACTACGGGCTGGTTGGCAGATTCTTTTCCGCATGTTTATAAAACCACAGATGGTGGTGCATCTTGGCAATTGCAACCCAACTTACCCACGACAAATCCCTTAACAAGTATCTTTTTTATTGATGCGAACATTGGTTGGGCCACTGGCGAGAATGGCACTATACTGCACAGCACCGACGGGGGCCAAAGCTGGATCCTCCAGGACGCTGGCACAAACAACTACCTTTTCAGCACTTTTTTTACCAGTACAACCACGGGTCTGGCAGTCGGCCATGGCGGTACCATCCTGAAAACAACAGATGCCGGTGCTAACTGGGAGCGACCAACGGTCGGCATAGGTGAGGATATCACCCAAGTTTTCCTGATTGACGCAAACATTGGCTACGCCGCCTTTGGGGTTACTGGCATGCTCCTAAAAACCACCGATGGTGGGGTTAACTGGACAATGATAAACACCAATACCTTTACGGTTCCGTTGGCAGTTTATTTTCACGATTTCAATACAGGTTGGGCAGTGGGCTACGGTCAAATTTCAAAAACAACGGACGGTGGTGTCAATTGGATTTCATACGACCCTGGCACTTTTAATGGCCTTTTTGCAGTAACTTTTATTGATGCCAATATAGGCTGGGCCGTGGGAGAAGCTGGCACCATTGTTAAAACCACAGATGGCGGAGAGACATGGACGATGAAAGTCTCTGGAACTACCGAATCACTCAGGAGTGTCGCTTTTATCAATGAAAACAGGGGGTGGGCTGTAGGTGATGGAGGCACCATCCTCGTCACTTCCGATGGTGGTGAGACTTGGACACCCCAACCTTCAGGCGTCACCACTTTCAACTATAGAAGCATTTATGTCATCAACAGTTCCGAGGCATGGATTGTGGGCGATGGCGGTACCATCCTGTACACCAATAGTGGTGGTTCGGTTTGGCTGTCTTACACCACTGTCACCACCAATGACCTCTATCAAATCATAATCCTCAGCAATGGCGAAGGATGGGCAGTGGGGACTAACGGCACCATACTCAAAAAAAATGCTGGCAGCATTGAATGGGTGATACAAACGCCACCCAACAAGGAGGACTACTATTCCATCAGCATAAAGACTCCGACTGGCATCATTGTGGGCAGGAATGGGACAATTGTTATTTCCAATGACGTCGGAATTGTATTAGCGCCACTTCCTGTCGAGCTTACTGAATTTACGGCCCGTAATAATGGCAAAGCCAATTACCTGGCTTGGAAAACAGCGAGTGAACTGGACAATCAGGGCTTTGACATTCAGCGCTCACCTGATGGCCGCATTTGGGAAACACTTGGCTTTGTCACTGGCAACGGCACCACGCAAGTGCCACAAAATTATGCCTATGTTGATGAACGACCGCTATCAGGCATCAATTACTACCGTCTGAAACAACTGACATTTGACGGCAGTTTTGAGTTATCGAACATAGTAAGTGTTATGGCAGGAATTGGGGAAGAAATTGCTATTTTTCCAAATCCGTCTTCGGGCCTATTTCAACTGCGTTTTCCTGAAACTGATTCGGACGACGTGCACAGCATTCGCATTTTGAATGGACAAGGCAGTGTTGTCAGCAACGAGTTACCCGTTTCGGATTACCTTATGATTGACCTGAGTGGCCAGCCAAACGGTATTTATTATGTTGTGATAAAGACCAGAAACAGGACGGAAACAAGAAGGGTCATCAAGGAATAAATAGAAATTATTAAAGGCTGAAAAGTCCTAATCATATCCAATTCCCATTATTCGAATTAACCGCATTTCTAACCAAAACCGTTTGAACCGATCGCTCGTGTCCCTATGACATGAGCGATCTCTTTTTTTATCAAATGCTGGTGCCAAAGTTGATAACGCATAATTGGCAGATGCAGGTAGCATAAGATAAAATGAAGGTGTACTTCAAAAATTTCGCATCTTGGCCAAGGGTTGGGTAGGACGTAACAGGCTATCGGCTGCGCTGCCGTAGCGGACTTCGGCAGCACGAACGGGGCCATCGGCTGTGCAGCTATTTGGTGCTTTTCTATTAGAAACTGTTTTAAAACCTGTTATAAGCGGTTAGCCATTATTCTAATCATGGCAATATATACCATGCTTTGACTATTGCGAACCGTTTTTTCATAGTCTTTGTTAAGTCTTCTGGATTGGGTTAACCATGCAAAAGTTC
>JANPLH010000324.1:0-19939 GCA_031426435.1 Saprospiraceae bacterium | reverse complement strand
AGTAGGCGGCACACCACTTTTCATCAAAAAAGGAAAGGGCTGCCGCATCACGGACGAGGATGGCAATGAGTTCATTGACTTTTGCTGCTCATGGGGGCCGCTGATTTTGGGCCATGCACATCCAGCTGTAAATCAAGCAGTTGTGGAGGCGGTGGCCAATGGAACCAGCTTCGGCGCACCCACCCGTTTGGAAAACGAACTGGCCGAAATCATACTTGGCAACAACCGTTTCATCGAAAAAATGCGATTCGTGAGCAGTGGCACAGAGGCCGTCATGTCAGCCATTCGGTTGGCGAGGGGCTATACAGGCCGCAGCAAAATTCTGAAATTCGAGGGCTGCTACCACGGGCATGTTGATGCGCTATTGGTGAAGGCGGGCAGCGGCCTCGTCACTTTTGGCGAGAGCAGTTCGGCTGGGGTACCGGAAGCCTTTGCAGCGGAGACCATCGTTGTGCCGCTCAATGATTTGCATGCGGTCGAAGCAGCTTTCCAATTGCACGGCAGTGACATCGCCTGCGCCATCATAGAGCCAATACCCGCCAACAATGGTCTGCTGTTGCAAGCCCAATACTTCTTAAGCTCCCTTCGGGAAATTTGTGCTGCAAACGGCGCACTGCTCATTTTTGATGAGGTGATTTCCGGCTTCCGGGTCGGTTTCGAGGGGGCGGCAGGGCTGTATGGCATTGCACCGGACATCGTTACCTACGGTAAAATCATAGGGGGTGGGATGCCCGTAGGAGCGTATGGGGCGAGCGCCAAAATCATGTCCACAGTCTCGCCGGAAGGGCCGGTCTATCAGGCGGGCACGCTGTCTGGCAACCCCGTAGCAATGGCCGCTGGCAAGGCCGCTTGCATGGAATTGCTCAAGCCCGGCTTCTACGAGGCACTGCGGGCGAAAACGGAGCGGTTTTTACAAAAAATTACAAGTCATTGTAAGTCACATGGTTATGCGGTCAGTTTTCCGTCCGTTGGCTCCATTTTTTGGGTGGCTTTTTCCAATAAAACCATCCGAAGCGCCGAGGAAATTGACGCTGGAAGCATGCGTTATTTCAAAACCTTGCACCATGAACTGCTCAAGCGGGGCGTTTACATGGGGCCGTCGGGTTACGAAGTGGGCTTTGTTTCGTCTGAACATTCCGATGCTGACCTTGCTTTTGCTGCGCAAATGATTTGCGAAGCGATGGATGTGGTAATGGAACAATGATGGGACACTGATGGGACACTGATTGGACTGATTTTCACAGATTTTTACACATCATAAATCAGTGTAAATCAGTCTAATCAGTTCAATCTGCGTTCTATCAAGCCACACAAGCATCACTCTTGAAATCAATAACCAATCGTGCGATTATACCTTTGCCTGTTTTTTTTCATCCAAATCATTGCGCCAGCAACTGCCAAAAAGCGCTTCGAGTGGACGCCCGCCCTGCGCTCGGCCTACGAAAAGACACTGAGCCTGCGCTTCGTGGAAGCCGAAGCCGACCTCGCCGCCATTCGCAAAAATGACCCCGACAACCTGCTCATCCTACACGTCGAAAACTACCTGGATTTCTTTCGGGTCTATATCAACGAGGAAGTTTCGGAGTTCAAAAAATTGGAAAAAAACAAGGACAAGCGGCTGGAAACCATTGAAAGTCAAGGAGATAAGTCGTCACCATACTACCTGTTTTTACAAGCTGACATCCGACTGCATTGGGCATTGGCAAGGTTGAAATTCGAGGAATACAGCACTGCTTTTTTTGAAACCAATAAAGCGTACAAGCTGCTGTCGGCGAATGCCAAGCTGTTCCCCAAGTTCATGCCGAACAAGAAGGATTTGGGCATCCTCCATGCCATTGTCGGCACGATACCGGATGGCTACAAATGGACGGTGACTTGGCTGAGCAGCATGGAAGGCTCGATGGAACAGGGTAGGGGAGAGTTGGAGGAGGTGCTGGCCTTTTCCCAAAAACAGGATTTTATTTATGAGAACGAGATTTACGTCTATTATGCCTACCTGCTGCTGCACCTCGCTAACGACAGCGAAGAGGCTTGGGCCATCATCAACAAGGCCGACCTGAAACCTGCCGAAAACCCGCTGGCCTGCTTCGTGATGGCCAACCTCGCCATGCGCACCGACCGGGGCGACGATGCCATCAACATCCTGTTGAAAAGGCCGACGGGAAAGCAGTTTCACTCGTTCCATTACCTTGATTATATGCTCGGCCTGGTCAAATTGCAACGCTTGGACGCAGATGCCAACCGCTATTTGCAGCGCTATGTGGACAATTACAAGGGCCGCAATTTCATCAAGGACAGCTACCAAAAACTCGCTTGGCATTCGCTCTTGATTGGCGACCCAGCAGGCTATAAAAAGTTCATGAGCCTCTGTAAATCAAAGGGTTATACCATAGTGGGCAGCGATAAGAGCGCCCATTCTGATGCAGTTTCAGGTGAAATGCCAGCCGTTGAACTGCTGCGGGCCAGGGTTCTTTTCGATGGGGGGCGATTCCAACGGGCGTATGATTTATTGAAGGAAAAAAAGCCATCGGACTACCTCGCTGAAAAGAACCGCCTCGAATACCATTACCGCATGGGCCGCATCACGCACAAGCTCAAAAAATACACCGAGGCGCTGCAATTTTACCAAACCACGATTGATAACGGAGCCGATAGCCCTTATTACTATGCCTGCCGTGCTGCATTGGAAAAAGGGCATATACTGGAAGAACTTAACCGCCCAAAACAAGCCAAGGAAGCCTATAACCGCTGTCTCAACCTATCGCCCGACGACCACAAGACGGGGCTTCACCAACAGGCAAAGGCGGGACTTCGGCGATTAAAATCTTAAAAAACTTTTTCCGAAGGGAACAAAAAAGTAGGAAACTGCGCTATATTTGCGCCCGCATTTGAAAAACGGCGAGGTAGCTCAGCTGGTCAGAGCGTGCGATTCATAATCGCAAGGTCGGGAGTTCAAGCCTCCCTCTCGCTACAAGAAAAAAGCCCGCCACCGGAAACGGTGAGCGGGCTTTTTTAGGTTTCAGGAATTTCAGGTTTCAGGGGGACACAGGATGAAACCTGAAACCCCCTGAAACCTGAAACTCCTGAAACCTGAAACCCTCACAAAGCCTCCTCCGGCATCTTTCCCCTTTGCTTATATCCTTCGTTCATCATTTCGATGAAAGCTTTGAGGCTATTGGTGTTCGGGTCGGTGGTTTCGAGGATGAAGTCGGCGCCTTTGCTGTTTACTTTGAAATCCATGTTTTTGAAAGCCTTGCTTTGGTCGCCGCCAAGGACATTCCATATAGATTGGAAGTCGAACCAGCCCGCAAGCGTTTGATTGTCAAATTTTTGCAAAGCAGTGGCGTACACGCCACCTGTTTCGCCAGACTTGATTTTATTGAAAATAGCATCGTCGGAAACGAAAGTCAGCATCCCGTTTTTTAGCAGGATTTTGCCCATTCCTTTGTTCACGGTGATGTTGAAGTCCTCGTTGCCCAGTGTTTTTATAGTGTAAACGCCCGGCTCCAATTCCTTCAATTTGCCTTCCGTTACAGCTACTTGTAGCAGTTCTTTGGCCTTGGCCTCGTTTTTCAAGCTCAATGAAACCTGGATTTTCGCATTGTTGAGCGTTCCACCACCAAAGCCTGCAATCATCATATCGCCGCCGAGGGCGTCAATCATGTCCTTGCGCTTGATGCCCATGTCGTTGAGCACGAAGTCAGCGTAGTCCTTTGTTTTTGGGCGCTCGCTCAGGAACTTGTCAATGCCCACAAGGTCCAGTGCCATGACGGTGGCGAAAGTGAGTTTTTCATTCGGCAATACCTTACTGAAATCGGCCTTTACTTCATCTTTGAAAAAACGGCCAATAAAGTCTTTACCCAGCTTGTCGTTGATGATGAAATCGGAGTGGCCGACCATCTTTCCCTTCTCAAAATCGGCGTAGCTGCTGATGAAATTGTCTTTGAGTGCATCAGGTTCTACGTCAATCATGTTCAGTGCGAAACCAGCGCCACTGTTCTTGGCGAGCGAATTGGTGGATAACCAGCTTGTGATGTCGTGGTTGGCCGAAAGTGCTTTTTGAAGGCTGGCGTCCTTGGTGAGGGTGTTCTCTTTGTCCACTTTGAAAGCAGTCACAAGCCGGTCAACCAACGCTTCGCCCCTACTTTGGTCGGGGTCGTTGCTGAAAGCAAATACTGCCAGCGAATTGTTCCAACCTACGAGGGCATTGCTGCCACTGTCTAATATTTTGATGCCATCCCGCTCTGAAAGTTCGTCCTTATCGTATTTCCACATAGCCTCAAATGCCCCTGCATCTTTCAATGGGACATAAAAATAGGTGGCCATTTGTTCGGGATTCTGCTCGTCGAATGCTGTGGCCGAGTAAATTCTTCCTTCCAAGTTGATACCAGATGCGGCAGGATCCAGGAGTACCTTGGTCAATTGCGGGTTCTCCTTTTCCGATTTGGCGACCATTTCTTTATAAAAATCCATTTGTTGAATGGCCTTGAAATCAGCTTTTTGCAATAATTTTTTCAGGTCAATGGCTGTGATACTGGTCGCTGTTGCTGGCATGTAGGCCAGTGCATCATTGGGATTGGAAGCGTCTTTTTTGCAGGCAGCTACCATTAAAATGATGATGACGAGCAGATAGGTTGAAAACGATTTGATGAAATTCATTTGGAAATGATTTTGTGAAAAATGGAAGTCCAATTTTAGGCGCTTAAACGTGCGAAACACATTTTACTTGGATAAAACACAGATTAATTTCGACAGCAAGGCTAGAAACAGCATTTTTTCAAAAAATGACATTCCTGCACTCTTGGCAGCATTGCTATCTTTGCGCACCCTAAACTACCCCTGACCCATGAAGGGGAACCTAAATTGGGAGGTTTTTTGGAACTATGGTAATTCTGAAGTTCCGATAAATAATTGGTTTAAGTTCCCCTTTGGGGATTAGGGGCAGTTAGGGGCTAGAGGGTAAATCACTCATTTTACATGCAAATCACCGAACCGGAAATTGTTGCTTCCACTGCCGCCAAGCTCGGCCTCACGGAAGCTGAATTTGAAAAAATAAAAGGGATATTGGGACGCACGCCCAATTTCGTGGAACTGAGCATTTATTCCGTCATGTGGTCGGAGCATTGCTCTTATAAGAACTCCATCAAATGGCTGAAAACGCTCCCACGTGAGGGCAAGCGCCTGCTCGTAGGTGCTGGCGAAGAAAACGCTGGCCTTGTGGACATTGGCGACGGCATTGCTTGCGCCTTTAAAATCGAGTCGCACAACCATCCAAGCGCCATCGAGCCGTACCAAGGGGCGGCCACAGGCGTTGGAGGCATACACCGTGACATTTTCACCATGGGCGCTCGTCCTATCGCAGCGCTAAACTCCCTGCGCTTCGGCAACCCCGACAGCAAGCACATGAAAGGCTTGGTGAAGGGCGTCGTGAAAGGCATCGGCGACTACGGCAACAGTTTTGGTGTGCCAACGGTAGCCGGGGAAGTCTTTTTCGACAATAGTTACAACCAAAATATCTTGGTGAACGCCATGTCGGTCGGCATCGTGCGGGTGGGCGAGACCGTCTCCGCATGTGCCGATGGCCCCGGCAACCCAGTATTCATCGTTGGTTCAAGGACTGGCAAGGACGGCATCCACGGAGCCACTTTTGCCTCTGCCGACCTCCACGAAGAAAGCCATGAAGACCTGCCAGCCGTACAAGTGGGCGACCCATTCCAGGAAAAACTGCTGCTCGAAGCCAGCCTTGAAGCCATCAAGACCGGGGCCATCGTAGGTATGCAGGACATGGGCGCTGCGGGCATCACCTGCTCCACTTCTGAGATGAGCGCCAAGTCAAAAACCGGTATGCGTATTGACCTCAGCAAAGTGCCAACTCGTCAATCGAATATGCACGCTTGGGAAATCCTGCTGTCCGAAAGTCAGGAACGAATGCTCATCGTAGGGCATAAAGGGCAGGAGCAGCCGCTGTACGATGTCTTTGATAAATGGGACTTGGAATGCGTTCAAATCGGTGAAGTGACCGATACCGGGATGCTCGAATACTATTATGAAGGTGAAAAAGTGGCCGATGTACCTGCCGAGACGTTGGTGCTGGGCGGAGGTGCGCCTGTTTACGATAGGGACTTTACCAAACCCGTTTATTTGACGGAAGTCAGCAAGTTCCGATTGAACAAAATCGAACCAGCGAAGGACATTAAAGCTGCCGCAAGAAAGCTATTTTCATTACCGAACCTCGTCTCTAAGCGTTGGGTCTATGAGCAGTATGACAGCATGGTGCGCACCAACAACATGAGCACCAATGCCCCATCGGATGCAGCCGTGGTGCGAATCAAAGGCTCTAAGAAATCGCTGGTGGTGACGGTGGATTGCAACTCCGCCTACGTCCACGCAGACCCTTATGTTGGGGCAATGATTGCCGTTGCGGAAGCAGCAAGGAACATTACCTGTACGGGCGGCGTTCCCGTGGCCATTACCAATTGTCTGAACTTTGGAAACCCTTATAATCCAGAGGTTTATTACCAATTCGTTCATGCAATAAAAGGCATGGGTGAGGCTTGCCGAAAGTTCAATACACCTGTGACGGGGGGCAATGTCAGCTTTTACAACCAAAGCCAGGTTGGCAATAAAACCGAACCCGTCTTTCCGACTCCAACCATCGGTATGTTGGGCATTTTGGAAGACCAAGCTCACCAGACGACACTTCATTTCAAAAAGGAGGGCGACGCCATTTATATGCTCGGCAATGTGCACAATGATATCAATAGTTCAGAATACCTTCGGAATGTGCTGGGTGTGCAATACTCTCCAGCACCGCATTTCGACCTATACGAGGAATTTGAATTGCAGCAACTTGTCCGTCAGATTATCCGTAAGAAATGGCTTCACTCAGCCCACGATGTGTCCGATGGCGGCCTCTTCACCAATTTAATGGAAAGTGCCATTGCCAGCGGCCTCGGCTTCAATATCGAAACGGTGGATACGTTCCGTAAGGACTGCTTCCTCTTCGGCGAAAGCCAGAGCAGGGTAGTGCTCACGCTCCCAGCCGACAAGGAAGACGAGCTTCAAAACTTTCTGGTAAACAGTAATGTTTCTTTCACCAAACTTGGCGAAGTTTTTGGAAACGACGTCGTGATAGATGACGAAAATTTTGGTAGTGTTACCGAATGGAAGTCTATTTTCGACAATACGCTGGGCGAGAAATTTGACCAATAATTAGCTTCATTGTTGAAATTGCTTTATTGTTTGATTGTTGCACGCAACATGATAACAATCAAACAATCAACCAATTCCAACAATCCAACAATCCAACAATTTCAACAATCATAATTAATCTTGAGCATGAAAAACATAGCGTTTTTACTTTTTGGAATATTGGCCTTTGCCTTTGGTTGCAAGCAGGAAGGTAGTTCTTCCGCTTCGGGTAGTGGTGGTGCCCTTGAAATTTCAGGCACATTTACCAATGCGGGCAGTATGCAGGTCTATTTTGACAAAGTTGGCCTCAATCCTGCCAGCCCGAACCTCGTGGTGGCCAAAGCCGATGCTGATGCGTCTGGCAAATATTCACTTCCGGTACCTGGCGAAACGGTTCCTGGCATCTACCGCCTTCGGGTGGGCGAGCAACAAGTTTTTTTGGTATTGGACGGCAAGGAAAGCAAATTGGAAGTGTCTGGCGATTTGGCCAACCTGAACCGTTTTCAATATGACATTAAAGGTTGTGAAAGCTGCCTGACGTATCGTGACCTCATGCAGAAACTCATTGCGCAGCAAGTGCAACCTGCTGATGTTCAGGCTTATGTTGACAATTCTGCCAACCCATTGGCTGGCGTTTTGGTGGCCATTCAAGCATTTGGTGGCAACCCTGCTTTCCTTGAAACGCACAAGAAGGCAAAGGCAAGGCTCGAAACCGCCTTCCCCGGCTCCGATTATGCGAAGGATTACGACACCTATATCACTTCCCTCACAGCAGTACGCCAACCAGCAGGTGGTGGAGGCTATTCCTTTTATGAAGAGGCCGAGCGCCAGCCTGCACCTGACATCAAATTGCCAAGCCCGGGCGGCAAAGAATACTCCCTCGCTGACCTGAAAGGCAAGGTTGTGCTGCTTGACTTCTGGGCAAGCTGGTGCCGCCCGTGCCGGATGGAAAACCCCAATGTCGTGAAGGTTTACAATGCTTACAAAGACAAAGGCTTTACCGTGTTCAGCGTATCGCTTGACGGACTTGAGCCCCGCATGGAGGAGATGCTCGCTGGCGATGCCGCTAAGTTGAACGAAGCCAAAACCAACGAAGTGAAAAAATGGAAGGACGCCATTGCCCAGGATGGCCTAATCTGGGATACTCATGTAAGTTGCTTGAAAAAATGGGCCTGCCCTCCTGCACAGCAATATGGCGTGAACAGCATACCTCGAACTTTTATGATTGACAAAGAAGGCCGCATTGCTGCTACTGGCATGAGGGGCGAGCAGGTAGAAGAGACCTTGAAGAAGTTGCTGTAGAGAGGTAGCTTCTTAAATGAAAAAGCCCTTATCGGAATCATCTGATAAGGGCTTTTTTAATGGGTGATTTGCTATGCAATAACTCCACGAACCCCTGAATAAGCGCTCACATAATCCTCCAAATATTTGAAATAGCTGGTAAGTACGCCATCTTGTGCAATGGTGCCATGCGAAATAACCCTGCTCCTTCCTCGAATCAATTCCCCCATGATTTCCTTCAAGAATTGTTCACCAAAAGACTCCGAAGCGTCCCTTGGCATTTCATTGGGCAGGTTGTCAATGGTCATCATATCAATGCAATTGGGCTGAAATGGGGCCTTTTCCAATCCTGTCCTTGGGTCGAATCCAAAGACTGGGTCAGCGATGGTAGATGCTTTCAAAGTGGCTGGTACGGAGCCATAGGGGGCAATATCGCAGCTTACGTCTGCGATGACCTGGATATTGAAATCCGGTTGCGCCATTTCTTCCGTGGTGAAAAAGGCAGGCGCTAGTTTGTCGTAAAAAATGCCGTTCACCATGATGTCAGTCACCCGGTAGAAAGGAGCAAAAATACTATTGTAGCTGCTGGGGTGCTGGTAAAAATTTTCCTTTTGATAGGGCTTGCCATCTTTCCTCGCCACATAGTGTTGGCAATTGAGCTGCGTGAAAACGGCGTGGGGGTATTTTTTTGCCAAAAAATCTTCCGGGCTTACCTGCTCAATGCCCATGTCACGCAAGACGATGGTGGCACCCGTGGCCACTCGCCCAGTTCCAGTCAGTACAATTTTAAGGGCAGGTAACTGTTGGGCCTTGTAAAATTCGACGGCTGCCTTGTAATCATGAAAATCCTTCATACGGGGCATAGAAAATGCGCCCGTGCGTTGGCCATAGGTCCAGATGGCATTGTGCGCTCCAACCATGCCTGCGAATTTGCCGAAAGCAATGAGGCGGTTGCCATTTTCGTCCTTTAGCACCTCGTAGTCTATCAGGCGGATGTGCTTGTCGAGCACGGCCCAGAGCAGCTTGCGGTTATAGGGCTGTTGCTTTACGGTATGAGAAAAGAAAAAATAAGTCTTGTAGGGAATCAACTGCCCGATCGGCACTTCCTTCACGCCCAACAGCACATCACAACCACTGATGTCGTTAGTGACAGAGATGCCCTCATGGCGATATTCATCATCATGAAAGCAACGAGTTGGAGAGGCCTCTACCATGATTTCGACGGGAAACTCGGCCATGGCCCGCTTGCACTGTGCAGGCGTGAGCGGAACTCGGTTGTCAGGTGGCACCTTTCCTTCCCGTATGATGCCAATTTTTAGCTTTATTCGGTTCATAATCAAAAAAACGAGCAACAAAAGTAGCCAATTGCCCGCAAGGTGGCACCTAAGCAAAATCCGTACCTACAAATTAGTTTTTTTCATCAAAAGTAACCTTGTGGAAAAATAGCGCTTAATAGCTCATTTAAAAACCCTTAAACATTAAGATAATAAATATAAAGAAACAAACGCTAAATAATTGGTGTCAGTATTGATACGGATGGTACAAACACGTATATTTGCAACTCTTTTCCCTCCAATCATTGCCTCCCAACTGCGTTACGTTTACCAATAACTTACTAAATTGTGAGAAAATGACCATTCTTTGTACTATTGTTGTAATGGCTGCACTGTTCATCACGGTATTTAACAGCAATACTTCCCACCGGGTCCAAAGCACCGAGAAAGCCCCTTAACTACAAAGCCCCCTTATTGCAAGTTTATACTTCTCAGCCTTTCTGCCATCCATATTTTCTTTGAGCGCTCCGCTCAAAGC
The DNA here is from genome assembly GCA_031426435.1 of Saprospiraceae bacterium. Classification (GTDB taxonomy): domain Bacteria; phylum Bacteroidota; class Bacteroidia; order Chitinophagales; family Saprospiraceae; genus UBA6168. The sequence goes on along the minus strand of JANPLH010000324.1, from coordinate 9,655 downwards.
GTTTTCAATTTTGTAGCCATCGAACCTGCAACGAAACTTTTTGCCTGACCAAGAAGTTTATACCTTTGCCAATTCAACAAGTGCAAAAAGTTGTGCTTGACGAGCGTACCTGTTTGCCGTCAACCACCTACCTGTCCAGCAATGGGCGGAAAAAAGGGGGCGTACTGGAATCGACAGGGAAGATAACGTGTAGGTAAGCATGCCGGAGCAAGGGTGTTCACTCCGTAAAAAATGGCATTCAACCTTTAAATGGCAACTATCAGTTAGCCATGGCTGCCTAGTTCTAGGAATTAGAAGGCCATTATGCTGTACGCTTGACGTCCGATAAACAGCGTGCCGCGTATCAAACCACCTCGGAATAGCCTTGCGGAGTGCCTCGGCCAATAGGCGAATCCTGGCAGCTTGCTGTCAGGTTTGGGGATAAGGTGCAAAACGGCTTCGTTTCTGAGCCAAAATTGTACACGAAAACCTAATCGGAAAATAAGCATGTAGAAAGCCTATGGGTGCTTTCACTGGACCCGGGTTCAAGTCCCGGCGCCTCCACAAATTCTCAAGACCTCTGTATTTACAGGGGTCTTGATATTTAACGCCAACACTCACGATGGTTTTGAGGTTTAAGGTTTCAAGTTTCACGGGGGAACCTGCTTAAAACATTAATTTTAAGGTTGGGGAGCTTTCAAAGCCATTTCGAAAATGCCAACCCCAACCAATACACGATAAACCCTGTAAAACCTGAAACCAAAAACCTTCACAAACCTTTATGTGCCGGTCACCAATTTACTTAATGAGCATCATGGTTGCACTGATGCTGGTTCCGTCCACACCTATAGGTCGGGCAATGTAAAGACCCGATTGGAGGGGCACGGTGGAAGTGAAAGCGATTTTAGATGTGGATTAGATTCTCATTCCTTCAATCACCTCCACCACCCTCCCCAGCATCTCCTCCGTAAAATCCAAATGCGTCACAAACCGCACCGTCGAAGGCCCGAAGGCAGCGGCCATCACGCCTTTTGCCTCTAATTTTTTCAACAAATCAGCAGCCGTGAGCGGCGGCACGAGGTCGAAGATGACGATGTTCGTCTGCACGGGACGCACGTCGGCCACCCAATTTTGCTGGCGCAATGTGTCGCCCAAGAGCCTCGCCAGGTGGTTGTCGTCTCGCAGCCTTTCGACATTGTTTTCCAAAGCAAAAATGCCCGCTGCAGCGAGGTAGCCTGCCTGCCGCATCCCGCCGCCCATAACCTTGCGGAAGCGCCTTGCCTTAGCGATAAAGTCCTGATTTCCAATGAGTAAGGAGCCGACTGGCGCTCCCAGCCCTTTGGAGAGGCAGATAGAAATGCTGTCGAACTCAGCGCCCCAATCGAGTGTGTTTTCGCTTGTTTCCACGAGGGCGTTGAAGAGGCGGGCACCGTCCAAGTGCAAGGCCAAGCCCCTTTCACTACAAAGCTTTCTGATGGGTCGAATTTCATCCAATGTGTAGTAGCTGCCACCGCCTTTGTTGGCCGTGTTCTCCAAAACGACGAGGCGGGAAGTGGGAAGCCAGTCGTAGGTGGGCTTGATGGCAGCCTCGATTTGCGAAGCGGTGATTTTGCCGTTCGTGCCTGCAATGAGGTTAATGGCCACCCCGCTGTTTGCGGCGTAGCCGCCCGTTTCGTATTGAAAAATATGGGAGAAATGGTCGCAAATCACCTCGTCCAACTGGCCGCAATGGGTTCGGATGGCGATTTGGTTCGTCATCGTTCCCGAAGGGCAAAACAGGGCGGCCTCTTTGCCGAACATTGCGGCAGCTTTTGCTTGCAAGGCGTTCACCGTGGGGTCGTCGTTGAACACGTCGTCGCCGACCTCAGCAGCAAACATGGCTTGAAGCATGGCGGGCATGGGCTTGGTGACGGTGTCGGAAATCAGGTTGATTTTCATGTGTTTCGATTTGGGCGGAAAGATAGGGTTCAAGCAGTAAATCCGTTGCTGTATCAAAATATGTCCCGATTCATTTGCCGCTTTGTACGCCAACTTAACAAAAAGCCTAATTTTGCCGCCGAAACTAACCTGTGAATCAAGCCCGCTATTTTCACTTAATCAATTAACTTAGTTATGAAACAACTTGTCCTACTCATTGCCGTACTTGGCTTTTTTGGCTGTAAGCAAGACCCAGCCGCTGCCGATGCAACTACCTCAACTCCGCCGCCAGCCGCCCAACCTGTCGTAGATGAAGCTGTCCAGAATCTTTTCGAGGAGGTAAACGTGGTAAAAATGCACCTCTTTGGCACCAATGAGCTTGACCCAAAATTGGAGACCTATCCGTATGCCGGAAAACCCATTGGCGAAGCCGAATTGAAATTCATTTCGGATGATATGCACCCCAACGAAATCGGAAGCGTTTATGCCTGCTACCGCACGGAGAACAACGGTTTTTACATCCTTCGTGTACCTGGCAAATACGCCTCCAGCGACCTGGTGCTGGCCAAGTGGGATCCCAACGCAACCAAGCTCGTGAAAGTCATTGACCTCGCCATGCTGCAATGCGATGAAGGCCTTTGCCACCAGCAAGACGCTTGGCTGACCGACCTCGACGACGACCGTTCCCTCGAGCTCGTCATCCGCAAGGCCTCCAACGACAACGGCAAAGTCTCTGGCGAAGAATTCACCGTTCTGGCGCAACAGCCGCCCGGCAGCTTCACAAAGGCACCGGATGCACTGGCTTCATTGGCTCCGCCAACAAGCTACGTTTTGAGCAACAACAAAAAATGATGAACCACGAATGATTAATGCCTGTTTGATAGCAGGCAGGGCAGCATTGCCCTAAAATTAATCTTTCCACCATTCATCGTTCATCCTCAATATAAATGGGTAAGAAGAATAAAACACAGCCCCGTGTAGCCTATTTCTGCATGGAATACGGTCTGCAAAGCGACTTCAAAATCTATGCTGGCGGCCTTGGCATTTTGGCAGGCGACTATCTCAAAGGTGCCAAAGACCACGACTACCCCATCGTCGGCATCGGCATAAAATGGAAGCAGGGCTATGGCGACCAAATGCTCGACGAAAAAGGCCAACCTTTCGATGCGTACCGCAATCGCAAATACGACTTCCTAAAGGAGACTGGTGTAACGGTAACGGTGCAAATCCGCTCCGTCAGCATCAAGTGCAAGGTATGGCTGGTGGATGCCTTCGGCAATGCCCCACTCTACCTCCTCGACACCGACCTGCCTGACAACGCCGACGCATGGATTAGCGGGCAGCTCTATGGCTGGTTTGGTGAAGAGCGCATCGCTCAGGAAATGGTGCTCGGCATTGGCGGCGTGAAGGCACTTCGGGCATTGGGCCACGAGGTGGACCTTTACCATTTCAATGAAGGCCATGCACTGTTTGCGGGCTTTGAACTGATGCGGGAAAAAATGGAAGGCGATGAAGGCATTTCTTTCAAAAAAGCCTTGAAAAAGGTGCGCAAGCAGGTCGTTTTCACCACCCATACGCCCATTGTGCAAGGCAACGAAAGCCACCCGATTGACCGTATCGAGTACATGGGAGCCAACCTTTGCCTCAAGCGCAAGCACCTTGTAAAACTGGGCTGCCTTGACGACGATAACACTTTCAATATGACAGTTGGCGCCTTGCGGATGTCCAAGAAATCGAACGCTGTGGCCCAGTTGCATGGCGAAACTGCCAACAAGATGTGGGCCGATGTGAAAAAGCGGAGCAAAATCACCGCCATCACCAACGGCATCCACGTCCCGACATGGGTGGATTCGACCATCCTTAAAGCCGCTGAGGGCAAAAAAGAGGCCGACCTTACGCAGCTTTGGGATGCCCATTTGAAGAATAAAAAAGCGCTCGTCAGTTTCATCGAAAAGCGCAATGGCGTAAAGCTCGACCCCAACAAGCTCATCATCGGCTTCAGCCGACGGGCAGTGGCCTACAAGCGCAGCGACCTGATTTTCAGGAACCCGAAAATCATCGAGCCACTGCTGAAAAACCAGACGGTGCAGCTCGTTTTCAGTGGCAAGGCCCACCCGCTCGATGATGCAGGCAAGGCCATCGTGGCCAACCTCGTGGCCATGAGCCGGAAATATCCGAAATCGGTCGTCTTCCTGACGGATTACGACATGACCATCGGGGCAGCGCTGACAAGGGGTGCCGACGTTTGGCTGAACAACCCCGTGCGGCCAAAAGAGGCCAGTGGCACCAGCGGCATGAAGGCCAGCATGAACGGCGTGCTCAACCTCAGCATCCTCGACGGCTGGTGGCCCGAAGCCTGCGACCACGGCGTGAACGGTTGGCAATTCGGCGATGCAATAGAACTCGAAGACGCCGCTGCGCAAGACCTCCACGACATGAACGCCTTGTACAAGGCACTGACGGAGGAGGTGGTGCCAACCTATTACAAAGACCAAACAAAATGGCGCAAGATGATGCGCAAAAGCATCGTCAGCACGCTTTACCAATTTTCGGTGACAAGGATGCTGGCGGAGTATTATGAAATGCTTTACAAGGAGTGAAGGATTGAGGGATTGAAGGATTGAATTGGGCCAATGCCGTCCTTCAATCCTTCAATCCCTCAAAAATAAAAAGCTTATGAAAAAAAACTATCTGCTTTTGGCCGTCTTCCTACTGATGGCCGGAGCCACTGCCTGGTACGTGCTGGGTGGTCAAAAGGACGAGAAACATACCCTCGGCTGGGACAGGCTCTTCAAAGTTCCGGAAGCCGACATCCAAAAGATTTTCATCGCAAAGCGCACGGGTGTGTCCACGACCATAGAGCGGGACGGAGACGGCTGGAAGGCCAACGGCCAATGGAAGGCCAGCAAGAACGCCGTGGAGAACCTGCTGGAAGCGGTGTCGCAGCTCGAATTGGCGTATGTGCCGCCTCCCGCTGCACTCGATAATATCGTGAAAGAAATGGCCGCACGGGGCATCAAGGTAGAGGTATATGGCAAGGGCGACAAGCTGCTGAAAGCCTACTATATCGGTGGTGTAACCAGTGATGCGGGAGGTACCTACGCCCTGATGGATGGCTCCGAGCAGCCGATGGTGTTAAAGCTGCCCTTGATGGACGGCCAAATCCGCACCCGCTATGAACTCGACGGCGACGATTGGCGTGACCGCCATGTGTTCCCTTACAAAGCCGACGAAATCGAGGCCGTCTCCATTGAATACCCACAGCAACGCAACAAGGGTTTCAAGCTAAAGCGCAATGGCGGAAGTTGGGAGTTAAAACCCTTTTACGACAACGTGCCAGCCATCAACAAGCCCGTTTCAAATGGCAAGGTGGAGGGTTTTCTTTTCGGTTTTGAAGGATTGACCGCAGAGGCGTTCAACAACGATTACTCTAAAAAAGACAGCATCCGGCAAATGGTGCCATTCTCCATCGTCTCCGTAACCGACAATAAAGGCAAGGAAAAAAAAGCTGCTTTTTACTCGACCTACAAGACCGACAAAGACACTGGTGAAAGGCGTAACGACGTGGTGGAACGCTTCTTCACAGAAACGAACCAGGGTGATTGGATGCTGACGCAATTGGGCGTTTTCAAGAAGGTGTTTTGGGCGTATGAGAGTTTTTTTGAAGAAGACAACAAGCCCATCAAAAACTAACCAGACCGACTTTTGGTGAATACAAATTGAGCCAAGTGCAGTTGCTGTACTTGGCTCAATTTTTTTCCATCAATTGCCAAACAACCGCTACCTTGAACACCTCTATTTGTTGTAACTAATCATCTTCAAAGACACAAGTCCCAACATGAAATCAATCCAACTCCTACTGCTCCTCGCAGCCATCCAATTTCCCAATTTCCTATTTTCCCAATTTGGCTTTAATTCCGTAGGAACAGGCGGTGGCGGGGCGCTTTTCTACCCCAGCATCAACCCGCTCAACGGGACTGAAATCTACCTTGCCAGCGACCTCGGCGGGCTATACCATACCAGTGAAGGTCAAGGCTACGACGTGGTTCATTTCAACGAAGCCATCACTGGGCCGTTCGGCAAGGTCTGCTATGCTGGAAACAGCAGCACGAGGTACTCACTCCTTTATGATTCAGAGAACTTCGCCACCCGGCCCGCCAAGAGCACCGACAATGGCGAAACTTGGGACTTCCTGCCCGGCGACGACCAGCCCGGAGAGGATAAGCTTTTCATTTTCAACGACTTTCAAAACTACGACCGCATACTTTGGACGGACTACAACCACCTATACCTTTCCAACGATGGCGGACAAACGGCTTCGGAGAAATGGTCAGCCGCCGACTCTGGCACAGGCATACTACTCTCCGGCGCTTTTTTCGATGGGGACAATATCTGGCTCGGCACCAACGAGGGCGTACTACATTCCAGCAATGGCGGTAATAGCTTCGCAATGGCCAATTTCAGCGGCATACCAACGGACGAGGTCATCATTGGTTTTGGTGGTGGAAAAAGCGGCAATACGACCCGCTTTTTCGCACTCACGGGCGACCCCGGCAACGTCTGGGCGACGAACATGGGCTACAATTATTGGGAAACCGTGCGAGGTGTTTACACGATGGACAACCTTAGCGGAACCTGGACCCCAAAAATGAGCGGCCTTGACATCAGCAAAGATTACGTCGTTTGGCTGGCCATGGCCGACAACGACCCGAACACCTGCTACCTCGCTGGCAGCACCGAGTTTGAAACGCCCATCGTCCTGAAAACCAGCAACGGCGGCAACACGTGGCAACATGTTTTCCTGACGGAAAACAACCAAAACATCCGCACGGGCTATGCAGGCGATGGCGGTGACTTCGGCTGGTCATGGGCAGGCTTCCCACTTGGCTTTTCGGTGAACCGACTGAACAGCCAGCAGGCCATTGTCACCGATTTTGGTTTTGTGCACCAGACACTGGATGGCGGTGGCACTTGGCGGCAGAACTACACCGACCCGCAGTTCGACCACGCTGCCGGGGCCGATACACCGAAAAAACAGGATTACCGAGGCATCGGCTTGGAGCAGACCACCTGCTGGCAGGTTTATTGGTTCGATGCGGACAACCTCTTCGCCTGTTTCACCGACATAAAAGGGATGCGCTCGGGGGATGGCGGCATCACTTGGAGCTTCGACTACACTGGGCACGACCAGAACACGATGTACCGCATTGCGAAGCACAACACGCAGCCGCTCTGGTTCGGAGCCACGTCGAGCGTCCACGATATCTACCAGACGACCTACGTGACGGACGCACGGCTGCAGCCCTCGTTCAAGGCGGGCAAAGTGCTATGGACCACCGACATGGGCAAGACCTGGCAAACGATGCGGGACTTCGAGAACCCCGTCATCTGGGTGACGCCCGACGCCACCGACAACGGGCGGCTCTACGCCGGGGTCATCAGCACCGATCCCAGCGTGGGCGGCGTCTGGCGGGCCGACGGCATCGGCAGCCCGGCCACCGCTACATGGACGAAGCTGCCCAACCCGCCCGCAAACAATGGCCGCATCTTCAATATCCACAGCCTAAACGACGGTACGATCGTGACCACTTGGAGCGCCCGCAAGGGCAACAACAACAGCGTGTTCAGCGACAGCAGCGGCGTCTTCATGAGTACCAACGGCGGCCAATCTTGGGAGCGCCGCAACCACCCCGACATGAACTATTGGACGAAAGACCTCGTAATAGACCCCAACGACCCTACTCAAAGCACTTGGTACGCCTGCGTTTGGAGCGGCTGGGGCGGCCCCGCCAATGACCTCGGCGGCCTGTTCCGCACCACTGACCGAGGGCTGAACTGGGAGAAAGTCACTGGGGACGGGCAGTTCCACAGGGTGAGTTCCATTGCCTTTTACAGCGGCATAGCCTACCTCACTACGGAGGGGCAGGGCTTATGGCAGAGCAACATCAGCGAAATCGGTTCAGGACAACCATCTTGGCACTTGGTCGAATCTTATCCGTTTCATCACCCCGAAAGGGTATTCCCAAACCCATACGAGCAACTTGAAATCTGGGTGGCCAGCTTCGGCAATGGTATGAGGGACTCAGACATCATTAATGGCACGTCGGGCGTGGCGGGTTCGCCTTCGGCAAACATGCGGGTGCTGCGCAATCCCATCCACAGTAATATTGAAGTAGAAATAATGGCGCAAAAAGCGGGTGAGGCCCAGTTTTCATTGGTGGATGTGCAAGGAAAAACCGTGGTGGATTTTGGGGAACGGCAGCTGATGGCGGGCGGGCAGCGGTTTTCGTTTCCAATAACTTACGTGGCAACCGGAGCTTATTTTATAAAAGCATTAATAGGCGAAGAATTAATTACAGCAAAGATATTGGTAGAATAAGCAGGTTTATCATTTAAAATAGCCGCTAATAATGTGCTAATTTGCAGCATTTGTCAAGCCATTTTAAGGTGTCACCACAAACCTTGCGTCTGTTATTTTATGTCAGTGCAGATAGCAAATAAATATTGTGGCCTTTCAATTTCCGACCACTAGATGGCGCTATTTGTTTTAAAATTCAAGTCAGCGCAGTAACTGACAAAACTCACCATATTTATTTCAGTTTTCACCAACCTTTGCAGGCGGCTTCCGCCAATTGCAAAGCAATGTTACATGACCCATAAGCATTACCTATGCACTCGTAAGAATTATAGATAATGATTATCACACTTACCATCGTACCTTCGCCCTTCAAGAAAAACAATAAATTAAAAAATGGAAAATACAGATTCAACCACACAATTGGCAGAGGTAAATGAGCAACCAAAAAAATGCCCGTTTACTGGTGCTTCAACTTCAAAACCAGTGGCTGGTGGTGGCACCAGAAACCGTGACTGGTGGCCCAACCAACTGAGGCTGAACATCCTTCGGCAACACTCCAACCTGTCCAACCCGATGGGCGAGGAATTTAACTACGCCGAGGAATTCAAATCGCTCGACCTGGCTGCCGTGAAGCAGGACATCTACGACCTCATGACCAACTCACAGGAATGGTGGCCCGCCGACTATGGCCACTACGGGCCCTTCTTCATCCGCATGGCTTGGCACAGCGCAGGCACCTACCGAATCCAGGACGGACGTGGTGGCGCAGGCACGGGCACCCAGCGTTTTGCTCCGTTGAGCAGCTGGCCCGATAACGCCAACCTCGACAAGGCACGTTTGCTGCTTTGGCCCATCAAACAGAAATACGGCAGGAAGCTCTCCTGGGCCGACCTAATGGTGCTAACTGGCAACTGCGCCCTTGAGTCCATGGGCTTCAAGACCTTTGGCTTCGGTGGCGGTCGTGAAGATGTTTGGGAACCAGAAGAAGACGTGTATTGGGGCGCTGAACAAGAGTGGCTCGGCGACAAGCGTTACTCCGGCGACCGTGAACTCGAAAACCCACTGGCTGCCGTGCAAATGGGTCTGATTTACGTGAACCCAGAAGGCCCCAACGGCAACCCTGACCCGGTTGCGTCTGCCCGTGACATCCGGGAGACCTTTGCCCGCATGGCGATGAACGACGAGGAAACCGTGGCGCTCATTGCTGGCGGCCATACCTTCGGCAAGACCCACGGCGCTGCAGACCCTGGCCAGTTTATTGGCAAAGAGCCAGCAGGTGCGAGCATCGAGGAGCTAGGCTTGGGCTGGAAAAACACTTTCAACAGTGGGAACGGCATTAATACCATCACCAGCGGCCTCGAAGGCGCTTGGACGACCACACCAAAAAAATGGAGCCACAAT
>JANPLH010000323.1:0-7046 GCA_031426435.1 Saprospiraceae bacterium | reverse complement strand
GTGGTTGTGAATGACAAGGAAGATGGTAGCAGCAGTTCGGGCGGCATAACGCCGGAGGCGGTCAGCGTGACGGTGGACTATCTGCCTGAGGGCTTCGATAAGGCAATGATTGCTCAGGGACATAAGTTTGCGGACAACTTGGCGACCTCCGTCGGCAAGTCTTTGATGGAAAAATCGGATTGCAATTCCTGCCACAAACTCGACTCGAAATCCATCGGCCCGAACTATTTGGACATCTCCAACAAGTACAAAACTGACCCGAAGGCACCGCAGTATTTGTCCAACAAAATCAAGAACGGCGGCGGCGGCGTCTGGGGCGAAGTGATGATGGCCGCACACCCCAGCTTGAAGGACGGCGAGGTGGCAGAAATGGTGAAATACATCCTCGGCCTGACGCAAAAGCCCGCCAATTCATTGCCGCTGAAAGGCAGTTACACCACCGCCATTCCCAAGGGACAAAGCGACCAGGGCGTGTTCATCCTGCGGGCGGCTTACACCGACAAGGGGGCAAACGGCATACCCGGCATCCGTGGCGAGCAGACCTTGGTGCTGCGCAATGCCAGCCTGAGCGCCGCCGCTGCGGACGAGATAAAGGACATCATGAAAATGAAGATTCCCGGCACGGAAATGAACATCGCCATCGCTCAAAAGGATGGTGCTTGGATAGCCTACAAGCAATTGGATTTATCTGGCATGGTGGCAGCCACCATCATCGCCAACGCCCCTTCAAATTATGGCATGATGGGCGGCACGGTGGAGGTTCGGCTTGGCTCTCCGACTGGGGAGTTGATTGGAACATCGTCGCCCATCACGCCAGTCGAGGTGGACCCCAATGCGCCGCCTACCGAGATGAAGCCGTCCATTGCGGTAGCACCGCTCAAGCCAACGCAGGGCAGGCAGGATGTGTATTTTGTTTGCAAAGGTGCGGGCGGCGGCGCTGGTGGCTTGTTCGTGATGATACAGGTGATGTTTCAGGGGGACGGGAAGGCAACGATGTGAGGCCAAACACTGGCAGGGTTTTGAACCCTGCCAGTGTTGTCTTCCGATTAGACCAACCTTAGTTGAATCAGCCGCTCACCGACCCGATGAATAGCATCTTGTACACGCCGCAGTTGTTCTGTGGAAGGGCGTTTGGTACCAGAGATGTATTGGCGCAGCAAAGTTGGGTTCATACCTGCTTCCTTTGCGACAGCACCGATTTTGACGGCCTCAAAGGTCTCAGGTAGCAATATTGCTTGCTGTGGCAGGTACGCACCTGGCTTTGGAAGTAGGTTAGTTGGTACCATGCTAACGCCGAGCATTGGTTCAATCACTACAAAGCTTTCTTCTATGGAAACCAATTTGTACCAAGCACCCAATTCTGGCTCAGCAAATGCGCTAAAAAGGTCAATTTTTCTTAGTCTCAATGCTTGCAGCCGCTCTGCGGAAATGGCAATAACAAGGTACTCTGGGGTTTCACCGCTATCATCCGTAGCAAGGCAAAGATAAAGTCCCCCAATTGGGTCTTTTGCTACAAAAAGTTGTGGGTAATCGTACCAGATAAGGGTTTCCAGTACAGTCAGATTGATTTTCATTTTTCGATAATTTGAATGGTTGACAAATCAAACTCGGTGCTGCGCCACCAAGAAAAATGATGGATATTGCTCCCAGTTTGTAGCACCATACCATCTTTTGAAGACAATTCAACTTGATAAATCGGCTTGGAGTGCATTGCTGGAAGCAACTGACGTAATTCGATTGCATCCTCAACGATATCCAAAATTGAAACAGACCGAACGATGCATTCACTTGCTTTAAATGCCTTTTCGGGAAACCGCTTCCGGTGCGACCAAAAATCACTGGCATCCAACGGGATGCTGCCCAAGCGATAGAATGTCCCGTTAGGAGGCATGGCATCTGACGGCGGGCAGTCAGGTGGAAGTTCTTCAAACCATTTCATTTTACAAAAGTATCATTATTGATACTTTTAAGCAAAAAATAAAAACTTTTTAGATAGGGATAAATAGAGTTATGGTGTTCACTAAACGTTGTCTCCACAATCGTCCATTAAGCATCATAAACTAAACCAACCATTCACAACTCATTGAAAATGAAAAATTTAACTTCACTTATCTTACTTCTGCTCGGCTTTTTCAGCCCAGCCTTTTCCCAAAAAACCATCGAACTCCAATCCATCCCGACCCCGCCCGAAATAAAATGGGACCGCCCAGAACGCCAATACCACACCCCTATTTGGAACACGGAGGTAGTCACCAACGTCTCCAAGCCCACCATGACCGTCCACCTTCCCGACCCCGCCATTGCCAACGGCACAGCCATAGTGATAGCACCGGGCGGCGGCTTCATGGCGCTCAGCATCAACAGCGAAGGCAATATGGTAGCAGATTGGTGCGTGAAAAACGGCATCACTGCCTTCGTGCTCAAGTACCGGGTAGCCCCCTCAGGCGAGGATGGTGTTGCAGAGTTTTCCCAGGCAGTGGGCGATCGGGATGCTTTTATGAAAAAAGTTGGAGCCGTTATCCCCTTGGCCGTGGCCGATGGCAGGGCCGCCATTGAATACGTGCGCAGCCATTCCGCCGAGTATGGCGTCAAGCCCGACCGTATTGGCATTATGGGCTTTTCGGCGGGCGGCGGCGTGGTCGGAGGTGTGGTTTATGACCATACGCCAGCCAGTCGGCCCGACTTTGCAGTGCCTATTTATTCTGCGTTGCAACGGGATGACAGCCAGCCCGTGCCTACCGATGCCATGCCGCTCTTTGTGGTCTGTTCCGCCGATGATATGTTCGGTTTCCAAAACCAGAGTGCCGATATTTTCAAAAAATGGAATGCTGCCGGAAAGCCTGTGGAATTGCACCTTTACGAGAAGGGAGGCCACGGCTACGGAGCGAAAAAACAGGGCAATCCAAGCGACTATTGGCTTGAGACTTTCGGGCATTGGCTCGATAGCCACGGCTGGCTGAAGATGCAGTAACACCGTATTTTGCAAAGCAAATCCAACTAAAATGCAAGACGAAAAACAACTACAATCCGAAGAATTCGAGCGGGAACCCGTGCCCGCCTCGCACTGGAAAGACTGGAAAAGCTTCCTCGGCATGTACGCCGGGGAACACGCCGCAGGGACGGAGTTCATGATTGGGCCACTGTTCCTGGCGGCGGGCGTCAGTGCCTTCGACCTCATCATTGGGCTGCTGCTGGGCAATTTCCTCGCTGTGCTTTCATGGCGCTACCTCACCGCTGAAATTGCTGTAAAGAACCGCCTGACCCTCTATTTCCAATTGGAAAAAATCTGCGGCAAGAACCTCGTCACCTTCTACAACCTCGCCAACGGCATCCTTTTCTGCTTCCTCGCTGGCAGCATGATAACGGTCTCGGCCACTGCGGTCGGCATCCCATTCAACATGGAAATGCCCAAACTGACGGACACTATGCCCAACGGCGTCACCTGGGTGGTCATCGTGCTGGCGCTGGGGGCGCTGTTCACTTTCATCGCCGCCAAGGGCTACAACACTGTGGCGAAGGCCGCCAACTGGATGTCGCCCATTATCGTGCTGGGCTTCCTTACTTGCGGCATCGTCGCCTTGCGGCAATTGGGCGTCAATAGTTTCGGCCAATTCTGGGACGTCTGGGGCGAGGGCAGCGAGCCGTTCCCTGGCCAAATCAAGTACACGTTCTGGCACGTCGTCATCTGGTCGTGGTTCTGCAACGCCGCCATGCACATCGGCATGAGCGACCTCTCGGTTTTCCGCTTCGCAAAAAGCCCCCGCTCCGGCTGGACGACCGCCGCTGGGATGTACGTAGGGCATTACATGGCGTGGATTGCAGCGGCACTGCTTTACGCCGCATACATCAAGACGCCTGAAGCCGCTGCTATGCTGGCAAACGGCACAGCCCCCCCCGTAGCGCCCGGTCCCTTGGCGTACAACGCCATCGGCATACTCGGCATCCTGACCGTCATTCTCGCTGGTTGGACCACCGCCAACCCAACGATTTACCGTTCCGGCCTTGCGTTTCAAGCGATTTTACCAAAGGTTAATACCACATGGGCCACAGTAATTGCAGGTACAGTGGCGACCGTCGCCGGACTGTTCCCCGCTTTCGCCATGAAACTGCTGGATTTTGTGGCCGTCTATGGATTTATCCTTGCCCCCGTGGGTGCGGTAATCGTTTTCGAGTATTTCTTTGCGGAGCGGTTCGGCATCGTGAAAAACTATGCTGAGCGGTCGGGCACCACCTTCAACATGGCAGTGCTGCTGGCTTGGGCATTGAGTGGTGGGCTGTTTTATTTTGTGTCAAAATCGCAGGGTGTCTTCCTGTCGTTTTTGACGCTGCCGGCTTGGGTGGGGTGCGGGGTGTTGTATTTGGTGTTGAGTAGGTGGATGCAGAAAAAATAAACTGAAATTAGATAGACCAAATAATCAATGGAAAGGCTTATACCCATCTTGTTTTTCATACTTGGAAGTGCGCTTTGCACTGCCCAAACCCTCATTCCTTATCTTGGAAAGAATGGCTTGACAGGCTTTGCAGATATGGATGGCAAAGTGGTGGTGCCTCCACAGTTCACGGAGATTAGGGATGTTTTTTACCCGAACGAACCTGCATTTCAAGCAATTAAAGGCGGACGAGGAGTATGGGTGTTTCGCAATGGAATGAGCAGACCCAAGACCAACTCCCGAAACAGGAATCAAGTTTATTACCAACTTAGCTATAATTCCGGAATATCCCCCGATACACTTAAACACTTGGCGGTGGAGTATGATGGTGGTAAACGAGTCATTTTAAACCTGCGCACAGGTAAGCAAGCAACATTTTTCTGCGAGCCATTGAACAGCGTACTTCCTTGGTTCCATTTGGTAGAAGCCCCACATCCCAGACATACAGATACAGGCCAGTTTTTTGATGGTCTAATTATGGTCGGGAGTGGGCAAGTAAATTACATGGACACTTCACTCAACCTTGTTTTTGACCAGGACTATCCGGGCATGATGGCTGTTGGCAATAATGCAATCATAGTTGAGAATTCGGAACACAAGGTTGCCATCGCTAACCGCAATGGGCGTTTTCTCTCGCCATTTAAGTTTGGAAAGCTCGTTCCATCAGATAGGGAGGGCTACTACATAGCTGACCCATCGCTTCCAGGTTTTGAGAGAGACGAAGGGGTAAAAACTGGGGTTGTTAATAGAAAAGGAAAGTACGTCATTCCCGCCAAATATGAAGATGTGCGTTCAGCAGGTGGACGTTATTTAATTGTAAAAACCGCCGAAGGCGAAGGGGTGATTGATTTTGAGGGCAATACGGTGCTGGTGCCCAGGCTCGGGAAGCTTCGGTTTGCCATCGACCAACTCTTTATCCATGAAAATGAGAACAAGCAACGTATCACCAGGGTGAATGGCGATCCTTTAATAGCAGACTCATTTGACGCTATCACTTTGGTAAATAAGCCTAATGAGTTACCGCCACATTTCATTTTCACAGACAAACACATATCAGGTGCTTTAACTACTGATGGGCGACTTATTTTTAGAGACTCTTCCAAGCATGTCATCACAGAAAACTTTAAGGGCAAAACCTATTTCAAAACCCAGCGCTTAGTGAGTGACAAAACCCTTTACGGGATGATGGACTTTGACGGTAAGGAGTATTTGCCACGCCAATACGACCAGATTTTCTCAATGGGTAATAATGATGATTATTTGTTAGTTACAAAGCAAGGGCTATCAGGCTTTTTTGATTCGAATTTTCAGCCCGTCCTGCCGCTGCAGTTTGAAGAATTGCGTGCTTTGACCAGTTACAAAGGCTCGGAATTGTTTGGCAGGATGCCGGGCCAGCATATTTGGCAGGCATTTGACGGGAATGGGATTAGGATGCCTGAAATGGACTGCCTTCAACCCAACCTGGCCAAGAAGAACTTGGTCTATGTGCCCGACCTCACCAATAAGCCCACGACCATTATCACCAAGGAGAATGGCGAAATGCCGCTGCCCAATGAGCTACGGGCATGGAAAAACCTCATTGCCCAAGCCGTGGAAACTCCGGTTGGGTTGCTCGTAGTTGTCTATTCCGAATTTGAAAAGCAAGTGAGGTTTTACGATAAGGATATGAGGCCAATTTTACCAGATGGCTTTGAATTCCCGTATGAAGAAATCAATCACTCATTTATAAGAAACTTGAATTTAACGGGCCTTGTGGTGGCTTTTCAAAAACGGGATTCATTGGTTAAAGAAACGGTTCATATTGAAAGCTCCCCAACCAAAATGGATAATGAAGCCAAGCAAGCCCAGCAGGATATGTCAATAGAAGAAGAGTTTGTGATAAAAAACGATAAACCTAAACCTAATGCCAAATTGAAGGAACCACCATACACGGGCAGCGGTGTGCTAAATGCAAAAGGAGAATGGGTCATTAAACCCACTGAAGGTGCAACCTTTAAGCCCATTTCTTGGAATTTAGCGATGGAATACCCTTATGGAATCAACAAAATATTTATTCCTCGTAGAATGCACAGGTTAAACCACCCAAAGCCAGATGTTTTCAGCATCTCCAGCGCCGATTGGTATTATGGTGGTCTTGACAAGGCTGATAATTTCAGGGTTTTCCAAATCTTGAACCGCAACACAGCAAATCAGCGTACTGTACATACTTGGTTTACTTATACTGGTGAACAATTGGCGCCTTTCCAATTTACGGAAGGACCCATGTATTTGAACAGCTACAATGCAGTTAGAAAAGAAGAAAATGGTAAGCCCATCTGGCTCATCGTTGACAATCGTTGCCGCACGATAGAAACGCTAAACGACATAGATGATAAAAAGGCCAAAAGCCGAAAACCAGCTTTCGTAAATGGTCATTTGGTCTATCCCAGAAACGGACTTGATGGGATTGTGGACTCAACAGGTAAGCAAGTATTGGCTTTCAAGTTCAACGAATTGTTCATAGGCGGCAACAGTAAATATCTCCATGAATTTGACCCAAATTTCAATAGTAAACCCCATAAACTTTTGGATTGGCAGGGAAATGTACTTTATGAATCGGATGCACATATTGAAACG
>JANPLH010000322.1:0-7301 GCA_031426435.1 Saprospiraceae bacterium | reverse complement strand
TCAAGCCCGGCTACCACATGAACAAACAGCACTGGAACACCGTGCGCTGCGAGGGCGGCTTGGACGCCGCCTTTTTGAAAAAACTGATTGACCATTCTTATGACCTCGTGGTGTCCAGCTTGCCGAAAAAGGTGCAAGAAGCATTCAAAAGCCTCTAATGTCCATCAATTTTCAATTGGAAAACCACCCTCAACTTGACTTCATCATCGTTGGTCAAGGCTTGGCTGGAACGCTGCTTTCCCATTTCTTACTGCTTGAAAACCAGCGAGTTGCGGTAATAGACTACCCACACGAAGGTCGTACATCCAAGATTGCTGCGGGCGTGGTAAACCCGGTCACTGGCCGCCGGATTGCCAAAAGTTGGCGCTATGAGGAATTGGCCGTTTTTGCGAAGCAAACTTACCAAAGCTTGGAGGCTATGCTGGGCATTCCGCTTTGGCACGACCGCACGATTGCACGGGCGCTCCACAACAATTTCGAGGTGAACGAGTGGATGCGGCGGAGTGCCTTCCCGGAGTTTGAAAAATACCTGCACGATGAACCCGATATGGCTGAGTTTCAAGGAAAAATCCATGCGCCCCATGCTTGGGGGGAGTTGCGGGGAAGCGCTCAAGTGGCCATGCCCATCTTGGTGGAGAAATGGCAAGAAAGACTGAAGGCTCAAGGCGCTTTTCACGAAGAAGACTTTGATTATCAACAAGTTGTGTTCAACGACAATGCTGTTTTCTATAAAGGTTTGCTGGCGCAAAAAATAGTTTTTTGCGAGGGCGCAAAAGCCGTAGAAAACCCCTATTTCAAACATTTGCCCTTCTTGCCTACCAAAGGCGAACTGATGCTGATTCGGTTAGATGGGCTTCAATTTGAGCGAATTTTGAAGCACAACATCTTCTTAGTTCCGCTCGGAGACTGCTTGTATTGGGCTGGGGCCACCAGCCGCTATGAATTCGATGGGCCGCAGCCTTCGGAATTTGGGCGGGAGTGGTTGCTGGATGAATTAGACAAAACCTTGGCCGTGCCTTATAAAGTGGTGAGCCATTTGGCCGGTATCCGGCCCACGGTGTCGGATGTTCGGCCTTTTTTGGGATTGCACTCCAAGCACCCACAACTTGGCATTTTCAATGGCTTGGGAACAAAAGGAGCTTTGATGGGCCCATTTTTTGCGAAGCAAATGGCCGATTTCTTGCTTGGCAAAACACCGTTAGAGGATGAGGTTGACATCAAGAGGTTTGAAAAAGATAACCAACAAGGGCATTCTTTTTCAAAAAGGCACCAAGAAGGGTAGTCCCCATTTATTGGAATTTTTGCTTTTCGACCTATTTTGAAGCATTTATGGTTGCTATTTACAGTAACTTTGGCAAGCCATAACAGATTAATGACCATGAAAAGACGCAAGTTCCTCCAACAAATGGGCTATTCCATGCCCGCAGCTTTGTTGCTGCAATCCTTCCTCTCCTCCTGCGGAAATAAGGGCGAAGACGATATGACGCCTGAAATCGAAACCGTCAACAAGTACAAAGATTACACAGTAGTTATAGTAGGAGCCGGGGCAGCAGGACTTTATGCTGCTTGGTACTTGCAGGAGCGGGGCTTCAAAGTCACCATATTGGAAGCATCAAATAGGGTAGGAGGTCGGGTAAAGAGTCTGAGTGGTTTTGCAGATTTCGACATTGAATTGGGTGCCGAGGAGATACATGGCAACCTAACCGATTGGTACCGCATAGCTACGGAACAAGTCGGCGCTAAATTGAACGATGCCTCCAAGGATGACTATTTCTTTTTCAAAGAAGATTTAGGTAGTATGAGTGAGCCTGCCATGAAATCGGAATCGGCGGCTGGGGGCTATGCAGAGTTTGTAAAGACCATGCAGTTCGTGGACAATGCACCGCTCTATTTTGGAGAAGACAAGACGGTTGAGCAGGTGTTTTCCACCGCTGGTATTTCCTGGAATATGTTTGGTGTGGCCAATGGGCTACTGGGCAATGAGTACGGTACCTCCAATAACCGCCTCAGCTTGAAGGGCTTGGCCGAGGAGGACAGTCTTTGGACGGCAGGCGACGAAAGCTATACCTTAAAAGACATGACTTTGCTTCAGGTCATGGAAACTAAGTTTGCGCCTGTAATGAGCAAGGTCGTCAAGAACGCACAGGTAAAGAAAATTGATTATACAGGCGACAACGTTGTGCTTACCGATCAGTTGAACAAAACCTACCAAGCCGACCGGGTCATCATCACCGTACCGCTGACAGTATTGAAGGACGGGGACATCACCTTCGTGCCAGCATTGCCATCTACAAAAGTTGACGCCTATTCCAGTATAGGCATGGGCGGCGGTATCAAGGCCATTTTCAAGTTCAGTCAACCGTTTTGGGAGACACTAACTTCTGAAAAACTTGGTTCTGTCATTGGTTACAATGAAGTACCAGATATTTGGGCGACTGCCGTTGGTAGGGGGACGACACCTGTTCTGACCGCTTTTGTGATGGGAGAAAAGGGCGAGCAGTTCAGTTCCATGACCGCAAGCGATGCCAAGGGCTTTTTGTTGGGACATATTGACAATATTTTTGGAAACAACATTGCCTCGCAGTCCATTTTGCAAGATGGGTTTCATTTGATGGATTGGGGCAAAGAGCCGTTCATACGGGGAGCGTATTCGTACCCGATAGTAGGCGGCGGGCTTATTTTTAGAAAGGAGCTGGCAGAAAGCGTTGATGACAAACTGTTCTTTGCTGGGGAAGCAACACATTTTGAAGGCCACAGTGGTACGGTACACGGAGCCATAGAAACTGCCGTCAGGGCAAAAGATGAATTGGAGGCTACAATTTCTTGAAACTGTATATCCTGTCGGACAAAACGTATTCTTTGTTTTCATTCTGAATGGATATATTTATTTATTTAAATACAGAACAAGATTTTGAATTTATCGAATTATAAAAATTTGATAAAAGAAGAGTAGTTTTTTAAAGTTACTGCTATTGCGTAGTCCTTCATTTCGAGGAATATTTTTTTTAGAAAAAAATGCGATTTAATTTTTTTGGTATGAATCTTTCTATACCTTCGCCATAGAGAAAGAAAGAAAGAGAGAATTATTTGACCCCACGTTACCACAATATGTACTGTAAGCTGCATTTTTATCCATTTTTTTAGCGTATCCTTCAAGGCGTAGTCCGCCTTTTTATCTGCATTAGAGTTTCTTCCCATGGCATCCTGCATGCCGAGATTTACTAATCTGACATTTTTCGTAACCGACTAAATTCAAAGCGATTGAAACCGACTTTGCTTATCACTGTGTTCTTGGCCATTTGCTGCCAAGTACAGTCACAAATCATTTTTGTTCGTCAGGGTTCTATTGGGAATGGAACTTCATGGTCTGATGCAACAGGCGATCTCGCCGCTGCACTCATCCAAGCAAGCGTTGGCACACAGGTTTGGGTTGCCTACGGCACTTACAAACCAACAGCTACCACTGACAGGAACGTAGCATTCCAAGTAAGGGAGGGCGTTCAACTCATAGGCAATTTCAATGGAACGGAAACATCTGTTGAACAGCGTGTACCAACGGCAAGTGCTACAATACTAAGTGGTGAGATTGGCCAACCTGGTCAAACTGACAACACTTACAATGTGGTCTTGATGAAAAATGTCGGTTCCAGCACATTGATAGATGGTTTCGTAATTACTGGTGGCAACGCTAACGGCCAAGCCAATCAACCACACAATACCCGCTGCGGTGGTGGTATATATATAGATGGTGAAAATGGCAGCAGCAAACCAACGATTACCAACTGTGAGCTTCGCAAAAACTTGGGCCGTGATGGTGCAGCTGTTTACAACAATGGCCGCAAAGGCGAAAGCAGCCCGGTGTTCGTAAATTGCAAATTCAACAACAACGAAGCTGGTCTTGATGGTGGAGCAATCTACAACGATGGTCGTTTGAAGGGCAAAAGCAACCCTACTCTTACCAATTGTACATTTGAAAGGAACATGGGCACTTACGGTGGTGCCATTTGCAACGCAACCGAAGATGGGACTTGCAACCTCACACTTGACAACTGCGTATTCAACGAAAATGCTGCTTACCTTCGTGGTGGTGCTGTTTTCAGCCTTAATGGCGACGAGAAGTGCTATACTGAACTGCTTAACTGCAAGTTTGCTGGCAACTTTCCAGATGACCAGAATATGATTTTCACAACGACTGCATCACGTGACAATGCGTACAAAATCGCAGGGAAAGACTAAGAAACGAACCAATTGGAATTAACAAGGGCATCTATAAAAAGCAAGCAAAACCAACTAAATCGTGATTCACTGGCAATGTTAGTTCCACAAAATTTGTCCTAAAACTGATAGAGGTGTTCAGGTGTAAACTTGAACACCTTTTTTATTTCCAAACGAGCCGCTATCTTGCCCAGCGGGAATCCTACCCAACCCGCTACAATGGCCAATCCAAACGACATACTCAAGCAATACTGGGGTTTTGACCAGTTCAGGCCCTTGCAGGAAGACATCGTCCGCTCGGTGTTGGATGGCAATGACGCATTGGCTTTGCTGCCAACGGGCGGGGGCAAGTCCATTTGTTTCCAAGTGCCGGCGCTCTGTATGGAGGGCGTCTGCATCGTGGTGTCGCCCTTGATTGCCTTGATGAAAGACCAAGTAGCCAACCTAAAAAAGCGGGACATCACAGCAGATGCCATTTTTTCCGGTATGGCCTACCGGGAAATTGACCGGATACTCGACAATGCAGCATACAACGGCATCAAGTTCCTCTACCTCTCGCCCGAGCGATTGACCACTGACCTCGTTAGGGAACGCATCAAGAAAATGAACGTCAACCTGTTGGCGGTGGACGAGGCGCATTGCATCTCACAATGGGGATATGATTTTAGGCCGCCGTACTTGCAAATTGCTGAAATAAGGGACCTTATGCCCGAAACGCCAGTACTTGCATTGACGGCAACTGCCACGACCGAAGTGGTGATTGATATTCAGGAGAAGCTATTGTTCAAAAAGAAAAACGTCTTTCAAAAAAGCTTTTCGAGGGCAAATCTTTCTTACGTCGTTTTGCCAGAAGAAAACAAAAGCGCAAAACTGCTGGACATCCTAAGTAAGGTTAAAGGTTCAGGAGTGGTGTATGCCCGAAACCGCAAACTGACCAAAGATATCGCCAAGTTTTTGATAGAAAACAGAATATCCGCTGACTTTTACCACGCAGGGCTAACCCCTGACGAGCGCTCAAAGAAGCAGGAGTCTTGGATTGCTGGCAAAACGGCCATCATGGCCTGCACCAATGCTTTTGGAATGGGCATTGACAAACCTGATGTAAGAACAGTAGTCCACATGGATTTGCCGGAAAGCCTCGAAGCTTATTTTCAGGAAGCGGGTAGGGGAGGGCGAGATGGAAAAAAATCGTATGCCGTGCTGTTGTATTCGGAAGAGGACAAACGCAATTTGGAGCGCAACCTGCTCGTGGCATTCCCTCCCTTGCAAGATTTGCGGCAGACGTACCGGGCATTGGGCAGCTATTTCCAGTTGGCGATAGGCGGCGGCGAGTTCCAGACTTTTGATTTTGACATCGCCGATTTTTGCAAAAACTTCAAATTAGAAGTGGTGAAAGTCTATGCCTGTATCAAAATTTTGGAGCAGGAAAGTTGGATTTCACTGACCGAATCGGTTTGGATTCCTGCCAGCTTTATGGTCTTAGTGACGAGGGAGCAGCTGTATGATTTTCAGCTAAAAAACCCTGCTTTGGATGTAGTGATAAAGGCCCTCCTGCGCTTATCAGAAGGCTCGTTCCAGCATTTTGTGCCTATCAATGAAGGGGCGGTGGCTCGGCTTTTGAAGACCACGGCCGACAAGGTGATGCCCGCTATTTTGCAATTGCACAAAGAGGGCATTATCGAATACCGGCCATTGAAGGACAAGCCACAACTCACTTTCACCAAAGAACGGGTGGACGCCTCGAACCTAACTATTGACCTCGAAGCCTATAAGTTGCGCAAGGAGCGCCAACAAAAGTGCATGGAAAAAGCCATTGCCTATGCTACGACCGCACGTTGTCGCAGCCAGATGTTATTGGAGTATTTTGGGGAAATGGCCCCGACTTGCGGCGTCTGCGTTGTATGCCTCGGCAGGACGAAAGCCGAACTTTCCACCGATGATTTCGAGCGTTACAAGCTGAAAATCAAGCAGTTGGTAATGGCTGAGAAAATCACGGAGCGGCAGTTAATGGAAGCATTCGCAGCGAACCGACAGCCAAACGTGGTCCAGGCCCTCGCCTTCCTCATGGACGAAGGGCAGGTGGCTGTAGAAAATGGAATCCTAACCTGGAAAGCCAAGCCATGAAACGAATCCTCTGCACCGTCAGCAACGACCTTACCTACGACCAGCGGATGATTCGCATCTGCACCAGCTTGGCAGAGGCTGGATATGAGGTGACACTGATAGGCCGAGAATTACCAACCTCAAAGCCATTCTCAAACCAGCCCTTTGCGCAGCAACGCTTGAAAATGCGCTTCAACAAGGGCAAGTTTTTCTATTTGGAGCTGAATATCCGGCTGCTTTTCAGTTTGCTTTTTGCAAAATACGACATTGTTTTTGCTGTGGATTTGGACACGCTGCTGCCTGCCCGCTTAGTTGCTTTTTTGCGTAGCAAGACCTGTGTATTTGATGCCCACGAGTATTTCACTGAGGTACCCGAATTGGCCGAAAGGCCAATTTCCAAAAGGGTTTGGGAACTAACTGCAATACTTACGATACCAGGCCTCAAACATGCCATCACTGTCGGTGAATGCCTTGCCGAGGTTTTAGAGCAGCGCTATGGCGTGCAGTTCAGGGTGCTTCGCAACGTGCCATTTCAGCGAAAACAGCTTGCTGGAATTGAACGACCTGATTCTCCTTTCTGCTTAATTTACCAAGGGGTACTGAACGATGGGCGAGGTTTGGAAGAGGCCATTTTAGCGATGAAGCATCTGGACGGCGCTGTGCTGTGGATTTGTGGCGAGGGCGACCTTTCGGCAGAATTGAGGTTTTTGGTAGAAAAAAATGGGCTGGAAAACAAGGTGAGATTCTTTGGCAAGGTGACACCCGATGAACTTGCCAAGCTGACGGAACAAGCGCATCTTGGACTTAACTTGTTGAAAAACAAGGGGTTGAACTACTATTACTCCTTGGCCAACAAAGCCTTTGATTACATTCAATCGGGCATCCCTTCGCTTGGTATGCGTTTCCCGGAATATGCTCGACTCAACGAGGAGTATGATGTATTCTACCTCCTTGATGAATTAGAACCGGGGCAGATAGCAGCG
>JANPLH010000321.1:0-16986 GCA_031426435.1 Saprospiraceae bacterium | reverse complement strand
GCTTTCCAATGCAATCTCGGAGTAGGCGGTGGTGAAGATGACGAGCGGCTTTTTTTTCAGCGTCCGCAAGAACTCCATCCCCGTCATGCCGGGCATCTGGATGTCGAGGAAAAGCAGGTCAACTGGCTGCGAACTGAGTGCCTCCAGCGCCTCAAAGGGGTCACGGCACTTGCCCACCAACGTTAGGTGCGGCAGCCTGCCGATGTAGTTTTCGAGCAGGTTGCGGGCCAGTTCTTCGTCGTCTATGACGAGGCAGTTGATTTTCGACATGGTGGTTGGTTATAGTTGAATTTTTCTGGCATAACGGATTGTAGTGATGAATGAATATGATACTTGTTTTCGTCCAAAAAGGGGTAGCGCCCCGGAATATTTGTAGCCATTGCGCAACCTTAGTGTGCAGGGGCAGCGCCCCGAAATATTATACATTCGATATTCCGGGGCGCTGCCCCTCAAAACTGTGGGTAAATATCAGCGCCTACAAATATTCTGGGGCGCTGCCCCTTAGATGGCTGGCAAAACCCTTAGCTGGCGATTATCACTACATACCGTTTCATACGGTTATTTTCAAATAAACCTCAAAAGCTGATTCCCCTTTTTCAATCCTCAATTCATGCCGACCAGGATAGAGCAGTTCCAATTGCCGCCGCACGTTTTCCAGCCCGATGCCGCCGGTTTCGTTTTTGGTAAAACCGCTTTTGGGCAGGCTGTTTTTCACTTCCAGCACCACGGCAGCGTCCTCGGTTTGCAGCCGGATGTCAATCCAGCCGTTGGCCAAGTCCTCGACCTTGCTGTGCTTGAAGGCATTTTCCACGAAAGGGATAAAGAGCATCGGCGCAATGCGCAACTGGGGGCGGCTTTCGTCCAGGTTCGCTTTTACGTTGAGGCCCCGGCTGTCCTTCAGCATGTTAAGGGCGATGAAATGGCGCAGGTACTCGATTTCCTTGCCCAGCGGCACAGTAGCTTCTTTGCAGTCGTAGAGTACGTAGCGGAGCATCGCCGAGAGCTTGAGCAGGTTCTCTGGGGCAGCATCCGATTTCAGGACGGAGAGGGTATAGATATTGTTCAAGGCATTGAACAGGAAATGCGGGTTCACCTGCGATTTGAGGAACTTCAGTTCCGATTCCAGTTTTTCGCTGCGCAACAGGGCCATTTCCTTTTCCCTGCGGCGGGCGAAGGCGGCGATTTCGAACAGGGCGCTGCCAATCCATGCCGTGAAAAAGGGCATCGCCCCGCTGAGATAGCGCTGCCATTCCTTTGGGGATAGGCCGCCTTCTCTGCCAAGCGGCTTGCCTTTGCCCATCGGGCGACGGAAATACTCGGCCCAAGGCGCTGCCTCCCATTCCACCAAAAACACGACGGCCAGCAGCATCGCCAGCCCGGCCAACAGGTAGGCGGCCTGTTTGTTCTGGAAAAAAAGCCGGGGCAGCAGCAGTTCCAGGTTCATCCAAACGACGATAACGATGCCCGCCAGCACCACGAGGTTCCGAACGATAAAGCGGTCGGCCTTCTCCCAGTCGCCGGAGAGCAGCACCGGGACGAGCACCCAGAAGCTTCCCCAGAATAGGATTTGCAGCACCGTGTTCTTTTGTAACTGAAGGTTCATGCAGCAAATGTGGGCAAATACAGGGGTAGCGCCAAAGTTTTATCCATGAACGAGGCGGTTTTCTCAACAAACGCTGCTTTGCTCCACAATGCCCTTGCCCGCACCGGGTTCGTGGAGGAAATTCCCTCGTTCATTGAATAAATTGGCGTCGGGCAGCGTTTCATCGCAGCTTTGTCCCATCATTTTTAACCAATCAATTAAAAATTTTTCAACATGAAAAAGCTAATGAAATCCGCCCTGCTGACCCTCCTCCTCGCCACCGTTTTCACTGCTGCGCAAGCACAGCACAGAGGCGGGGCCGACAAAGACCCCGCCCAACGTGCGGAGCATCAGACCACCAAGATGACGGAGAAACTTGGCCTTAGCGCCGACCAGGCCTCCAAGGTGAAGGCCATCAACCTCAAATACGCCGAGAAGGCTAAGGCCAACCACGATGCCAATAAGGCCAAGAACATGGATGCCCGTGAGGCCATGCGCACCGAGCACAATGCCGAATTGAGCAAGGTGCTCACCAAGGAACAAGCCGAGAAATGGCAGGCCATGAAGCCCGATGGCAAAGGCAAGGAAATGAAAGGCCATAAAGGCGGTGACCATGATAAAGACCCCGCCGATCGTGCCGAACGTCAGACCGCCAAGATGAGCGAGCAATTGGGCCTGAACGCTGACCAAACCGCCAAGGTAAAGGCCATTAATGAAAAGTATGCGGCGAAGGCCAAGGCCGACCAGGAAAAGAACCGTGCTGCCCATGATGCCATGCGCACAGAGCACCAAACTGAATTGAGCAAGGTGCTTACCAAAGACCAAGCTGCCAAATGGGAGCAACTGAAAGCTGAGCGCCAGGGGAAAAAAGGCGAGCACGGCAAACGTGGCGGTAAGCCTGATAAATCGGGCTTGAAAAGGGGATAAAACTCGCTTTGTGTAAATCTAAAAGCCCTGTCTGAACTTCGGTTCGGGCAGGGCTTTTTTGCTGTGGATTGGGCTTGCTACGGCTGCAACCGCTCTATCACCCACTCCCCATCTTCGCCTTTCGTATAACGAAAACGGTCGTGCAGCCTGCTCTTCTGCCCCTGCCAAAACTCGAAGCTCGTTGGCACTACCCGGTAGCCGCCCCAGAAGCTGGGCAGCGGCACCTCGCCCTCCCCGAACTTGTGTTTCATCTCTTCCCATTTCATCATCAGTGCCTGCTTGGAGGTGATGGGGCTGCTCTGGTTTGAAACCCATGCCCCGATTTGGCTGCCCTTGGGCCGGGTCAGGAAGTACTTGATGGACTCTGCGGCGCTCACCTTCTCTACCGTACCCTTGATGATGACCTGCCGCTCGAGGTCGTGCCATGGGAAGTGCAGCGCCACCTTGGGGTTGTGCGCCATTTCCTGTGCCTTGCGGCTGCCGTAGTTGGTGTAGAACACGAAGCCGTGCCCGTCGAATTGTTTCAACAAAACCATGCGGATGGAGGGCTGGCCGTCTTCGCCAACGGTGGCGAGGGTGACGGCATTGGGCATCCGGTAGCCTGCACGTTCTACGTCTTCAAACCATTTCTCGAACTGCTTGGTGGGGTCGGGGTCGAGGTCGTTGCGGCGCAGGCCGGCTATCTCGAATTCGTCACGCATGTAGCTGAGGTCTTTCATCGTCGGTTGTTTTTCGCAAAGGAACAATGGAGCATGGGAAAAGTTAGGTGATTTTTTCCCAATTTGGCGTTTCATTTTTTCATCACAAAACAAAACCAACCTGTCATGACTAAGAGTTCGAAAACAATCTACTATTTCTCCCTTTACCTGTTCCCGCTCAGCCTCTTATTGATGCTGGCTCCCAACTTTCTGCTGAAGACCTTCATGCTGCCTCCTACCGAGGAGGTGTGGATTCGGGTGGTTGGGATGTTGGTGTTTTTCTTGGCGGTTATTTATTACAATACGGCCCGCATGGAACTGCACAGTATCTACAAAGTATTCGCCTATAACCGCATTGGTGTACTGCTTTTCTTTATTGCCTTTGTGGCGCTCGGCTTGTCGGCGTGGCCGTTATTGCTATTTGGCGTCATAGATGCTGCTGCGGGCCTTTGGACGCTGATGGCCTTGAAAAAAGAGGGACGGCTAAACTAAAAAAGAAAAGCCCCTACCCGTTAAGTACAAGCAGGGGCATCCTTCCACATCTAATATTTTCTATTGGTAGGCAAAACTGCTTTTACCGATAGTAGTTATTTTTTAAATCATTTAAAGTCTATTCGCCCAAGCGGTGCAAGTAGCCGAAGGTCAGGCCGACGCCCCGGTGTTTTGCAGTTATGTCAATACCCTCCAATTCAGCATCTTCAATATCCATTAAATTGCTCAAGCTGAAAAGGTAGCGAACGTCCACGAACGCAGTTCCTTTTTTCAGGTTCATGCCGAGGCCGCCGCCAAGGCTGGCACCTATTTCGAATCGGTTGTAGCCTTCCCAGTCCTCGTCCTTAAATTTGTAGTCACCATTCTTGCCGCTGAGGGCGTAGCCAAAAGTAGGTCCCGCAGCAGCATAAACATTGAAGTACTCGCTACCGTATTTGAATTTGGCCAACAATGGAAAATCAATGTGGTTGAATAAGACATCTTCGCCTTCGTTTTTGCCTGATCCACCTTTTTGGATAAAAACCAGCTCAGGTTGGATGGCAAAGTTTTTTGACAAACCAATCTCAACTATACCTGCGAAGGTAGCGCCTGTCATTACCTCCGAGGTTTCGGATTCCTCCTCGCCCTCCCATTTAACCTGTAGATACTCCTTGGCAAAGTTGAAGCCGCCCCGTGCACCTACCGAAATTTGCGCCATAAGGAGGCTATTGGTGGCGATAAAAAGTACCGCCACGACCGAAATTCTTTTAATAAGTGTCATGGCTAAAAGTTTTAGTGAATTAATCTTGATCAACTGCAATATTTGCCTTTTGACATTATAATGGCAATGATTTATGACGCTGAAAGCTGTTTGAAACGGGAAACATTTATCACTTCCATAGGAGCAGCGTCAAGTATTTGCAGAATCGCCAATGTCGCATTACCTTGGCCAAAAACTAACATAAATGCAGTTCACCGCCGACACCACCCTTATTGAGCTTTTTTACCACTGGGAGAAAAAGACCCCTGACAAGGTCTTCCTTCGCCAACCATTTGGCGACAACTTCAAGGACTTCACTTGGCGAGAAGTCGGGCAACAGGCCCGCCGCCTGGCCAATTACCTGCATTCATTAGGTTTGCCAAAGGGCAGCCATATCGGCCTCGTTTCAAAAAACTGCGCCGAATGGTTCATCTGCGATTTGGCCATCATGATGGCGGGGCATGTGTCCGTGCCATTTTTCCCAACCCTCACTGCCGGGCAAATCAACCTCGTGATGGCACACAGCGGCTGCCCCGTGCTGCTCGTCGGCAAGCTCGACGACTGGGCGGCCATGAAACCAGGCATCCAAGTTGGCGTCACTTGCGTCGCTTTCCCCACCTACAACCCCGACCCTGACCACGTGCAGTGGGCCGATATCATGGCCCGCCACGAGCCGCTCGCCGCATCGCCCGTGCCCAGCCCCGACGACCTGCTGACCATCATCTACACTTCCGGCACCACGGGCAACCCCAAGGGCGTCATGCTCACGTACCGAAACATGGCGGCGCTGCTCTACTTTAGCCGTGAGCACCTCGGCCTTGGCATTCCAGATGTGCGGCTAATCTCTTACCTGCCCCTCTGCCATATCAGCGAGCGGGGCGTGCTGGTGAATGTGGTATTGGCCACCGGAGCCACCGTTTATTTTGTGGAGCGGCTGGACACCTTTGCCAAAAACCTACAAGCCACCCGCCCCACGCATTTTGGCGGCGTGCCGAGGATTTGGGCGAAGTTCCAACAGGGCGTGCTGGCCAAGATGCCGCAGCAAAGGCTCGACTTTCTGTTGAAAATACCCATCATCAACAACCTGGTGCGCCGCAAAATTCAGAAGGCGCTCGGCCTCGATGCCGTGCAGGTCTTCCTTGTTGCGGCAGCACCAATGCCCGTCAGCCTGCTGGAATGGTACGAGCGGATCGGCATTGTCCTACAGGAGGCGTATGGCATGACGGAGACGACAGCCATTGTTACCATCACCCCCCGCAATTCCGTGCGCTTTGGTAGGGTAGGTAAGGCCATCCCCAACACCCAAATCAAGATAGACCCGGTGACCGGGGAAATCTGCACCAAGTCGTCCAGCAACATGCTCGGCTACTACAAGGAACCCGAAATGACCGCTGTCACCATTGACAGCTTCGGCTGGCTGCACACTGGCGACAAAGGCGAGCTCGACGCCGATGGCTACCTCAAAATAACCGGGCGGGTGAAGGAGATGTACAAGACCAGCAAAGGCGAGTACGTTGCGCCAGCGCAAATCGAGATGTGCTTTGCGGAAAACACCTACATTGAACAAATCTGCGTGATAGGCGAGTGGCTGCCGCAGCCCGTTGGCCTCGTGGTGCTGTCCGAACTGACGAAAGGCATTGACAAAGCCGCCATTGCGGAGCAACTGCAAGCCACCCTCGATGCCGTCAACCCGACGCTGAAACCTTATGAGCGGGTGCAAAAATTGGTGGTAGTGCGGGAGGCTTGGACGGTGGAAAACAACCGCATGACGCCCTCCATGAAGATACGCCGTAAAGAAGTGGAGCAGGTTTTTGCTCCGCAAATGGAGGGGTGGTACAATCAATCTGGTAAGGTGGTTTGGGAAGGGTAGGGCGGCCCATTTTCCATTGACCAACCTCACCCCCTCCCCTGATTATTCTCATCCAATGCTTCCTGTTGGGCGGGTGAAATTCACCCCCGAAGCGATTGGGTTTGCTGGTGCTATGGCAAGCCTCATCGTTTGAACAATTTCATCAAAACAACATGGAAGCAAAACTTTCAAATCCTGCCCCGCTGGGCCTCATGGGCTTCGGCATGACCACCGTCCTGCTCAACATCCACAACGCAGGCTTCTTCCCTGTCAGCGCCATGATACTGGCAATGGGGCTGTTCTATGGCGGCGTCGCACAGGTCATCGCCGGCATCCTCGAATTTAAAAAGGGCAACACCTTCGGCACCACGGCCTTCACCTCCTACGGCCTTTTTTGGATAACGCTCGTGGCACTGTGGGTCTTCCCAGAATTTGGTTGGGCGAAGGGCGCTGCCACCGAGGTCGCCTACATGGGCTGGTACCTGTTCCTCTGGGGCGTGTTCACCTTCTTCATGTGGCTCGGTACTTTCGGCAAGAACAAAGTGCTGCAGTTCATCTTTTTCAGCCTCTGGATTCTGTTCTTCCTGTTGGCCATCCGTGACTGGACTGGGTCGGCGCTCATCGGAACCATTGCAGGCTGGGAGGGCATCATTTGCGGCGCATCGGCCATCTATCTGGCAATGGCGGAGGTGCTGAACGAGACGAGGGGAAAGACCATTTTGCCGATAGGGTAGGGGTCAGGGGCAATTAGTTGTCAAAACTCCGGTTGCTGCGCAACGTTTGCTTTGCCCATTTTTGCACAAAAAAAGCAAATGCAACTTACCACCGACCGCATGTACCAGGCCATACTCGACAAAGATCCCAGTTTTGAAGGAGTTTTTTTCACTTGCGTAAAAACCACGGGCATCTTCTGCCGCCCCGTCTGTACGGCCCGGAAGCCCAAGTTGGAGAACGTGGAATTCGTGCCTTCGGCAAAGGAAGCACTGGGCAAGGGCTATCGGCCCTGCAAGATTTGCGAACCGCTCCGCCTGCCCGATGAGACGCCGGACTTCGTGCAATCGCTCATGGACGAAATCCGGGAGAACCCTTCCGTGAAAATCGGCGACTGGGAGCTGCGGAAGCGGCACCTGGAGCCGCATACCATCCGCCGTTGGTTCCTGAAAAATCATGGCATGACCTTCCACGCCTACCAGCGGATGTTCCGGCTGAACACGGCCTTCAAGAAGCTGCAACAGGGCGAGACAGTGACGGACGCCGCATTTGGCACGGGTTACGAGTCGCTCAGCGGCTTCGGCGATTCCTTCAAGGCGGTGTTCGGTGTGTCGCCACGGGAGGGAAAGGCGCAGGGCGTGATTGACCTCACCCGGTTGGAGACGCCCATTGGCACCATGTTCGCCGCTGCCGTGCCAGCGGGCATCTGCCTGCTCGAATACACCGACCGGAAGATGCTGCCGACTGAGCTAAAGGCCCTTGCAAAGCATTACAATGCCACGATTTTGCAGGGCGACAACCCACATTTTGCAACGCTGAAAAAGCAGTTGGAGGAGTATTTCGGCGGCAGCCGGAAGGAGTTCGATGTGCCGCTGGCCATGCCCGGTACGGCGTTCCAGCAGGCGGTTTGGAACGAACTCCTGACCATTTCCTACGGCAGCACCCGCAGCTACGCCGACCAGGCCATTGCCCTGCAAAAGCCGACCGCTGTACGGGCAGTGGCCAATGCCAATGGCATGAACCGCATCAGCATCCTCGTGCCCTGCCACCGTATCATCGGCTCCGATGGCAGCCTGACGGGCTACGGCGGCGGGCTTTGGCGGAAGCAGTGGTTGCTGGATTTGGAGCGGGGGCAAGCGGGGTCCTCAGACCTTTTGACCGATAGAATTTAATTCATTGCTTTTGCAGCGTCATGCTTTTCGAACGATAGCTGTTTTAAGTCCTTCCTTCAAAGAAAATTACATGTCAGAAAACCAACCTGCTGCTTCTACTCGTAGATAATCTTGACAGCAGATAATCACAGTTTATCTGGGTCTTAAAACTATTG
This sequence comes from Saprospiraceae bacterium, assembly GCA_031426435.1. Classification (GTDB taxonomy): domain Bacteria; phylum Bacteroidota; class Bacteroidia; order Chitinophagales; family Saprospiraceae; genus UBA6168. The sequence goes on along the minus strand of JANPLH010000321.1, from coordinate 8,661 downwards.
CAGCTTAAAAATTTTGGCATAATACAAAGCCATATTTTTTTCGCTGGCAGGTGCATTTGAGCATATTTAGCTTGAATAACTGTCAAGAATATTAGCATCAAATCAGGTTGGAAAACCTCTAAAAAATAGCCTTTATCGGTTGATTGCGATATTGAGGGATGTCTTTTTATTGGCACAGCTGCTCGTGGTATATGCAGGTGTCAAATTAAAAAATGAACAAGCCTAGTGTCGCACTTAGCTCATGAAAACAACTAATTAATTTCTTTACCTTTAAAATCTTTAAGTATGAAAAATCTGTTTCTTTTGCTATCCACTTTTGGCATTTTGTTCTTCACAAGCTGTGAAAAGGACGAAATCACACCATCCAGTACCCCTGCATTGATGGTCAAAGGCACCGCCAAATCGCACTTGAGCGCATCGGCCTTTGTTTCATCCAATACCACTGGCAAACTGGGCATTTACGCCGTGGGAGCGGCCATCGTCAACCCACCCTCCATCAACCTCGACCAACGAATAGTAAACGTGCCATATGCTGATGCTGATGGTGTCGTTTATGATGGCGAGCGCAATGCACTGTACCATGTGAACAGAACTGGTGCTGTACTGGTGGCCATTGCCGAAGTTTCAACTTTGGTGAATGGACAGTCGGTGACCCCCAGTGCCGTAGGCCCAAGCACTTTTACCAGTGGCCGTGAAGCCAGCATTTACAACAACAAAGTTGTGGTCGCCGATGACGTGACGCCGGGCAAACTCGCCAGCTATCACGTGAACACCGACCAGATCAACGACTTTCGACAGTACAATGTAGGCATGGAAGTCTGGGGCCTCGATGCTACTTCAAAGGACCTCTACGCTGTGGAAGATGTCACAGGCAACGTGGCTTTCTACAAAGATTTCTTCAAGGCAAAAAGCGGAAACCTTAGCCCAACCATCAAAGTGAGCATCCAGGGTCTCGTTCGCACACACGGCATTAGCTACGATGAGCACACCGATGTAATGGTGCTGACCGATATTGGCGCTGCCTCCAGTGCAACCGACGGCGGCATTATCATCATTACAGACTATTCGGCAAAGATGGAAGTTGCGGGCAATGGCGGTACCATCATGATGTCTGACCAAATCAGGATTTACGGCCCCGCTACCACCCTGGGCAACCCTGTTGACGTGGCATTTGACCTGAGCCAAGGTGCCATTTTCGTAGCCGAGCGTGCCAATGGCGGCGGCAAATTCTTGGTCTTCTCCATTCCTGCTTCCAGTGGCGACTATGCGCCAGTTTACAGCACCAATTTTGCTGGTGCAAGCGCTGTCACCTTGGACGTTGAATAAGCAGAAAGCACTGTAAACCCAATTGACAACAAAAGACCGGATGGCCAATAGTGCCATCCGGTCTTTTTATTTGCGCTCATTTTGTCGTTGTTGGCTTTTGTCAGAAACCTGCGCCATTTTGTCGGCTAATGGTCCGCTGCAAAAAATGGCGGATTATTTTTGGGCATCAAAACAAAGCGCATGTTCAAAAAGCATTCAATTCTAATTGGGGTAATCCTCGCCCTAATTTTCCTCTTAGTTTCCACCTTCTTTTACCCCGGCGGCTCGCAGCACGACGAAATGTCCGTCGGCTTCGATTGGCGGCACAACTACCTGAGCAACCTGCTAAATCCCGTGGCGGTGAATGGCCATGAGAACGGGGCACGTCCTTGGGCCATTGGTGGCGTGCTGTTTCTTTGCGCCGTTGCGGCCTTGGTTTTTGTTCGCCTTGCGGCAAAAATCCCACAAAAAAGCGCCGCCAACATCATCCGATACGCTGGGGTAGGGGCCATGCTATCGGCTTTGCTGGCAGCTACGCCGCTGCACGATTTGGCCGTGGGGATTTCCGGTACGCTGTTGATGCTGACCCTGTTTTATGCCACGGTCTTCATCTTCAAGACCAAGCTCCATTGGCTGAAAGCCTTGTCGGTGCTGTACTTGGTGACGCTATATGGCACTGCGTTCATTTATTATTTCAGCACGGGGCTGGCCTACCTGCCCGTGGTGCAGAAGCTGAACCTGTTCTTGGCCATCGCTTGGCTATTGGCGGTGGAATATTCCACGAAGAAAGCAGACTTTGAGGCATGAGCTGCATGGCGCTGTTTGATATTTGTAATTTTTACTTTGAATTTTGTTGAGTGAATATTGGGGCTGCTCGTTTCTTTGTGCTTGAATTTTATAACCAATTTAAAGTACATGAATCGAAAGACTGGATTCCAAGCAATCCTGATTTTTAGTCTCCTGCAGTTTGGGCATGGCGCCATTGGGCAAAGCGCCGACAGCACCAAATCCACCCTCAACTTCAGCGGCACCATCAGCGCCAACAACAACGGCTTCTCGTTCGTACCTACCTTCTCGCTGGGCAAGGGCTATTTGACGGGCAAAATGGACGAAAACTGGAAGTTCGAGCCGGGAGATATTCGTGGCGTTATCCCTCGTTTCACAGAGGAGGCCCGCATTGGGAACAAGGTTTTGCTGGACATCATCCACCTATTTGCGGAGCGCAAAAACGCCACGCCCGCACAGAGTGCATTGGCTTGGGTGCTGGCGCAAAAGCCGTGGTTCGTGCCTATTCCCGGCACCACGAAACTGCACCGCCTAACGGAAAACAATGGCGCAGTGAACGTCCATTTTTCACCAGCAGAATTGGCGGAAATGGAAGCTGCTTCGGCACAGGTGGAAGTGATGGGCGCACGCTATACGGAGGCGATGGAGGTAGCGACGGGGCTGTGATACTAAACTTCGGCGAGGTTTAAAACCTTCCCGGCGTTGCCAGTCAATCCACAAAAAAAGTATGCACATACTTGACTATCACGGCTTGGGAGTCATCGAAAGGCAGTAGCTCGTCGTGCCTCGCATGGTGATTCAGGACGGCATTATAGACCAAAAAGAAGTCGTTGCCGTCCCGCTGATTGTAGCGCAGCCTGAAATTGGCGACGCTCAATTTGGCGAGTGAATTCATCTGGACGAAGGCGTTCATGCTCAGCCTGACGTTCAGGGAAGTGGAGATTTTCAATCGGGCCACATGGGCCTTGTAATCGGGATTTTGGCTGAACGATACACGATTGTATGCATAGAAACCGCTGATAGTCAGGTACTTGGAAATGGTATAGTTCGGGGTGATGGAAATCGAGTAGAGGTCACCATCGTAAAAGCGGCCCATTTTACCCAGAAAAATGCAATTGAGGAAACCGACCGGAGGGGTGTCATATTTTAATGAGAATTCGTGGTTCACATATTTTTTTGCGGGTATGGTAATTTCATCGGACAGCTCGAAAGGGGTAAGCACCCGGTCGTAAAACCGCATATATGCGAGCTGCAGCTTGTTTGATTTTTTCCATTCAAAATTCAAGGTGGGTGACAGGAGGTGACTTTCCAATTGGCCGTTATTGTTTGAAAAATAGAGGGTATTTTTCAAAGCCAGGTCCACCAACCGAAGAGCGGCGCTTTCAGAGGCGAACCAACCGTATGCCAGCTTATTACCTATTGCCTTGTAGTTAAACCTTTCCTCGAAGCCCATCGCCGGGTCATAGTGGCGGTCCACTTGCGAGTAGCTGAGGGCGTAATTGAACCCCACGGAGGAGCGGTTTTCCCATAGGGCATACAGCCGCTTCCGGTCGCCCGGGAACTTATCGCTGGATAGGCTGTCCTGCGAGGCCCAGCTATTGGCCACGTTGATTTTCAGGTAATCGTTTTTGAAAAGATTGAAAATGCCGTCTAGGCCATAGGCCATTTGGCTTTCTCCTTTTGGACCGGTGCGGGCGGTCATGATACCCCCGACGTAGGAATTGCCACTGGACACCTTTTTCCGCAGGCGCAGTACGCTGAAATTTTCCGACGCTAAATCTCCTTTTTTGCGGGACTGCATGGACAGGGCGCCGAGGTCGTAGTCGCCCAGCCTGCCCACCACCCTTGCGCCGCCCCAAAGTGGCACCAGCGTGCCTTCGGCAATCCCAATTCTGCGGCTGTAAAACAGGCGGTTGTTGTTTTCAAAACCAAAATTCATGATGCTGGAGCGTTCGAGGAAGAACTTCCTTTTTTCCGGGAAAAACAGCGAAAAACGGCTCAGGTTGACCACTTGGTCATCCGCTTCCACCTGGGCAAAATCGGTGTTGAAAGTCAGGTCGAGGTTCATGTTTTCCGTGATGGCATGTTGGACGTCCAGCCCGGCAGTCAGTTTGTTGTCATTGAGTTTGTTGGGGGAGGCAGCGCCTTCGGGCAGCTCGTGGTGATACCCCGCCGCCGCCAGTGCATAAGGAGAAACGAACCACGGCCGCTTGGTGCTTTGAGGTTCTATGACCACATCCTGCGCCTTCGACACCTTGATGAAGCTCCAAAACCCCCAATCGGGCGGGATGGCGGGGTAGAGGTCCATCTGTTTTTTTTGAGCAGTGTATCGGTAAACTATAAGCCCCATTGTGGCCCCCTCAGATTCCGGTTGAAAACGGAGGCTCGTCAGGGGAATGCGGGCTTCTGCCGACCACCCCTGCTCGTGGATGGTGGTGCGGGCCTCCCAATATGAGTTCCATGATAAGTCAACGGGCTCATCGCCCTGAGCATCGTTGAACAGGGAGACATCTACCCTCGACCCGCCGGGTGTTACGACGAAAATGACCCCGTTCTCATTGTCGTTATAAGTATCAAGAATAAGCGTTACCTGGTCCAATGTAAGGTTCCAGATATCCCGCTCAAACGTGGAAAATTGTACATCTTTTGGGTCATCGTAGCATAGGGCGGAGAAATAGATAAATTTTTCATCGTATGCCACCCGAAACAGGGTTTCCTTATTTGGTTTTTCATTGAAAAGTGGCCAATGGCTTGTCATGGTGAGCGTTGTAATATCGTCCCATTCGCCCTCACTGATTTTACCATCAAATTCTATTGGATTTTGAAGCTTGGCAAGCTGCAAAGGAGCCCTATGAGTCAAGGGGTTGGTGTTGTCAAGACTTGTTTGGCAGTATAAACTGAATGGAGCTAACAGGAAGATGAGGATTGCCTTCATTTAGTTTATTTTGAAATAATTATTACATTCGGTCTTTTACTTCTTGCGCCCCTGTATTTCGTTGCCGTTTATCGGTTAGCTTCATATTGCCAAACAAATGAGTGTAGGTAACCCGAACCTGTCTTTCAGAAAAATCATTATTGCCATACGTGTGGATACTGAGTTCCGGTTGATTGTAACCCCATGTGATTTTGCCTGAAGTGTTGGATATATCCTGGAATACAATACCCAAAGAGTTACCCTTCGCAAATTCTTTTTTGATGCCAAAATTGAGATATGGATGAAGGTATTGTTCCTGGTCACCCAACAAGAAATGGCTCTGATACCTGCCATCCATGCCGGCTGTCCATTTATTGCCCAATCGGAAAGTATGGTTTATTTGCAGGGAATAGGTGAAAATCTTGTTTTCATATAAAATGGGATGGGTGGACTCGTCTTTTACCTTGTGATAAAACCCAATAATGGTGCAGTTCATTTCCCACCATTTGGCCGGGGAAAGTGGGAATATGAGTGAAGCTTCTATGATGTTTTCAAGGTCGAGATTGGTTGGTACGCTCGTCTGAAGGTGAAGCGGTTTGTTTACGGTGTTGTAATTAAAAATCTGCCCGGTCCTTCGTATATACGCCAGCGAAAAAAGGATTGATTTATGACCATACGAGATTTTGTAGGTACTGGCAAAAGCGGGCCTCAACCTTGGATTGGAGTAAAACGTCGAGCTGGAATCGAAAACAACCAAAACCGCAGTCAGTGAAAAAAATGGGGGTCGCACGATAGAGCGGTTAAATGCAAATTGAAGGGTATTTATGGAGTCAATATCGTAATTTAAACGAACAATTGGGAAGGGATTCTTGAAAACCTTGGTAACGTCTTCCCCAGTTTCCGAATTCAGGTCATAGGTATAATGTTCATAGCGTAGGCCAAATTCGCCATTCAATTTTGTAGTAAACTTTTTTGACAGGGAAACATAGCCCGCCAATATGCGCTCTTCTATAGCGTCTTTCCCGGAAAACAAAGTGGGGGAAATGTCAAAATTTTCAGAAGCAGCAGTAATCGTGGTATTATTGAAAGTTCCCTTTATCCCGGTTTCCAGTTTCAGGCCCTTGCCCAATTCATTGGCATTGTCCAAGCCTACTATCCAGTAGTCAATCAACGTTTTGCGCTCAAATAGGGCCGCAGGACTGTCATCGAATTGCAAATCACTGAAATTGTCATACTGGATTTTAGAATAATCCAGATTAAAGTTCAAATCAGATTTGGAGCCTATTTTTTGCAACAAATTAAGGTTTCCAGATATTGATTTGACATCAGTGGAGGGATTGATATAAATGCTTTGCTGACGAATAAAGGCGTCGTCTATAAAATCGGCCGATGAGCTTTCGGCATTTCTTCCCCATTGAATATGGTTTTTAGTGCCAGTCAACAAAACACCTAAAGTAGTCTGATTAGTTAAGTTCATATCCAAGCCCAGGTTGGCTGCATAGGGTACTTGCTTGTGATTGTGTAACGTCACATAACTTTCATGGTAATAATCATGACCTTGATATTCATATTCTCTAAAGTGATTAACTTGAAAGTTATTGGATTTCGAATGGTTGAAATTATACCCTCCGTACCAATTGATTTTCCCCTTTCTGGAGTTAATGTTGAGATTGAATCCTGCTTTTTCCCTTTGCCCGTATCCGGCAATGATAGAGGCGCTCACATTTGTGCCTTCCATATCGTTCTGCTTTAATACAATATGGATAATGCCAGCTGCTCCGCTGGCGTCATATTTTGCGGGAGGTTGGTGGATGATTTCAATTCTCTCAATATTTTCCGCCCTCATTCCTTCCAGCCTTGCCATGAGCGCATCCATTGGCATCCGTTGAACTCTGTCGTTTATCATCACCAACACCTCTCCTTTCGCAGTCATGCTAATGCTTCGGTTTTGCCTGTCTAATGTGACGCCGGGGGTTTTACTGAGTAGCTCCAGGCCTGTATTGCCACTAAATGCAGGTGACGCACTGACGTTCATAACGACCCTGTCCTGTTTCAATTCGAACAATACTTTTTTCTCCTTAACTACCACTTCATTAAGCGTGAGCCCTTCTGGTAAAATAATGGAAGGTTGCGTATATGTTTGGTCTTGAACGATATGAAAGGGCTGTGTCAAAACGGTCTCATAACCTACCATACCTGCGGATATCAAGTAACTGCCAGTCTCTATTTTCTCGAAGCTATAACTACCAGTTTCATTGGTAATTGCCCCCTTTATTAAGGAAGAGTCCTTTGCGGCGAGCAGCAATACGGTGGCATAAGGAATGGGGGCGTTTTTTGGGTCAGTTACTTGTCCCTGTACCAACTGTTGAGCATTGGATGAATGCGCCAAGTACGATACACAAAAGGCCATCAAAGTCGTTTTGGAGAAAGGTAACATTGGTCAATATTTTTATGATGAGAATGGCTACTTGCCCAAGTACTTCAGCACCGCTTCCGTGCGGTTCTGCACATGGAGCTTTTCATAGATGTGGTGGATATGCTGTTTCACCGTGTTCATTGATATGTCGAGTTGGTCAGCGATTTCTTTGTAGAGATGCCCTTTCGCAAGCAGGCCGAGCACCTCCTTTTCCCGCTCCGAGAGCAAGGATTGGTGATTTGGGGTCAGCGGCGTTTCCCGAAAGGAGAGCAAGACCCGCCGTGCTATTTCGCTGCTCATGGGCGCACCGCCGTTCAGGGCATCGGCGATGGCTTCCAATATTTTTTCGGGCGACTCCCGCTTGAGGAGGTAGCCATCGGCACCCGCCTTCAGGGCAGCGAACACTTTTTCGTCGTGTTCCATCACCGTGAACATCAGCACCTTGGCGTTGGGCCGCACGGCTTTCAGGCGAACGAGGCATTCTACCCCATTCATGCCCGGCAGCCCGATGTCGAGGATGAACAGCCCGGCCTTGTCCAAAGCGCCGTTTCCGAACATCTGTTCTGCGCTGCCATAGGCCGACACCCCCCCGAAACGCCCGCTGTTGCTGAGCATTTCTCGAAGCCCTTCCCTCACTTCCGGCAGGTCTTCAATCAGGATGATATGCGCTTGCTGATGTTCCATTTTTTTCTCAAAGGTCGGTGGTTAAATCGGGCGTGGCAATAGAACGTTTGTGTTATTCAATGGGAAAAAATCCATGCGCAGCCACACCGTCGTGCCCGTTCCATTTTCAAAAACAGCCTCACCGCCAAGGGCCGCAATCCGTGCCCAAAAGATGTCGTCACCTCAAAACCTGCATGTGTCATATTTCTTATTTCTTAAAAGGGATATTATATCCTTCCTTTTTCGTCTCAATGGTATAAATACTCTTGTTCCCGGCTATGAATAAAGTTTTACTGAAGCGTCCTCTTCCAAAACATAGATTTGTTGCCTGGGGTGTTTTGATCTCCGTGATCTTTTTAACATCCGATGAAAACACTTCGACTTTTTCTCCTGATGCAATGTATAAATTTCCCTCAACGTCAATTGTCATTCCATCGCCCCCTATTTGCTCAAATTTACTTTTGAACCGAAGACTGCCATCGGGCATCAAATGATAAACCATCAATGAACCTTCGTATGTTGGTTTTACAGCAGAGAAATCATCGGGCAAAAACCTTAAATTGCCATTACCCGGAAA
>JANPLH010000320.1:0-7060 GCA_031426435.1 Saprospiraceae bacterium | reverse complement strand
GCATGGCTGCCTTTTCCATCTCCGCCACCCACGACTACCTCGCCTGGAACCGTACCCGCTGGCAGGCCCTCGATTTTTTGACGAAGGAAAAAAACATCGCCCCCAATCGCATTGACGGTGGCTTCGAGTTCAACGGCTGGCACCGCACCGCTCCGCAAAAGGAGCAGCCCGGCCCCAAAAGCGACTGGTGGGTGGCTGATGACGAGTTCGTGGTTGCCTTCGGCAATATGGACGATTACCAAAAAACCGAAGGCTTTCCATATACCCGTTGGCTCCCGCCCGGCGTTGATAGTGTTTACGTCTTAAAGCGGCGGACAGCGGACGGCGGACGGTAGATGGCGGACGGCGGACGACCAACGGATTTCAGCGGATAGATTACAGGACGGCTATTATGAGCCAGCCACCGTCAGCCGTCCACCGTCAACCGTTAAACCGTTTTTCCTACCTTTGCTCACATGACAGACTTCCGACGTTTCCTACTGCCGCTGTTGGTGATGCTGCTGATTGCGGCCTGCTCTCAGTCCGACGATAAACCGATGCCAATGGGGGCCAGCCTGCGCCCCACCCCTCCCCCACTCGACCCGGCCTTCGAGGCAATGCTAAAGGACTACCACCGTTTTTTCGAGGATTCCATGATACTGTCAAAGACGCCTGGTGCTGCCGTGGTCATCGTTAAAGATGGTGAAGTGGTGTTCATCAAGGGCTACGGCGTCAAACAGGAAGGCACCCAAATGGTTGTGGACGAGAACACCGTGTTCCGAATCGGTTCCTTGTCAAAAGGATTTGCGGGGGTGCTGGCCGCCATGATGGAGGACGAGGGCAAGCTGCGTTGGTACGATAAAGTGCAGCAGTTCGTGCCGGAGTTCAACCTGAGCGACCCCGCCCAAGCCGAACGGATAGAAGTAAAAAACGTTTTGACGCAAACGACAGGGCTGCCCTACCACTCGTTTTCCAACCTTATCGAACAGGGTTTCAGCAATGCGTACATCCTCTCGCAGTTCCCGCTGGCGAGGCTGGCGGGCAAGGAGGGCCAGTATTTCAGCTACCAGAATGCAGCATTTTGCCTCATAGAGCCGATACTGCAATCGGTGAGCGGCAAACCTTACAACCAGCTTTTGGCCAAGAAAATCTTTGAGCCGCTGAACATGCATTCCGCATCGTCCAGCTATGATGAGATGGTGGCCAGTCCCAACCACGCATTGCCGCATAAGCGCACATTTTTTGGCTACGCACCCGATTCCATCACGCACCGATACTACAATTATGCCGCCGCCGGGGGCGTCAATGCCAGCATCACGGACATGAGTGAATGGCTGAAAGCATTGCTTGGGCACAAGCTGGATGTGCTGCCGCAAAGTGTGTTGCGGGATGTATTCACCCCGTACATCGCCACCGGGCTGGAGCGGCCCGTGCTGCGGGGGTACATTGACCGTGACTCTGCCTTTTATGGCAAGGGCTGGCGCATCCTGCACCATTGGGGCGACACGCTGGTTTATCATGCGGGCTTCGTCAACAATTTCCACGGCGAAATCGCCCTGAACCAGCGGGACGACATCGGCATTTGCGTGCTGTTCAATGCCCCGTCGCCACTGGCTGGGGAGTGCATTTCTGGCTTTTTCAGGCGCTGGCGGTTGGTGCGGGAGATGATAAAACAGCGGCCACAATCCTAATCCGTGATGGTCCCGTACATCAAGTCCTTGAGCCTCGACCCCTGTATTTCGGGCAGGTCATAGGTATTTTGGAATTTGGCAATGGTGGAGCTGATGTCCCCCCTCAGGTCATCGAAGCTGCGGGGCAATTGTGAACGGCAAGCATCCTCGTGCTGGTAGGTCGCCATGATGCCGTCAAACTTCTGGTAGTATTGGCGGCCCTGGCCAATGAAATCGGAGTACCTGCCTATGAAATCGGCCACCCGTTGCGTAGCAAACTCGATATTGACCAGCTCACGGCTCAAGGAAAGCACAGGGCCTTCATCGCCCACGAGGCCATTTTCGATGGCTTCCATTTTGGTCTCCAACCCAGTAAATAGCGCTTCCCAATCGTCGTTTTTACGGCACTCCTCCAGTGGCACAAGGTAGCCAGCCGCCTTTGCATACTCCGAAAAAAGGCGCTGGCAGTCTGCTTTCAAAAGTTGGTTGGCGTTTTTCAAGAACTCCGTCTCGTTTCGGATGGTGTTCAACTCGCCGTTCATGCGCACCGTGAAGTCGAGGATACAGGCAATTTTGCCTGCCTCTTCCTCCTTTGCTTCCTGCCCGTTTTCACCCAAAAGCATGGAAACCAAGGTGAAAGTGCCAGCAACCAGCGGGTTGGTTTCAAGCAGGGCTGGCAGCCGCATAGTATATCGGCGGTTCTGGTGCTGCCCCAGGGTCTCCTTGGCCTTCTCGAATTCTGGGTAACTGTGCGGGTTCGACAGTGAACTGATGTACTGATAGGTGTGCAACCCCGTGAAATGGTGGTCGAGGCCGAGTATTTTCTCGTAAATGACCCGAATCAAATCAACGCCTTTGCGGTAGCGGATTTTCAGCATCGTCAGGTCGGATTGTGTTTCCAGCAGGTCGAGCTGCTCCATCAGCCGCAGCTTTTCCAACAGGTGCTGCTGTATACGGCGGCTTGCCCTTCGGCCAGTGGAGGCTGCCAGTTGGTGGTTCACCGCATCGAGTTGGGTGTTTAGCATAGCCGCTTTTTTTCGGTAAAAATTGGTGGCCAAGCCCGATTCGGCTTGAAGGTCAATGAGTATCCTTTCAAAGGCCAATGTGTCGGTGCAAGTGCCAGCTTCCGAATGGGCAAACAAAGGCAAGGCCAGCACCAGGAGCAGTGCAACTGATTTTTTCATAACGCATAGTTTTTAAATCAATGAAAATGGTCGTGTAAAGAATAACGAATAATAGGCTTCGATTGGTTGGCGCTGAGATTTACCCTTTAAAACTTTGGAAAGAATCAATCAAGATGGGAACTATAGAAGTTTAACGTTTTTAAGGACACCAATTAGTTCCCCCACCCTTGCCATCGAATGGGATATACTATCTAATTGACGGCGGGCTGACGTTTGATTTAACGCCAAATGGAAATAAAGGAACACTAAGGCATATCAATGACAGTTTTCAATATAAAAGCCCAACAAACAAAATAAGAAAGCCCCTGCACATTACAGCACAGGGGCTTCTCTCTTAATAACGAAAAAACGGCAACGCCCGAAGACGTTGCCGTGGCCATTGTTCATGTACCAACTAATAGGTCGCTCTAATTAGTTTATTTATCACTTACGACCAGCTTCGCTTCATACCGTTGTTTTCCAACGATGATGCTGGCCGTGTAGAATCCACTTGTGAAAGCGGACAGGTCAATTCTTTCGTTCACATACCTCACTTCGCCAAACTGTTTTACCAAAAGAAGTTGGCCAAGGTTGTTGTAAAGTTCAAGTGTAACGTCGCCGTTGACGTCAGGTGCCAGGTAGTTGAAGTTCACATAATGGTTTGACGGGTTCGGTGCAAAGCTGTATGTAACGGCTTCACCCTCCAAATCAACCTGTGCCATCAGTGGTTCAACATCTCCATTTTTGCGGAAGGTCAGCAATCGGTAGTAGTTGGCCCCAAGTACTGGCGTTTCGTCCCTGCCAAGGTACTGCTGCCATTGTCCTTCACCATTCGCTTGGTGAATGTCAACAAGTACATAGTTTTCACCATCCAACGAGCGTTCGATTTGGAAATACTCGACAGTTTCGTTGTCAGAAACCTCCCAAGTTAGGTCCACCGTCTTGCCGTCCAGTTCTGCATTGAAGCCTGCAAAACGGGTGCTTCCCGGTGCGTTGGCATTGGCATTACTACAAGCAATGTTCTGCACCTCGCAGTTGTCCCAGAAATTGTTGACGTTGTCAACAGCGGAGCCAATGGCTGTGCCGAAGATGGTCAATTGGCCAATCGTAAACTGGATATTGCCACCGAGGTAGAGATTCGCCAAGTCAATAAGGCCGCCAACCGTGTACGGGAAGTAGGTGAAGTTGTTATTCACATCCGTCAACCTCAATTGGCATACACCAGCTGCATTGCAATAAACGATGCATGGGTGTACGTCAATGCAGCCAAGGCTTTGGTTGAGTACTTCCTGTAGGGTTATGCCATTGTATTTGACGTTGTAGCGGACGTTGAGCATCAGCGACACCATGTTAGTGGCCAGACTGTTCTTCAACCTGCCATTGCTGTTGACCTGGTTGCAACCCGTGCAGTTAGTCTGCTGGCAGCTGGCCAAGCGGCTTGGGCCACCCGCACCAGGTAACAGTGTCAATATGCAGCTTGCATCCGTCAGTGTCAATGAACGTACTGAACCGCCAATGGTGAGTGGTCCATAGTCATTGAGCAGGGTGGTTATCAAGGTAAGGTCACTGATGGATGGAGAAACCATCGTACCAGGTGCCCCACCATCGTTGCCCCATGCGCTTTGGCTAAAGGTGCAGATTGGCTGGCATTCACCAGAGAAGGTAACAGGTATCAATTCTGGATAAGTATTTCCACACCTGTCTTTTACGACGAAGTAGAAAGTGCGACCAAAAGTAAATACGCCATCGCCATCATCGTCAGAACACTGCCAGAGGTCCGTCCAGCTATCCAAGCTGATAATCGGCTCTTTGCAATTGTCATAGAATCCGCCTTCTAACGCAATATCATGTATTACCCCTGAGAAGTCGTAATCATCTGGGCAAGGCACGTCGTCAATGCAAGCCAGGTTGGTCACGTCCACATTAGGTATCGTGCCCACTGGAGCCACATTGTCGTTGATGTAGTAGGTGAACTTCCAGTCATGCTCATGTCCACCGCAATCACGATAAGTGAAGTAGTAAACCCTCCAACCACTGCATCCGAGTGGAGTAATTTCCTCTTCCACGCCTACCAATTGATAAGAAATCACGTTGCCGCAAACATCGTATATCGTTGGTGGAACAGGCTCCACGGCATGTTTGATACAGGTAACCTCGTTCACCTTGTCGGGCATCGTCCAGAAATCATCGGAATACAAGAAGTCAAAGGTGACGCTCCATTCATGGGTATTGCCTGAGCAATCCTCATAGGTCCAAGTATAGCGCCTTGCTCCCTCACAACCGAAGTCATTGTCAAAGTAGGTGATTACTGGGCCGTAGCGGTTGGTTATCTCACCACAGTTGTCAAGCACCACTGGCGGCGTTGGCACGTATGCTTGATATGGGCATTCCAATTGGTACTCTTCGCTCGGTGGCACTGCAAAGTCAAGATAGTTGACATTGTAAGTGAAAACCCAATCATGAGTATTGCCTTCGCAATCTGTGTAAGTATAAGTGTATTTCCTAACCCCTTCGCAGGCAGGCTTTGGGCCTACCGACAATACAGGTGTCAGCACTTCCCCACAGTTGCTCAAAACCACTGGCGGCGTTGGCGCCGCATCCGTTTGGTCAGGACAGTTGACCGTAGCACTACCATTAGGCACATTAATCGTAAAGTCATTCCGCTCGATGGTATAAACAAAGCTCCACTGGCGCACACGACCTGAACAGTCCGTGTAGGTAAAGGTAAAAGTCCTTGTTCCCTCGCAGGTCAGCGGGTTCGGGTTGTTCGTCACCACTGGCCCGGTAGGCATCAAGGTAATTCCACAGCCATCTACCACCACAGGTGGTAAAGGCGGAGTAGCGTTTGCTGGGCAAGCTACTGTAGCTGCTCCATTGGCAGGAACAGTGAAGTTCGGGTAGGCTGGCAGCGTGAATGTGGCTGTACAAGTTGTCGTCAACGGTGCACAAGTGCTCGTGTAGGTAAATGTCACAGTTCTTACAACAGCATTTTGGTTGCAAATCAGTGGTGCTCCAGGGCTGTTGTTTGTCAACACACCGTTGCATCCACCAGAAGCAGTTGCCGTGGCCAACCAAGCTGCATAAGCAGTGTTCACTTGAGCCTGGGTCAAGCAAGTACCAACCGTTGTGTTCACCGGGCAAGTCAGCACCACCGTTGGTGGAGCCGCAACTGTGAACGTGGCTGTGCAAGTCGTTGTCAAAGGTGCGCAAGTGCTCGTGTAGATGAATGTCACCGTTGTCGAACCTCCGCAAGAAGATGGTGCTCCCGTGTTGTTGTTTGTCAAAACGCCATTGCAACCACCGCTCGCTGAGGCAGTAGCAAGCCAAGCAGCAAATGCCGTGTTCACTGCCGCCTGCGTTTGACAGGCTGCTGTTGTTGTGTTCACCGGACAGGTAAGCACCACTGTTGGCGGAGCCGCAACCGTGAAGGTGGCAGTGCAAGTAGTCGTCAAAGGTGCACAGGTGCTGGTGTAGGTGAATGTCACCGTCGTCGAGCCGCCACATGCTGAAGGAGCGCCTTGATTGTTGTTCGTCAAAACACCGTTACAACCACCGCTTGCAATGGCAGTTGCAAGCCAAGCAGAAAATGCCGTGTTCACCGCCGCCTGAGTTTGACATGCTGCTGTCGTTGTGTTCACCGGACAGGTAAGCACCACCGTTGGCGGATCGGGCACGGTGAAGGTCGCCGTGCAGGTAGTCGTCAAAGGTGCACAGGTGCTGGTGTAGGTGAAAGTCACTGTCGTTGAACCTCCACATGCTGATGGAGCGCCTTGGTTATTGTTTGTCAAAACTCCATTGCAACCGCCGCTCGCCGAGGCAGTGGCCAGCCAAGTAGCAAATGCCGTGTTCACAGCCGCCTGCGTTTGACAAGCTGCAGTCGTTGTGTTCACCGGGCAGGTCAACACCACCGTTGGCGGAGCCGCCACAGTAAACGTGGCTTGGCAAGTCGTGGGAATGGTGGAGCAGCTATGGGTATAAGTAAATGTTACCGTAGTCGAGCCGCCACAAGCAGAAGGTGCTCCTTGGTTATTGTTCGTCAAAACACCATTGCAACCACCGCTTCCACTGGCTGTTGCCAGCCAAACAGCAAAGGCAGTGTTCACCGCTGCCTGTGTTTGGCAAGCAGGTGTTGTCGTATTCACCGGACAGGTCAACACCACCGTTGGCGGTGCAGTCACCGTGAAGGTTGCCTGGCAAGTTGTCGTCAGCGGGGCACAGGTGCTCGTATAGGTAAATGTAACGGTCGTC
>JANPLH010000319.1:0-27668 GCA_031426435.1 Saprospiraceae bacterium | reverse complement strand
CAGGGTGCCGCCGCCAAAGCCACGTACCGACGTTTTCCGCTTGGTCGGGCTTTTTTTCTTGGATGACTTTTTCTTAGCCATTTTCTTGAGTTTGATTTTGCCGAGCCGTAGGAGTCGGGCCCTTTCGCAGGGTTCACAAGCCATGACGCTCAGTTTTTTTTTTGTTGAATGGATTAGGAACTTGACGGTGCGCCGCTTATGGGCAGATGATGACCTTCTTGCCGTCCACCGTCACTTTCTTGGATTTAGGCAGGATGCTGCGGGCCATCGCTGCGGCACCCTCGGCGCGGGCTGGGCTTTTGTAGGTCTTCGTTTCGCAGCTTGCGCCCGTGCCTACTTTCTTCCGACGCTTCGTCGTTTTGCCTTTTGCGGGCTTGCGGCCTTTCTTGATTGGCATGACTACATTTTTTTAGTTAGAAAATATGGTTGAATGCCTGGCAACCGCCCGGCGTTTTTTTTGCGCCAAATATTGCCCGGCTGACTGAAACCAGCCGGGCACACATGGCGTAGTATGATGACAAATTATAATCCCAATCGAATCAGTATCAGGCAGCAGCAGGCTCCGGCTCGTCGGCTGGAACCGAGGTATAGAGGTCCAGCGCAAAGCGTACATCTATTCCCAGGGCTGTGGCAATCGCCTGAACAGTTGCCCAGGTATCGGCCACATTGCTACCCGTCGGCGTTGCTTGGTGCAAGTCCAGCGCCATGCGGGCATCCACGCCCAACTCTTGGGCAGTTTCGTTCACCACTTCCAAAACTGAAGCAGCGCCGTTGATGGTTTTGTCGGTGGTCGTGACAGTGGCCACGGGTTTTTTCTTGCTTGCCATATCGTAACAGAAATTTTGATGACTACTTTTTGAGCAGGAGCAAGGCCAGCAGAGCGGCCCCGCCCACATAGAGCATGGTATTGTCCTTGCCCTCGGTGTCGGAGCTGTCGTCGTCCCCGGCGTCGGTGCTGTCGCTGCCGCTTTCGTCGCTGGTAGCGTTCAGCGCTCCTTCGAGCATGCTGATGTCGGAGGCGTTGGCCTCGGCAGCCGCAGCTTCCGCAGCTTCGTCGTCCTTGTCCTTTTTCTTGAAAATCTTGAAGAGCTTGCCGAGCAGGTTGCCCAGCGCCTTCAGTCCTTCCCTCGTCTCTTCCTTGTGACTTCCTATCCAGGATACTGCCGCCGTCACGGCCACACCGACCACGCCGACTTTTGCTTGGCCAGTTGTTACCGCTGCCAATACTTCCTCAGGGGTCACTTTGTGTTTTTTGATGAAGCCGGTCTTCATGCTCGCAAGAATCTGTTCCCGGCTACCAAGCTTGCCCTTTTTCACCATCGTGTCCAATATCTTGGCCTGCGCAGCATGGCGCCGCCTCACTTCAGGCTTCGCCTTCGCCAATTGGGCAGGCGTCAAAAACTGGTAGAGGAAAAACGGACCCACTTTGTGGGCATCTTCCTTGTGGAAGGCATTGGCCAGTTTCTTCAGTGCTTTTTGCACGGCCTCTTTCACTTTGTCGAGCACGTCCTTTAGGCCCGAAACTTCATCCTGCACGGGTGGCAAGGCGAGGCGTACCGGACTGAAGGCAGGCTTCGTGTTGATGGCCTTGTGCCTGTTCACTTTCGCCTGGTCGGTTTCGCTCAAGTCCTGGAAGCGCATGTCGGCGGCTTTGAGGCCACGGTTGAAGAGCCAAACATCGAATTGGCCCTGGGTCATCTCTGTCACGTCGCCGCCATCGTCGTCAATGACGCTGTCGCTGATGTCCGAAAACGTTGCATTGATTTGATTGACAGCGGCCATCAAGTCGTTGGAGGTCACAGGTTGCTGCATGGTAGTACCTACTTTGTAGAGGCCAGCAGCCTCCAGGATGTCTTGTACCTTTTTCATCGGTATTTTTTCAGTGCCAAAGGCACCATTTTGTTGCTTTTTGAAAACGACATCGAGCGGCACTTCTTTGCCGTTCAGCACCGCCACCGGGTAGATATGGTAATCCGTTTTGGAGACATAGCCCACCAAGCGGAGTATCACCGGCAGGCCCATGTGGTGCAATGCGCAGGCGATGAGCACCGTGAAGCTTTTGCAGTCGCCGTTGCGGGTGACGTGCCACATGGCAGCGGGCGATTGCACGGCCTGCACGGCCAGCTCGTCTCCATCTCCGTCGAAGGCCCGGTCTTCGTTGTAGTCGAAGGTTTGGTCCACGAAATCAAACAGCTTCCGCAGGCCATGCATGTCCGGAGAGAATGCCTTTGCAAACTCCTTCATCATCCAGTTATCTTCCAAGAATGCCCGATGGCAGAGCTTGGCGATGTCGCGCAGGCTGTAGCGCTCCTTTACCAGCCGGACGCCTTTGGTCGGCCTTGGTATTGTTTGGTTTGCCCATGCGCTACTCGACATGGAAAAGGGTAATTGTGTTTGTCACGGGAAGCTCGAACTCCTCCTCCAGCAGCTTGAACTTGGCATAGCTATCAATCTCCACAGGGGCCAACAGCTCGCCCTTTGCAATCGCTTGCAGAATGCCAACACTTTTCACTTTCGCAAATGCGGTGATGACGACCTCTTGGCCGCTGGGCAGGTTGATGGGGGAAACATTTTGGATGGTGGCCACGAGGCTGCCGTTCTGAAGGATTTCGCCCTGGTAGCCCGCTAGTGAGATGTCGGTCGGCAATTGGTTGATGATACGGAGCCGGAGGTTGAAGCCTCCCTTCAGCAGCTTCACGTCCTTGAAGATGCGCACCTTTTCGAAGCTCCATTTGATGCGGCTGTAGGCCGCCGAGCCAGCCTTACCGAGCAGCCAGTAAGCTGCCAAACCAATCAATGCCGCATTTTTCAGGTTCATAAGACAAGTTGCATTTTGCTGGGCGCTGGGTTGAATCCCGGTTGCCGTTTGCTTCGCTTTTTGCCTTACAAACATGGGGGTATGGGTGCCTTATGGCCTAAAATCAGGTATGGTTCTGCACGATATTGCAGGGTATTGCAGGGTTCTGCACAGATATGCAGGGCTTGGTAGGCTTTGGTAAGGGTGGGATTTTAAATGATGGGCATAAAAAAAGCCCAGGGCTTGCGCACTGGGCTGATTATTCACATTTTTAAATCAATCTAAATCAATTGAGGAAGTCGCCGGGCCATCGGTTCACAGGACATCCCTTGTCAACCATCTTTGCCCGGTCCTCCACCTTGCAACCGCACTGCCTACAGCGCCGGATGCTGGCAATGAGCCAAGGGCATTGCTCACAGACCGCTATCCGCTCCAATTGCATTTTTTTGGATTTCACCTTTTTCTTCATGGCCTTGCTTTTCGGCCAGTGTATAGCCATTGTATGTTGAGTACCCGGTAAATAAGGATACTTTCCGACATCGTGAACGATGAGCGGCCTTTGTAGGTGTCCAAGTCCATGCCGATGGCAGAAAGCACGGCAGGCGTGATGACACGGGCCAGCAACATGCGATTGTCCTGTAGTTGAAAATGGATGCGCAAATCGGCCTTGGAAAGGATGGGCCTCATCATTGGCCTAACCCAAACGTAGCCTCCCCGAACCAGCTCAAGTTGTTCGGGCAGCTCCACGGGATTTTGCAGCTCGTTTTGTGGTGAATTTTGCGCCATTCGGTAATGTGTGCCTCATTAAATGGTTTTGTGCTGCGCAGTTTTCTCAAATCTCAGAATTCGAGACAAATGTATTATAGTTTTTTAGATAAAGCATTGGCCTTGTGGGGGGGGCGTGGGATGGTTTTTGCGCGCAGAAAAAAAATTCACTGGACTGCTGGACTACCCCTCTCCTACCATATTTCTACCCTTCTATTTTTTTCTTTTTATAAAACTGTTGGACAAACAAAATAAATACAACGTAACTAAATGACATTCAATGAGTTGCGACGTTTTTTCATTTGGACGAATTCTGGACGATTTTTGTAACTCATTCATTGTCAATTGGTTAGAGCGTCCAAAATTCTGGACAATCGTCCAGAATTCGAGTTTCTGTTGGACAGAAATAAAGTTAATATGACGGCTAATGTTTGTTTCGTCCAGCGAGTTGGACGGTTTTTGGACGGATTCTGGACGGATTCTGGACGTGCAAAAATTGTTTCAGTAGTCTATGAATAGTATAATTAATTAATAATCAATCATTTACTATTTTACTCCTTCTATTCTGTCCGGAAATCCATCGTTTTTTTACTAAACGGATTCTGGACAAATACACTCCCTTAGGCGGCGGGTGGACGGAAATGGCGAAAATGGCCCTCCGGCCCTGGCAAAAAAAAAGCCCTGGGCGAAGTGCACAGGGCTGTCAAACATGAACGAAAACCAACTTTAATCTTCTGAATCGTCGGAGCGGCCAGGGTTGCCCTTCTCCATCTTGCTCAAAAGGTCGAGCAGGCCGCCAATGCCACTGGAGCCACCGAGCACCGACACCTTGGCCATCATCGAGCAGTCGCACTTCTGGCCGAGCCTGAGCCAGCAGTAGGCCGCCTCGTTTGGGTGAAGGCACTCGCTCATGAAATAGTCAATGCCCTTTACCATGTCGTGCTCGATCCCGATGATTTGCTTGGCCATCAGCACCTTTTTGTCCAGGAACTTTGCCCGTTCTTCGGTAATGGAAAAGATGGTGTTGAATTCCCGGTCTTTGTTGTTGTCAATGTCGAGCCGTAGCCCGGTTTTTTCATAATTCATAAAAATTGATTTAAGGTTTAAAAACAGATTTAATTGATAATGAATTGGATGACCTTTATTTGTTGCTGCCAGTGAGGTACGTTGTTGTCCTTTCGCCACTTGGCACGTGCCTTTCTATAGTTTAATTCAGGGTATATCTTTAAAAGTAATTCATGCGTACCCCGCTCTGCCGTCACCCTTATGTATTCAACAGTTTTATCCAATTGCTTTTTAAGAAAATCCTCCCTGGGAGAAGTTTCCAAGTATAACCTGACCTTATAATAAAACCTGCGATTGCGGGCAGCGCTACGTGCCCAAATATTATCGTCATTGCCACGGCCCTTATCCCTTAAATCGTCTATTTCGTCAATCAGATTTTGTATGTCTGCTGCTGTTTTCATAATCCAAAAAGGCTTTAAAAGTTAAAACAATGGGTGCTTTAGAATTCCATGTATCCGTATATTTGGCGAAGCTCACGGCGCTCTCGAAGCCGATGCACTTAACCAAGTAGGTGAACTTTACATCGGTGAAGCTGCAAGAGGGACGTGGCAGCTCCCCGCCTTTGTGATTGCGCAAATAGTTGACTATTTTCTGCTCGGTGGTCATGGCTCAAAATGGGTCTAATCCAAAATCCATTGCGCTGTATAAAAAGGCATGGATGCTGTCAACGTTAGGTTTAATTTTCCAAGCCAATGCGCGCAGTGGCGCGTTAAATCGCCTCATTTCTTCGTCCAAATTAAACAAGGGGGCATGGATATAATAAACCAAATATTGCTGCAAGATTTCAAGTTCTATCGGCTCCAATGCTGGGCCTTCATCCACCCGGAACATGATAAAAGCCCGCTTGATGTCTTCATAGGTTTTGCCCTCATAGCGCATATTGTGCATTTGTATGGGAGCGCTGCCAGGATACAATAATCCAACGCCCGGAAAGCTGGGCATCAATGGCAAATCTTCAGTGGTTGGAAATTTCATATCAATTAAGGTTTAAGTTAAAAAATGGTGTCATTCGGTTACGATTCGTTTAACTATCATGTTCGTCTCCAGTATCTTCTTGAAAAGCACTGCGTCGTTCAGGTAATTGTAAACCGTGCTGCGAGCCAGTCCAGCGGCCTTCCCTATTTCCACGGCAAAGCTGGATTTGAACATATCCGGCAGTCCGTTGTACCAAATGCGCACTTCTTCAGGGTAGGTGTTCAGCACATTGTCGAACCTGGCCAGCACGGTCATGCTGGTGCTGATAAAGTACTCGATGAGCGCGATGGCTCCGCTCATGGCCACGTCGCCTACCTCATGTTTGTCGAGGATGGCCAGTTGTTCATCCTTTGAGAGCTTCCACCAGCCGTTGTGGTCCTCAAAATGCTTGGCACTGAAGTGCATCACTTCCAGGATGAGCGCATAGCGTAGGCAGTAGCTGCGCAGCTTGGAGAGCTGCCCGAACTTCTTATCGTCAACTTCCTCGTTCATCTGGAGTCTGAGTTTCCGGTAAAATTCGACGTACATTTCCTTGGCCTTGGGCGTCAGGCCCATATCTATGCGCTCGATGTTCCAACTGTTATAGAGGTTCGTTTGGATCTTCCGCTCGATGCGGCCCGGCAGCTCCCAAATGAAATCTATATAAGCCTTGTATTTGCTGAAGACCGTGGCATCCGGCTCAATCTCGTTCCAGTCTGGGATGTCCTGCTTTTCTGGCACCACGAACTGGAAGCGCTGTGGCAGGCCGATGGAGGTCATCTTGCCGTTGGCGATGGCCGTCAGTAGGCCCGGCTGTACGCCGCCGAATATCGTCACGTTTCCGTTCCTTATCACCAGCTCCTTGTTCCCCTTCCGTGTGATGCTGTCTGTTTTCGGATTGTCAAAAAGTTTCAGCCAATATTGTAGCTCGTTGCTCTTGCCAGATTTATATTGGCCCATCCCTTCCAGGAAGCCCGTCAGCTCCTCGTCCACCATGCCCACGCCGAGCGGATTTTGTGCCAACACATCGAAAAGCGCTTCGATGGTTATTTGCCCCAGCAGTATCTTGCTGGGGTTCGGCTCCTCCATTTCGAAGGACTGTTTGTTCTCTTGGGCTTCTTGTCGCTGCGCGGCGTAGGCCCGCAGCATCTCATTGTTTTTCTCTGCCAGCCGCGCTTCTATGTCATAGATTGGCCCGAAGATTATTTTCATCGGCGGCGACTTGCCCAGGCCGGATTTGCCCACTATTGCGAGGTAAAGTATCTGTGGTTGGATGAAATCCGACTTCGCCCGGATTCGGTACTTGTTCCCCATCAGGATGGCCGTCGCACCGAGCAGCGCGGCGTAATAATACTCGAATGGAAGTCCTGAGCTGGTGTAGAAGACCTTCATCAGCCTTTGCACCACTTCCGGGAACACTTTTTCGGGAAATGGCAGAATGGTGCTACTGCGGTTCTTCAGCAGCTCTTGCACTGCCTTTGACCTTTCGGCCATGTCATCGTCCGTGTTGTCTGGAGGATGGCCATTGCTTCTTAGCTGGCTGGGCTTGAGTATTTTAGTTGGTGATGTTCGTTTCATTGAATGGGAATAGTGTTATCGTAGTTGATAGAGCTTGGTGTGGTAAACGAGCTTCACCACGTCCTCCCGGTCGAGGCTGCGCATGACGCCACCGACCAGGTATAGCTGCTTTGCTGGCACATCGAGGAGCGCCACTTGGTGCAGGTTCAAGAATCCAAAGGAGAGCCTGACGAACCCCACCTGTGGGTTGGTTTCAACGGTCACCACGTCCGGGCTATTGAGGGCTGGCAGGTTGATGAGGTTCACCACTTCCACGCTCGCGCTCGATGGCGCTGCCTCTTGGTCGGTGAAGCCCGCTGGGGCCTGCGCATCGGCGCTGTCCATGAACTTGCGAATGGTGTGGACCAGGTGCTGCACTTTGTCAATGGCCGCATCGGAGGTGATGCGCCCGGCCTGCACCTCTGTGTTGAGGAGCTGCACCGTTTCGTTGATGACCTCTTCGACCCGGTTGTGGAGGATGGCGTAGGCGGGGTTCATTTGCAGGTGCATTCTTTCTTGCGAAAATTGCACTCATCGCAAGGGGTTTCGTCAAGCTCTTTATGGTAAACCCATACGCTGCCCTCCAGTACCCAGGCTTTGTTTCCCATTGGTGGTTCGCACCGGCTGCAAAGCGTATGGTCTTCGTTTACCCAAGTGCAAGGCCCTCCAGTGGCCTCGATGCACTGCGAGCAGTCATCATCCGTGCATCCGCACACCCGGCAGCTTCGCACGTCTGGAGCTGTGTAAGCTTCTAGGTCGTTGGTGAGGTCAATGAGCCTGGCAGTGTCGAATACCTGCGCTTCGAGAAGAAAGCCTAGCAGTTCGAAGGTTTCTTTGTCCACTGGGCCATGCTGTACGGCAAGGGCTAGCACCCGGTCGAGCATTTCAGCCTCATCGGGCATATCAGGCAGCTCGGCCTCGTCTTGGATGATGGCGATAAAGGAATTGGGATGGCAATAGAGTTGATTCTTTGCACTTCCAAATTCAATAATGGCGATATGGTCGGTTCCTCCAACCATACCTACCTTTTGAGGTTTGGCGAGCTGTATTAAATCGCTTTTCATGCCCGTTTCAATTGAAATTGATTGAAAAATCGCTACTCCCCTCTCCACGCACCTGCGGGTTAGTTCCTCGATGGCGTACACTGCAAAGTGGCCGGGTGGCGTGGTTTGAAGCTTGTTTAACATCATCAGTTGGAGGCCCAACGCTGATAGCTCGTTCCAAGTGAGGTACTGCAACTCTCTGGATGGCTGCAGGTTATTCAGCAGTCGGCCTGAGCGACATTCGTTGATGGTGCGCTCGTCAAATATGTCTATGAGTTTAGCTGGCATTGCAATGGCAATTAAAATGGTTTAAGCCCGGCGCTGGCCGGGTTGAAGTTTTCCCACGATGTTTAATGTAGTATGCTTAATTCTCCTGCTGCTTCCTTCTTAGCTCTTTAATTGCCCTCAGTTTTAGCAGTGCGTCCAAATGGATTGCGCTATAAATGCCAAACTTGTAAAAGTCCATCGGGTGCTCACTTTGTGCCTCAAAGTGACACATGCCCGACCTGATTTTGTGAACTTCGATGGTCATACCTTCAGTATTGAGCTTCAGCCAATCTTCGACGTCCTTTATCTCCCTTTTTTGGAAAGGGTGCTGTATTTTAATTCTCTGGGTCATGGCCTTTGTAGTTGAGGTCGCCCTTTTGGTAACAGAATCCTATTACCGAAAGGATAATGATGATGGGTGTGGTGATGGAAATTAGATAGCTCATGCGGTGGCTTTTTTTACTTTTACGTCCCTAGGACGTGGTTTAGAAAATAGCTCAATATCCACATCGAGCACCCGGTGATACCGCTCCAGCTGGTCGGTCAAAATATCGGCTGGGGTATCCTTCACGATTTCATGGGCTTCGCCCCAAAGTTTTGCCAGCCAAGTGGAAATGGTTGCATTGGCCCCGCCCTGTGGGTTGTTCCATTTGCTATGGTAGCTCAGGATGAGGTTTAACAGTTGAGCGAGCCGCGCCTTTCGGTCGGTGTGGATAACCTCAGTATTCGTTATAACAGGTGTTGAGCCTGTTATAACGGCTTTGTTTTCGAGCGCCTTTTTGTCGCTGCCATTGATGTGGTGGTGATGATGGCCATTCAGGTGCCGGATATTGTCCCGGTCATCATCATCTGGCAAAGTGGGCGTGTGGTCGAAGTCGTCCGGGTCCGTGAAGCTGACCCGGCCATCCATCTTTGGCAGCTCCCTCGCCCCAGTGGAGAGGGTAGCGTGGAGCCAAACACTGAGGCGGTATGCCTGCCGTTTGGCGGCATCGGACACAGCGATTTTGAGCAGTGCCCAGCTCCCGCCGTTTTTATCGAACTCCGTGAACTTGTAATCTGGGCGAATACCGGATTGGAGGTTGATTTTCACCCACCGGTAGCACGTGCCCCAAAACAGCGCAGCAAGCAACACTGAAATGAGCCACGAGTACCGGTTGGCCGCCGCCTTCCCATCGGCCTCAGCTTTCAGCCCCAGTGCGTTGGCTGACTCGATGGACTTGACTGCGGTAGTGTGTGAGCCTTGGATGAGTGTCACTGCCGCTTCGTAGCGGTCCATCGTGTTTTGTTGTTTTACGCCTTTTTCGGCGAGCAGGGCAGTGCCAGCTTCATCCCTAAGCTTTTCTTCTTTTCGGATTTGGGTGAGTAGGGTGGAGCGCCGGGCCTTGTCGTTCCAGGGCGTATTGTTCCGGCTGCGGGTGAGCCGGGTGATCGCGTCCCGGTGCGGTTTCTCAGCGGCCTTGATTTGCTCTGAGTATAGCGCCTCGATGGCGGCTATGTCGTGGTCCAGTGCCTTTTTTTCAGACTCCAGCTTTAGGGCCTTGTCTGTGTCGGCTCCGGTGGTGGTGGCGATGGTGGCCACTGGGGCCATGCTTTGCAAAAGCGCCTTGCTGCCTTCCCTCGATGCAAAAAGCATGAGCAGGGTGATGGTGAGGGGGATCCAAGGTGTAGCGTCGGTCTTGGCTGCTTGGGCCTTTTCTTCCGCTGTTTCCGCAAGGCCATCATCGAGGGTGGCAAACCAGTAGGTTTTGGCGGTGATGTACAGGGAATAATGGAGGACCAGGAGAATGGCCACGGTGACGATGTTCTTGAAGCGGTCCAGGGCTGGCAGGTGCTCGGTGAACAGCATCTGGAAGCCGTAAAAATCGGCGATGGCCCAAATGCCCAGGAGCGCCCAAAGGAACCAGCTGAACAACTTGCGCTCTGGCGCATGTTTGCTGAAATAGACTTTTTGTCGGTCTGTCGTTGGCTCGCTCCAGGTCATCAGCGAAGTTTGATAATTCGAATGTTTGCGATACATTTGCGGTACTATGTTATGGTAGGGCGAGCGCCCCGCCTACGGAGCTGGTGTTGACGCACCGGCTTTTTTTTTGTCCCGTATCCGGGAACGCTCGCCGTTGATTTCAAAAGGCCACCGCTTAATGCCTCCCTGGTGGCGTAAAAACTCACTCCTTTAAATTCTGGAACACTATGATTCTGTGGTGATGGGGTAGGGATATAAAAAGCGGCCACTCTTACAGTGGCCGCTCACCCTAAAAAACCAAATGATGGGATTCAATCCCTGATTCCTGACTTTTTCAAAAGCCCGCCCCAACTGGGGGCGGGCACATATCGTGCTTCTTATAAACACGATGAAGATGTTCTTGCAAGCGCCCCGGCCACCATGCCAAGTACCAGCGTACAGGATGGGTGCCAAGGGCGATTGATATCTTTCACGCTGCCATTGCAGCTTGATACTTCTCGATTGTCTTAATTGCTCCATCTTTGTCCGGTGCCACAGTCACAAACACGAACTCCAGCAGTTCGACCTCCTTTTGTGACAATGTGCCAAAGGCTACCTTATGCTCCATGAAAAGCGTAAGCGGCTGCACATCCAACAGCTCCGCTAGTTCCAACAACTCCTTATGCGTCACGATGCGGGGGTTTTCTAAAACCTTCGTGCGCCTGTGTGGGCTTCCAAACAGTACCCGCAAATCCTCCTCAAACTGCGTTGCACTCAAGTTCTTCTTCAGGAATTCTTCAAACTTGTTTTCCATGTTTTTTAAAATGTTGATTAACTTTCTGCAAAAGTGCGAAGGCTTTTTGTATTTCACAACTTTTGGTGGTAAAAAAATCCACTGATTGGAATATTTTAACATTACCAACTATTTCGGTGAGTCTTTTTCATCAAAACATCAAAACCCTTCGGGTATCGTGGAGGCTAAGTCAAACAGAATTGGGTAGTGAATTTGGCATGTCGCAAAGCGCCTATCAGAAATGGGAGGATGGGACGGAGCCGAGTTATGATACCCTGGTACAAGTGGCAAAATTTTTCAGGATAACGGTCGATGACCTGCTGAACAAAGATTTTGGCACCGGCGACTTGCCAAAGCGATATGCACTTCAGCAAGAAACAACCGAGGGGAATATTTTAGAAGAATCGGTGGTAAATCAAGAAGGCTATCAGCAAAGAGCAGTGGTATTGGTGGATTTTACGGATTTGGTGGTTACTGTCGAGAGTTTGAAAGAAAGGATTGAGAAGCTGGAGCGTGGAAAGTGATTGATTTTTTAACCTAAAATTTTCGATATGAAAAAGTTGATAGCAGTATTTTCAGTAGTGGCTATTATTTGCAGCAGTGCAATGGCTCAAGATGACCCAGCGGGCGGGGTACTTATTTCCTTTCCCTCAATGTTATCTGAAGATGAGTTGAATTATTGTAGCAAAGGTTATTTGGCGGATGTGAAAATAGGGAGAGACCCCGCCAAAAAAGGTTTGAGTTTTTCGGCGTTCACAGAATTCACGCACAAAAGCGGCTATTCAAAAGCAGATGTAACAGTCATTGCTGCAAAAGGAGATGAATGCAAATGTACCAAGGCTTTTATCGTACTGATTGACAACTCTATAAGCTATTGCCTACCAGTTTATCCTGCCGGCATGAAGATGGCCAATAGGGAAATAACGAAAACCATCACCCAACCTTGGCATAGGGAATTGGTGATGCTCGCAGAAATGTCAATCATAGAACTTTTGCTCAATAACAAAATCGGGACCGCCAAGGTGGATGGAAAATGAGCGGCTGCGGGCAGGGAAGTGAATACTATGAGCAAGCAATAAGTAGTAACTAAATACCCTATCAATATGGATAAAATACCAACCCTTCAAGAGTGGCAAGCCGCCAACCCCGGCAAGCCCATCAATGAGTATTTCATCACTTATGGCGCCAAAGCGCAAGAAGTGCCGCAATACTTTCTTCAAGCAGTACCGGCACCAATTGTTCCCGTTCAGAAAGAATCCAGGGAAGTTGCATGGGTGGGCATTTTGGGCAATGGCCTTGCGCTTGCGGCTTACATGATGCCGCTGGCCACTTTAAGGGTCATTGGTAAATTTGACTTGGGCCAGCTGGATATGTCCGAGTTGCCAGCACTGCTTGATATGGCCGTCAACCCCGACGAAAATGCAATATCGTCACAACAGGAGTTTTGGAGCGCCACGGTCATGATGTTCATCATCCTCCCAATTGTGGGGATGGGCAGTTGCCTTGCGAGATTGGATACGCTGCGCTTTGTGAGTGGCTGCATTTATGCCTTGATTGCAGGAGCTTGGATTTATTATTTATACGGCATCAGCAACCATGTAGAAACTCAAGCGAGTGAGGCTTTTTTTGGCCTTGAAGTTGGGAAGGTGCAATATGAGGCAGGGTACTTTTTAATGGTAGCCGCAGCAATCGCCCTTTTTGGAGATGCCTGCAATTTCCTTTTAAAGCAAGAAAAATAAGCAGACAAGCCGGGCATGTCTGCGTCTTGTCTGCGCAAAATATAACCAATTGACAATCAGAACAGTGCGTTTTTGTCTGTGGTATCCAGTCGCGGGTACATGCTAAAGCGCAACGAGTCTTAGTCAACTTGTTGCGCTTTTTTGTTTTTTGCCCAATGGGTTATTTCAAAAAATGGCTGCCATCATGCCCAGAATCAAAGAAATCACCGCCCACCTCGAATCAATTGCACCGGTCCACTATCAAGAGGGCTACGATAACGCTGGCCTCATCACGGGTGATGCCGCTTGGCCTGTCACCAACGTGCTTTGCAGCCTTGACTGCACCGAGGCTGTCATTGAAGAGGCCATCGAGCGGGGCTGCAACCTCGTGGTGGCGCACCATCCCATCCTTTTCAAAGGGCTGAAAAGGCTCAATGGGCGCAACTACGTGGAGCGTACCATCATCAAGGCCATCAAAAACGATGTGGCCATCTACGCCATCCACACCAACCTCGACAACGTGTTGTACCGGGGCGTGAACGCCAAAATTGCGGAGAAACTCGGCGTGCAAAACCTCTCCATACTTTTGCCGAAGGCAGAGTTGAACAACCTTGAGGTCGGCGCTGGCATTTTAGGGGAATTGCCCAAGGAAGTATCAGAGTCGCTTTTTTTACAACAACTAAAGGAAAAGATGTTGGCTGGCTGCGTGCGGCACACCCGTTTGCTTGGCAAACCGATTAAAACAGTGGCGGTTTGTGGCGGTTCGGGGAGCTTCCTGTTGCCCTCGGCCATTGCCCGCAGGGCCGATGTTTATGTGACCGCCGACTTCAAATACCACGAGTTCTTCGACGCTGACGGGCATCTTGTCGTTGCTGATATTGGGCACTATGAAAGTGAGCAATTTACAATAGATTTATTGCATGAAATTATCTCTGAAAATTTTACTACTTTTGCGCCCCTAAAAACAAGCGTGAACACCAATCCTGTTCATTATTTGTAAATAACTGGCCACCGTTTGACCCGTTTTGCGAATCACAAGCGGCTGCGACCATCAACAACCGTTATAATATGTCAGAACTGACCGTCGAGGAAAAACTCAAAAGCCTCTATGAACTGCAACTGATTGATTCTCAAATCAGTGAACTCGAAATCCTGAAAGGCGAACTTCCAATGGAAGTACGTGACCTGGAAGACGAAATCGTAGGTCTTGAAACCCGTTTCCGCCGCTTGCAGGAGAACATGGAAGACCTTGAAGGCGAGGTGGGCCGCTATGAGTCCAATATCGCTGAAGCAACAGCGCTGATTGCCCGCTACGAGAAGCAGCTTGAAAATGTAAAAAACAATAGGGAATTCGAGGCGCTCACCAAAGAGGTGGAAATGCAACGCCTTGATATTCAGTTGTCTGAGAAAAAAATCAGGGAATCCAAGGTGAACGTGGATGCCAAGCAAGGCACCCTCACCGCCACCGAGGAGCGCCTGAACTCCAAGAAGGCCGACCTCGACCGCAAGAAGGTGGAGCTTGCCGCCATTCAAGAAAAAACGGAAAAGGAAGAGGAGAAGTACCGCAAAAGGAGCGAGAAGGCCCGCAAGAAAATCGAGGAGCGCCTGCTGAAGGCTTATTCCAAAATCCGCAACTCTTACCGCAACGGCCTTGCCGTCGTGACCATCGAGCGTGACGCATGTGGCGGCTGCTTCAACCAGGTGCCACCACAGCTACAGCTCGAAATCGGTATGCGCAAAAAAGTCATGGCCTGCGAACATTGCGGCCGCATCCTTGTTGACAACCAAATTCTCGAAGTTGCACAAGACTTGGTAGAAGCGGAAGAATAATAATCAATACCGGACAACGGTTGAAGGCTTGCGCTTGACGGAGGCCCTATAAAAAGCCCCTTGAGAGAAACTCATGGGGCTTTTTTTGCAGATAGACCCCCTCCGCAAACCGTAGGCCGCAAACCATTCACCTTTTAAAATGTCCAACCTCCGACTCCGACTCCTTTCTTATGTCATCATGGCCTATATGCTGATGGCATTTGCCTGGTGGTCTTTGCTATTGTTCACCAAGAACAAGGACGCCTTCCATGCAAAGCGTGACCTGATGAAGATAGGTATGGTGGCCGAAGGGCATGTGAAAAACGATTCAGATTTTGAACAAACGGCTGATTATCAAGAACTTGCTGCTAAGTATAAACGGCAGGAGTACATGATTTTTGGGGAGGCAATGATGTTCGTGCTCACGTTATTGGGTGGGCTTTGGTTCATCAACCAAGGCTACCAAAAGGAGGTGCGGGCCAACCAGCAACGCCGCAATTTCCTTTTGTCCATTACCCATGAGTTGAAGTCTCCCATAGCCAGTATCCGGCTCGTGTTGGAGACTCTCCTCCGTCGAAAGGAATTGCCGAGGGACAAGGCCGAACAATTGGCTAACAGTGCCTTGCGGGAAAACGAGCGCTTGCACGAACTCGTGGAAAACCTGCTGCTCTCCGCAAAATTGGAGACGGCCTACATACCCCATTTCGAAGAAATCAACCTCGCCGAACTGCTCGAAGACCTGATGGCCAAATTTGCCGACCGCTACCCCGAAGCCCTTATTTCCCTTGATAAAGACGACGACTTTCCTACCGTGAAACTGGACAAACAGGGTATGATTTCCATCGCCACCAACCTTTTGGAGAATGCTATCAAATATGCCAACGGCAAGCCCGAAATTGCCGTCAAGCTCACCCACGAAGGCAAAAAACTGACCCTCGAATTTGCGGACAATGGTCCCGGCATACCAGACAAGGAGAAAAAGCGGATATTTGAAAAGTTTTACCGTATCGGCAGCGAGGAGATTCGCCAAACAAAAGGCACCGGTCTTGGTTTATTCATCGTTGCACAGATTGTGAAGTCACATAAAGGGCGTATCCAAGTGCTTGACAATCATCCGAATGGAACTGTATTTCGGCTAACTGTTAACGGTTGACGGCCTACGGCTGACGGAATGTCCGTCCACCGTATATCGTCCACTTTTAGCCGTCAGCCGACAACCGAATTTTCATGAGAATCTTATTAGTCGAAGACGAAGAAAACATCCGGGACGTCGTGAAGCTGAACCTGGAACTGGAAGGCTTCGAGGTCGTGGCGACTGGCAAGGGTTGGGATGGCCTGAAGTATTTCCGGGAGCAGCATTTTGACCTTATCATTCTGGATGTGATGCTGCCCGAAATCAATGGGTTTGAGATTTGTGAGCAAATCCGGCTGACGAACATGGAGGTGCCCGTCATCTTCCTAACTGCCAAGGATGGCTCCCAAGACCGCATTGTTGGCCTGAAAAGGGGCGCTGACGACTACCTCACCAAGCCCTTCCACCTCGAAGAGCTGCTGTTGCGGGTGAACAACCTAATTCGACGCACCAGCAAAGCTCCTGAAAACACACCAGAGATTGCCCAATTTGGCAAGAACAAAGTCAATTTCCGCACCTTTGAGGCCGAGGGCGTTGATGGGCATTTTTTGCTCACCAAAAAAGAGGCGATGCTGCTCAAGCTGCTCATTGACCGAAAGAACGAGGTCGTTTCCCGCAACCAAATCCTGCAATCCGTCTGGGGCTACGATGTGTATCCCAGCACCCGCACGATTGACAATTTCATCCTTTCGTTCCGTAAATATTTCGAGGAAGACCAGCGAAACCCCGTATTTTTCCACTCGGTGAGAGGGGTGGGGTATAAGTTTAATGATAAATTGTGAATGAATAACTGTGAATGATGAACTGTGAACTGTGAACTTCTTTCATGCACGGTTCACAGTTCACAGTTCATCGTTCACAGTTATTCAATGGCATTTAAAATAATCGAACGGCTCCAAACACGCTCGGCATTGGTAAAGCGCCTTGCAAGCGGTGGAGCCAAACTGACTCACCAAGCGGGTATCCGACGACCCACAGCGAGGGCATTCGACCTCCGTTTTTTCACCCAACAAGGATAGTTTGCTGGCGCTGCCGACAGGTGGGGCGATGCCATATTCCTTGAGCTTGGCCTTGCCGGACTCGGTGAGCCAGTCCGTCGTCCAGGCTGGACTCAGCACGGAGGTGATTTTCACCTTCCCGATGCCATGTTCTTCGAGTGTTGAGCGGATGTTTACCTCGATAAAATCCATCGCCGGACAGCCGGAATAGGTAGGGGTTATGACGACCTCCACTTCCCCCGTGGCTTCGTCCACCTTCACGTCACGGATGATGCCGAGGTCGAGGAGCGTGAGCACAGGGATTTCGGGGTCGGTAAGGGTCGAAAGGATTTCATAGATTCTGGATGAAGACATGGCGTTTATATTATGGTGTCGTAAAAATAGGAAGTTCTTCGCCTTCAAGTTGGTCATTGACAAAAATCAAAAAGCCCCGCCAGTTTAATGACGGGGCTTTTTTCGCGTAGTCGAATATTGCTATGCTTCTAAGCAGGGGGATACGACTTTTCTCACTTTCCACCTTCCTCCTCACTCCCTAACCAAGGTCCTCAGTGTCATATACCCCATGCCAAGCACGCCAGCCATCACGACGGCAAGCCCCAATGTGCCCAGATTGGCAAAGGGGTGAACGAGCACGCCCGCCACATCCCAGAACAATTGGTATGGTTCCAATAGCAGGTCCCAAGTGTTCCAGCGCTGGTAGCGGCCCATATAAACCCCAAATGCGCAGAGTCCAATTACTGCCCAAATGATGGTAGCAGCGGGGCGTTTGCCAAGGTTTTTGTCCAAATAAGCCTGCACGTCGAGGATGGAAAGGAAGCCGAGCAGCAGCCCCGTCCAGGCGAAGGAGAATATCATCATCACATCGTACCAGAGCGGGATGCCTGCCCGGTAGTGGACGTGCAGCAGGTCGGTGACGATGTACGGGGCATTGGGCAAAAATACCAACCATATGGCCAACAACGGCAGTGCCAACCAGCGGGCTGGCAGCTTGGGAAGCAATAACGATAGCGTGTATGGCACCCAAGCCAAGAATAGGTTCCAAACGAGGAACAGGAACGTAGAACTGCGGGTCATCGCCAAGTCGTAGAACTCGTTGATTTGCAAAAAATCAAAGCCCGTGTGCCAAAGCCTACCTGCCACCAACAGGCAATCGAGCAGGGTAGTGAGGCAGAGCAATTGGAAGATTCGGAACTGTTTGTCGGTTTGGAAAAGTGATTTCAGCATTGGAATGGAATATTAAAGGATAAATCTTAGGTCAAAAAATATGGGGCAAAAAAGCGGGAGGCGAGTCTAATTCGTTGCTTTTCAACGACTTATCCCCATGCCTCCCCCAGCTATTGCCTAATTGTTGTCTTGAATTTTATTGGTTAATTTATCAGCACAAATGTTCATACGGAGCAATGCAGTTTCTTTTAAGCACAAAACTATATGGGGAGGAGGTCAACTCGCCTATTGCAAATGTGCAGTTATTTTACTTTTTTCTTGTTTGGTCAATCGTCATTATTACTTTTCTGTTTTGCCTTTCTGAGTTTCTCTGCACATTCATTAAATGATTTTCCTTGATTATGAATACAGTCGCAAAAATCATAGCATACTTGAGTATTATCAGCGTTTTTGCAGTCATTAATACAATCCTGAAAAGTGTTTCTAGTTTTTTTGTTGTAAGAGTTTGTAACGATTAAGACCGTCAGAGCTGCTGTCACAAGAACTCCTACAAAAAAATTAAGTGGAAATTTATTGTCTTGGTCTATTTGTTTTGAACCGTTAACATTCGAGATTGACGAATTAAATGGCAAGATGAATTTTAGCTTGTCGTAGTCCCAACAAAGTAAATATAGATTGGCTAAAACCATTAAAGGCGACGTAACCAATGAGCCATCAAACCCAACAGCTAGGGATAGAATGCATATGTTCAGTATTACTGGAAAATATACAACCGCTCCAAGGGTCGCTGTGCGAGGAATAAGTAAAAGTATCGCAGCTATCACCTGAACATAACCAATAAATGGATAATAGTATCCTGTATGATAGAGTGCCTCCAAGTAGTTACCCATTGGATGTTTGACGGATAATGAAGTAAAACGTTCGTCAAAAACCTTTGTCAGTCCTGATGGGATAAAGCCAGCAGCTAAAGCAATACGATTAAATATTGCAAAATATCGAAACCACTTGTTTGATTTTACCCTATAATGGATGCCGTCAAGTCGTGTCACAAAGGTCATCTTTTTTTATTTCTAGCGTTGTTTTCTTAGTTGGGCTGTCGTCCTATAGTGGTGCTCTCCCCGCCCAAGTTGTACCAGTCCACTTTTCGGCTACCATACATCACGGCTGCCAGTGCGATGAAAACCCCGATGCTGCCTGCCAGTAAGGCGAAATCCTCTAATTGCAGCAGCACGAAAATGAAACCATATATGGCCACCAGCAGCCCGAACAATTGGAAAACCAGCCGCTGCATTCGCAAGACCGAAAAGCTGTACCCACATATAAGGCTAATGGTGGCAAAGGATGAAATCAGGTAAGCATTGTTGAACCCGACATGCTCCGAAAGTGAAAGCAAAAGCATGTAAAAGATGGTGAGTGCAAGGCCCACCAGCAGGTATTGGAATGGGTGGATGAACAACTTGCGCAGCACTTCAAAAAAGAAATAGAGCATGAACGTCAGGCCGATGACGAGGATGGCGTATTTGGCCGAGCGGGTGTTTTTTAGGTACTCATCCACGGGCTTTATGAGCCGCACCGCCATGCCCGAATTGCCGAAGGTGGCCACCTCGGTGTTCTTCCACTGCTGCGGATATGGGCGGTTGAGGTCGAGCACCTGCCATTGGGCAGTAAAACCGTTGGCAGAAATTTCCCTTTGGTCGGGTAAAAAAGCGCCCTCAAAACTGGGCGAGTGCCAGTCGGAGCGGATATTGACGGAGGTTGATTTGCCTACTGGCTCAAAGCTGAGGTACTCGCTTCCGTTGATTTTGATGGGGATGCTGAATTGGTAGTTTTTGCCATCAGCACTGACCGCAATCGGGCAGCTAACGCCCGTGGGCATCAGCCCCCCCATGCCCACGCCTGACTCCATGCGGCTCGCTTGCCCGGCCCAGTCCACTTGTATAGCAGTCTTGATGCCCGTCATGCCTTGTATGCCCACGGCGAGCTTTGCCTCGCTCCAATGCACGTCTTCCAAATTGACGTTAAGCGCTTGAAAATCAGGCTGTTGAAACTCGCCTGCAAGGCTTAGGTCTGCCTGATAAAGCACCACATCGAAAATGCTTCGGCGGCGAATTTGGTGCTTCAAGTCTCCCTCTACCTTGAGGGTTTGGGGCAAAAAATAGGCAACTTGGACGTTCTCGTACCGCTTGCCATCGTCGCTGGTCGTCCAAGTGGAGTAGGGTATGGCCAGTACTGGGCCTTGGATGGCCTGACTGCCGCCCCAGGATTGGCTGACCTCGTTTTTCACCTCGTCCTGCCGGGATTTTCGCTCCCGGATGAGGTCTTGTATCAGGGCATTTGGTATGATGAGCATCAGCACCAAAAAACCGATGGAGAACAGCTTGACGACGAGCGACTCCTTGAGCCACTGGCTGAAGCGGAAAATGGGGTTGTTGTTGGTTGGATTTGATTCAAGATTCATTTTGATATATTTTTAACTGAAAAAATGGTTGAGCAAATTATTTGCAATGCTACTCGCCCCTTTGGCTTTTGTTTTTGGTATTAAAAAAAAGCTGGGAACGGCTTGTCGGACCCCCTGGTAAATTTTTGCCGAAGGCCGCCCCACCTAACTAACTTCATGTCGTGGTTTTGAAGTAAAAAAGAACTTTGAAATTCAAAGTTTAAACACAAAAAAAATCAAGTTCCTGATTTCAACAGTTCTTCCAATGCCGCCAAGTGGTCGTTGAACGCCTTTCGCCCAAGGATGGTGGCGGTGTAGGAAGTCTGCGGTTTTCGGCCCACGAAGAGCTTGCGCATCTCCACGTAGTTCTCGCTTTCGAGCACCTTCATGTGGCTGGCGAGGTTGCCATCAGTGAGGCCGAGCATCTCCTTGAAAGCGCCAAAGTCCACCCAATCGTTCACCATCAGGATGGACATGATGCCCAACCGGATGCGGTTATCGAGTTTGGTGGTTTCGAGCTTTTCAAGCAGGTGCTTCATAAAAGACGGTGAACTGTAAATGGTGAACTGTGAACGGCTGACTGGGTTGCTTTACTCATACTTTTTATACATTACAAGCCCATAAACGATGTGCAATACCCCAAACCCAATCGCCCAAAGCTCCAGCCCATAGCCGGGGAAGAAGAGGCCGATGATGCCCAAACCAAGCTCACAAAAGCCGAGGTAGCGGATGTCGTCGAGGGTGTATTTGCTGCCATTGACGAGGGCAAGCCCGTAAAAAACAAGTGTTGCTGGCGCAATGAGCAGAATTTGCCCTTCCCGGTAAAGCACGAGGCAAAAAATGCCACCAATAAACAATGGGATAGCAAGGTTCGAGAGCATCCTAAAAGCGGATTTGTCCCAAACTTTCTGTCCCTTTCGCCGGGCCTTCCTGGTCGTAAAATAAATGCCAGAGCTGACGGCCAGCAGGAACACTGCCGCTGCGACGAGTACAAAGAAGGTTTCATAGCCTATGCCCCATTTGCCCTGGTTCAGCACCTCGGCGTAGAAGATACGGTAATTGGAGAATGGCCGCAAGCCGAGATAGGCATAGACCAGCGCCGCACCCAGCAGCGCAAAGCTGCCTGCCGCCACGCCCGACAGCCCACTGAGGGAGATGAACCGGCTACTCCGCTCCATCATCAAGCGGATTTCGGTCAGCGTTTCCAGATGTTCGTTGTGGTTTCTCACGATGAATTTTGAGTTTCAAAAAGAACTTTGAAATGCAAAGTAACAACAAAGCAATCCATTCTTCCAAACCCGGCCTCGCATATTTTTTACGATAATCTGAATTGCGCAGCAAGATGTGACCCAAATCACTGGGGGCAAGCCGTCAATCTGCCTACCTTTGCCCCTGTTTAATTTCGCTTCGGTTCGACGACCTGCCACCGTAAGCCGTCCACCGTAAGCCGTCCACTGTTTACCGAAAATAGCATGTTCAAAAAAGGCACGAAAGCATACAGCATACTCAACCTCAAATGTCCCCGTTGCCACGAAGGCGACCTTTTCCCCACCGGCTCGTTTTCCTTCAACAAGCCCTTCGACATGCCAGAGACCTGCCCCAATTGTGGGCAGAAATACTTCCTCGGCCCAGGTTTTTATTATGGAGCGATGTTCATCTCCTACATAATCACCGCTTTTTTCTGCCTCGGTTTTGTGGGCAGTTTGCTATGGTTGACCGACCTTTCTGTCAATGCTTCCTTTGGGCTGCTGCTGCTGGTGCTCGCTTTTTTGTTCGTTTGGTTTTTTCGGCTGGCGAGGGCTATTTGGATAAATGTGAATGTGAAGTATGACAAACAGGCGGATATAAATGCGAGCGCCAAATAGGGTCATCTTCCAATAAAAATTAGTGCTGATTGGAGGTGGCTTGGCAGACATTTTTACCATTTTTTGAGCTAGCTGTGCATTTAGCAGCCCATCAGTAGCTTCTTCACCGCCCACCGATTTCGTTCCTAATTTCGACCTTGTGACAATGCCAATTGTTTGCATTTTTTGCCCAAATGTCTCCCTTCAAGAATTATTTTGCAGAACAAGCCGCACGGATGCCGTTTTTGTTATATGGCAAAGCAGGTTAGCTTTTTCGGTATTGTTCTATCGGCTGAATACCAGTGTTTTGCAAAAACCTTCACTGCCTATAACCAAAAAAAATAATTCTTATTGGAAAGATATTGACTACATACCACCCTCTGCATTCCATTATTGAAAATATTGTTTACGAGTTATTTTACAAAAAAAAATTTGAACAGCCTTGTTTAATGGACACCTACTTCTATCTTTGGCGCTTGAATCCTTTAACCAGTTACCACTATTTGATGAGCACAAAAAATCCACCCTGCCTCAACGGCGACAAAGTCGAGACGGCAACAAATTTGTTGAGGGCCTTCAACCACCGGCACAGATTCGCCATCATTAATAAGCTCCTTGACGATGGCGGCATGATGTCCTCCAAGTTGGCGGCTTCCTTGCGACTGAACGAGGCTTATATTTTGGAGCACCTGTTGGTATTGCAACAGACGGGCATGGTGAGTACCATTGACCTGAACGATGGTGTGAAATTCGTGGCCAATAAACGGGCCATTCGCAAGGTCAATGAAGCACTGCAAAGCTTTATGCAGTTTTGAAAGTCCGGCTTCCCGCTTTTTTTCCCTACTTCTATTTGGATATTGATTGACCCATGATGCTTTTCCTGCAAATAGACTCTGCAGGAAGGGTCGTGCTGTGGTCAGTTCTCGCAGAAACTGCCCAAACTGGTCACAACGGGTGCGTGTGAACCTATGTGGACGGCGTTGCTGTTGCCTTTCCGCACGACCACTTCTTTGGTCACACAGTTGATGCGGCGTTGATAATCACGGCAAACAGGGCAGGTGAAAATAATCCAATTGCCTTCTTTATGACCGATGCAGTGGTGTTCGACCTCTTGTTTGAGGTCCGTAGTTTGGCGTCCCATGGCATGTTCAGTTTCTGAATTCAGTGGTCAATTGTTTGTCTGAGGAGAAAGAACAATATTGGCCAATGAGCATACGGTGACCGAACTTGCAAATAGCTTGCCATGGAAACGCAACAAGCTTAAATCGTCTCATTCGGGTGACAAACCTCGTTCATCTGGCGACAATCAACAATTCAATGCCCCGCAAACGCTGATGGTCTGGCCTGAGACATATGATGACGCATCAGAGCCAAGGAAGATGCAGACATTGGCCACCTCTTCGCCTTTTCCAAAGCGCTTCATGGGGATACTGGCAAAATACGCCTCCCGTGTTTTCTCGTCCAGGGCCTCCGTCATCTCCGTTTCGATGAAGCCGGGTGCAATGGCGTTGCAGCGGATGCTTCGAGAACCCACCTCCTTTGCAATGGACTTGGTGAAGCCGAAAATGCCCGCTTTCGATGCGGCATAGTTGGCTTGGCCAGCATTGCCGGTCATGCCCACGATGCTGCTCATGTTGATGATAGAACCAGACTTGGCCTTCAGCATGGGCTTCAGCGCATGTTTCGTCAGGTTGAAGATGGACTTCAGGTTGGTGTTGATGACCTCGTCCCACTGTTCCTCAGTCATGCGCAGCATGAGGTTGTCACGGGTGATGCCCGCATTGTTCACGAGGATGTCGAGCTTGCCGAAGTCACGCAGCACGTCGCTTACCAGCTTTTCCGCTTGCGTAAAATCGGCGGCGTTCGAGGGGTATGCCTGCACCTGTACGCCGTGGGCATTGGTGAGTTCTGTTGCCAACGCATTGGCCTTGTCGGCTGAGGATAGGTAGGTGAAGGCAACGTTGGCGCCTTCTTCCGCAAACCTACGCACGATGGCCGCCCCAATGCCCCTTGAGCCGCCCGTTACGAGGGCTGTTTTTCCGTGTAATTGCTTCGTCATATTGTTTTTTGTGAGGTTTAGTGGGTTTAAGAGGTTTAGTTGGGAGCTGTTAATGGCCAAAACCCTGCGCCAACTAAACCTCCTAAACCCTCTAAACTAAATTGAATTTAGGGCGTGAAGGTAGCCTTTAAAAGAAAAAGTAAAGCAAAGTTCCACCAGTTTCGACTTAACTTTGGCAGATGAAACAGCTATTACTAACCGCTTTGCTCCTCTTTTTCGGCCTTTCGGCCAATGCACAGGACAACCAAACCTTTCGCAGTTCCTTGATGCAGTACCAGTTCAATGCCCTGCCCTTGAACCCTGCCTACGCTGGACGGCTGGAAGCTACCAGTTTTGAAGCATTTTACTACGGCAGTTTTTCTTCTAAACAGCAGGTTAGCCGTTCCGCAATGGTCAGCTTGCATGGGCGGGGCGGTGTCAATCAAAACTTAGGGTGGGGTGGGGTATTGCAATTTCACAACCAGGCCTATTTCAACGAGCTGAACTTTCGGCCCGCATTTTCACGCATTTTCCGACTGGAAA
The DNA here is from genome assembly GCA_031426435.1 of Saprospiraceae bacterium. Lineage (GTDB taxonomy): Bacteria > Bacteroidota > Bacteroidia > Chitinophagales > Saprospiraceae > UBA6168. Next base: position 2,805 of record JANPLH010000319.1, on the reverse strand, counting down.
ACAGCCAAGTTTCCATTGGTGCCACCTTGGGCGTCAACTATATTGACGTAGACGAATCTATCGCTACCAATGCGGCGAACAGCTATATTTCCTTCAATGGCGGAGCAGGTGCTTTTTGGCACAACCAACGCACCTTTCTGGGTTTTTCGATGCCCAATTTCTTTGAAAAATCAACCGAACCAGACGAGTCGATAGCGCAGCGTGTGAATTCAGTGAACATCCATGCGGGAAGCGTTTTCCGCCTCAATGACGACTATTACCTCAAGCCCACGGTACTGCTCCGACGCACGACCACCAATGTTTATGATAGCTTTAATGACATCATTGAGGTCAATACAAACTCCGCTGACATCCACGCCAGTGTTTTTGTCGAGGGGAGCTATGCCATTGGTGTATTGGCAGGCATTTCAAAAGTGGATATTGGCGTGAACCAAACCAGGCTGGGCGTTTCTGCTGTTTTACTTTTCGACAATTTCAGGTTTGGCTATGCGCTGCAGTACAACCGCCAAGCCGTTAGCAGCATTTCCTTGCCAGCCACGCATACCCTTAGCGCTGGCTATGATTTCTTCGAAAACCCGGAGGATGCTCGTCGGGTGTTTTGAAATATACAAACTTACCAAGTTTTCAAAACTTGGTAAGTCTAAGGCTCAATCCGGCAATCCAAATTCCTTCTTGTAAACAGGATAATCCCTTTCCACCACTTGCAGCAGTAGTGGCTCCTTTTTTTCATCAAGCCAATGGAGCAGCTCCAGCAGATTGTCCTCAGTCATGGCTGTGCAGCCTGAGGTAGGAGCACCCGGTTCTTTCCAAATATGGAGGAAGATGCAGGATCCGCCCTGTGCCTCGGCGGGCGTGTTATGGCCTGCCACATTGTGGTTCACTACGATTCCCCATTTATACTGGTGGTCATTGCGGCGCATGAACTCGCTGCTGGTCCAATCTTTTTTCACCAATCGGTTGTCAACCAATTGGTTGTAATAATCGGAATTGCTGTCGTCCACACATTCCAGCGCCTCATGGGCATGTACGTAAGGCATTTTGAAACTGACCTCCGAGGCGGGTGCATAGCCGAAGATGTTGCCAAACGTAAAAATTCCAGCGGGCGATTTGCCGTCGCCTTCCTTTTTCAGGGCAGCAGTGGTTTTTGCACTGGCTTGCTTGCTCCAGGCAAGTCCCGTGCGGCCCAGGGTCACATCCACCGCATTGCCGACTGGCAGCCATTTTTTTCCTTTTTTCTCAAAACGCTGGAGCCGGGCTTGGGTACTGTTATCGTCGGGGCTGCGCACCACGACAAGCTGTTGGGTGGCATGAACGTCAGCCTTTTGAGGGTAGAACAACCGGCGGGGTGGCGTACACAACATTGCGCAGCTAAAAAAGAATGTGAGAATCAACTTGCTCATTGTCAGACTTTTAAAAGGATTCAAACTGGCCAAGGTTTGTCCGATGACGGGTAAAAATACGCTTTCAGGTGAGCTGCCACTTCCTTTTCCTCAAAAATACCTGATATGCACCGCCTTATCCACCTCCCGATAGAAATCGTAGCCGAGCATCAGTTCAAAGGAGCCAGTGGTGGCGGATTTCAGTTTTCCAATGGGGAAGTCATAAGCGAGGCCGAGACGAAGGCCGTTGTCGAGGAGGAAAGTCGTCCAAAGGTCGAAAGACTCGTGGCTGGTCTGCTTGGCCCCGGTCTTGTTGAAGGCCGCAAACGCCGAGCGGAAGGACATGCCGAGCCATAGCTTGCGGTGAAAGAGCAGCGAGGCATCCAGGTCGAAGCTGACAGGGCCGCCAATCTCCCGGACAATATCGCCTTGGCGGAAGAAATTGTTGAACAAGCCCACGCTTTTTAGCAAAAAAGAAGGCCGAAACACGAGGTCGTCACCCTTGATGGGGATGGCCCCGCCCGTGGTGAGGTAAAAATGGCGGTGAACTTTTGCCCATTTGCGCACTTCGTCCTGCTCCAAGGGGTCAAGTTCCCGGAGTTCGAAATTGGCTAAGTGCGGCATGGAAGCACCTGCGTAAAAATTTGGGGTGTAAAAGAACAGGCCAGCGCCGAAGTCGGGTAGAATGAGGCTTGGCGTTGGGTTGGAAAATGCGTTGTCAAGCTCTTGCGCCTCCTTGAAGTCGAGCTTGTTCCAATCGGCCCGCCAGTTCATCACGCCAGCTTGCAGGCCAACGGAGAGGGTGCCCTTGCCGAAATTGATGCGGTAGGCATAGATGCCATTGAAGTAGGTGGCTTCCCGAGCACCCGTGCTACCGTTGACGAGGTTGAGGCCAAGGCCCACCCGCTTTTTGAAGGTGGAATGCACGGAAAAAGTCTGTGTGAGTGGCCGCCCTTCCCAGCCGATTTTTTTGCCCTTGGCCGCCCATTGGTCACGGTACACGGCCACTGCCGACATGTACTCCTTGCTGCCCGCATAGCCGGGGTTATAGACCAGCGTGTTGAACATGTAATGGGTGAACTGTGCTTCCTGCTGTGCCTGTGCAGCCGTTGCGAAGCAGCCAAAAAGGAGTGCCACCCAAATCCAATGCAACAACTGACCGCCGGGCGCCGACAGTGATTTCAAGAAGGAAAAAAAGTGCAATGACTTCATTAAACGGTTTGCGCTTCGATGGTGGAAGCTGGGTCTTCGCTTGTATTCTGTGGTATGAGGGAAAATCTGTGCCGCTTTTTCGCAGCAGCCTTGAAGAAATCGGTGCTTGGTCATTTGTTCGACCTGTTTCTTGGTCTGCCCTTGGCAAATATTATGCCTCCCCTGAATGGGGTAGTCGTGCTTTCTTTTAAACACACGATTCATTTTTTTTAAA
>JANPLH010000318.1:0-7978 GCA_031426435.1 Saprospiraceae bacterium | reverse complement strand
CAATCCTTCCAAAATCGGCCACTTCACCGACGATGAGCGGGTGCTCCAATACATCAACGCCAACGACCTCGACCGCCTCGCCCCGTTGGGTACGAGCTGCCCAGACCATTTTTTAAGGACGAAGATTCAACCATTGGTCTTGACCATTTCCCCAAAGGCAGAACTAACTGATTTTCAGGCGATTAAAGCCGAATTGCTGCCCGCTTTTGAACAATACCGGGCCGAGTACGCCGCCTACTACGACACTTGCAAGCACCCCAATTCCCCCGCCATGCGTGACCCCAACCCGGTGGTCATCCTGTACCCCGGCGTGGGCATGTTCACTTTTGCGAAGGACAAGCAGACCGCCCGTGTGGCCGCCGAATTTTACATCAACGCTATAAACGTGATGCGGGGCGCCGAGGCCATTTCGGAGTACACTGCGCTGCCCCGGCAAGAGGCTTTTGACATTGAATATTGGCTGCTGGAAGAGGCGAAATTGCAGCGCATGCCCAAGCCGAAATCGCTCTCCGGGCGAGTGGCGCTCGTGACGGGCAGCGGTGGTGGCATTGGTTTGGCTACCGCCAAAAAGCTGGCCGCAGAGGGCGCTTGCGTGGTGCTGAACGATATTGATGAGGCTCGTTTGGCGGAAGCCAAAACGGAATTTCAGATTGCCTTTCCCACAGGGACAGTTGGCAATGACAAAGCCGTAACGACCACTTTAAACGTCACCAAATCCAACTCCGTCGCCGAGGCATTCGAAGCTGCCTGCCTCGCCTTCGGCGGGGTGGACATCGTGGTGAACAATGCGGGCATCAGCATCTCGAAGGGCATCCTCGACCACACAGTTGGTGACTGGGACAAGTTGCAGGATATCCTCGTGAAAGGCCAGTTCCTCGTCTCCCAAGCGGGCGTGGAGGTCATGCGCAAGCAGGGTTTCGGTGGCGACATTGTGAACATTGTGAGCAAAAACGCCGTCGTTGCTGGCCCAAACAACCTTGGCTACGGCGCTGCGAAAGCTGCACAGGCGCACATGACCCGCCTCCTCGCCGCCGAGCTTGGCCCCGACAAAATCCGGGTGAACATGGTGAACCCCGACGCCGTCATCGCTGGCTCGAACATCTGGGCGGGCGGCTGGGCAGAGGGTCGTGCGAAGGCTTATGGCGTGACGGTGGAGGAACTGCCCGCTTATTACGCCAAGCGGACTTTGCTCGGTGAAATCATCTTGCCGGAGGATATTGCGAATGCGGTTTTTGCACTGGTGGGCGGACTGCTGAACAAGAGCACCGGCAATGCGCTGAACGTGGATGGGGGTGTGGCAATGGGTTTTTTACGCTAAAAAACACTTACCCCATCCATCAATTTTACGGAGTAACAAACAAGTTCTTTTTGGTATTTATGGAGGTAAGTAGCCTTCATTTTTTCGATAAAATCTGCGGTGGTATCGGAGGCTACCAAGTTCAGCGTACAACCCCCAAACCCGCCGCCCACCTGCCTTGCCCCAATCACGGACGATTGTTTTTGAGCCTCATCCACCAAAAAATCCGTTTCCGGGCAGGTGACCTCGTAGCCGTATCGAAGCCCTTCGTTGGTTTCGTTCATCAGTTGGCCAACAGCTACCAAGTCATTGATTTTCAAATAATTACAAACAGATTCTACCCTGCCGATTTCCTCCACCACGAATTTGCAACGCTGAAAAACGACCTCCGGCAGCCGCTGTTTTTGCGCCAGCAAAAGCTCCAAAGGCACATCACGAAGGCTTGTGATTTCAGGTGAAACGGCTTGCAGCAGGCGCACCCCTTCCTCGCATTCACGTCGGCGGGTATTGTACTCGCTGTCAACCAAGGCATGCTTTACGCCGCTGTCGCAAAGGACAAGTGAGAAGCCGGGCGCATGGAATGGGAAATGCTCGTACTCCAAGCTGCGGCAGTCCAACCTTACCACGCTGTCCGCTCGGCCCATGACGGAAGCGAACATATCCATAATGCCGCAGTTCATGCCGACGAAACGGTTTTCGCCTCGTTGCGCAAGCTTCACAATGGCCATTTTTTCGAGTTGAAGGTCGAACAGGCGGTTCAACCCAGAAAGGGTCCCCGCTTCCAGTGCCGCCGACGACGAAAGCCCCGCCCCGATGGGGATGTCCCCGCCAAAAGTGACGTTCACCCCGCCGATTTCGAGGCCGTCTTTTTGCAGTTCACTGATGACGCCGAGCAGGTAGTTCGGCCAGCCTTTCTCCGATTTTTCAATAGAATTGACATTGCCCTCGAAGTCATCTTGCAGGTCTAATGCACTGAATTTCAAAAGATTATCATTGCGACGACCCATTGCCAGCCAGATGGACTTGTCAATTGCCGCAGGCAAAACAAGGCCGCCATTGTAATCGGTATGCTCCCCGATGATGTTGATGCGGCCCGGTGCCCGCACGATAATTTCGGGCTGCGTTCCAAATTTTTCTTGGAAATATTTTGAAATTTTTTGTTCAAGCATGTTTGAAAATTTAGACTTTTTGCCGCTGATAAAAACTGAAATCACTTCTTTTCCACCGTTTGCGAAGCGATTATATTTCCAAAGAAAACCGCATTCGCCATGAGTTTGTCGGTACCGTACCAAAAGGCCCGAAAGCAAGGGTTGTCGAGGAAGCAGATAATGCGCCCCTGCCCTACCCCGGTCACTGCGACGGAGGGACTGCCAGCTGCCTTTGGCTTCATTTTTTTGGGAACATATCCTGCCAGTAAAGGTTTTTTCGAGAGCATCAGCGGTGTGGCGTAGGAGTTTTTGGTCGCTTCGCAAAACAGGCCACTGCCTCTGAAAACTGGCAGTTCCGACCGCCGAAAGCCGTAGCACAGTGGGTGCGTCAAGTCTAATTCCGCCTCGAAGATACTGCCGGGCAGTTCTTGCGCAGCCCGGTCTTCGGAGGCACCCTCATAAGGGCGGCGAGCGGCTTGAGTGGCTGGTGAGTCTGGCTCTTTTTTCAGCACCAAACTACCTAACTGCTTGCTTTCCAGCCATTTAACCGCTCCTTCCACGGCAATCAAAGTACCGCCACTACTGACCCAAGTCCTTATAGCCTCGGCATTGAGGGGGCCGTAGCTGCCATTGGGCATGATGACCACGTTGTATTTTTCGAGCATGGAAGCGTTGACATCGGAGAGGTCCGCCTTGGTCAACGGCACGTCATAACGGGTATCCATCAGGTGCCAGATTTCCCCGGCATCCGTGGGGGCGACGCCCTCGCCAGTCAGGAGCAGGATATTCGGTTTGCGGAGCAAATCGAAATTGCTGCTGCCAAAATCCGGGCCTGCATTGGTTTGCCCACTTGCCAAACCGTGGATGGTCAAGTGGCCCTGTTGGGCGGCTTCCCGCAGTGCTGAGCGCAACGCTTCGCCCTCCAATTTTTGGTTTTGGGTGGGAACGAGGATGGTGCCGTAGCCGAAATTGCGGAGCTGCCCATCCGAGGCATTTGCAGAAAAGGGCTTTGTCGCAGCTTTCACTGTCAGCCCTTTTCTCAGCAAAGTGTACAGTGCCGCTGGCGCAAAATAGGCGTCCCATTCAAAGGCAAAGGCATAGTCATCCATTTTCGCAAGTAATTGGCCATCAGGCAGTTGCTGCGATTTTACTTCGTTTCCGAGCAGCTTTTTTGAAAACTGGCTACCAGACAAGGAGGCGTATTCGAGGTTAAAAGCTAGCGGCAGCGTCCAAGCGCTGATGTCGTAAAAAATGCTGTCCGTGAACGAGGTGTCCCGTTGGAACATGCCCAAAATCAGCTTGTATTGCGGCTGCTCCATTGGCAGGATATAGCTGCTGCCCGGCTCGAAATCAGTGCCGCCCACCGTGATTTTTTCATTGGTTTCATACATGGAAATGCCCTGCCGTTGTGCCATTTCCACGAATTTCAACAGCCTCGCCCGGTCATATTTTTCCCCAACGATGAACGCCTTGCGGCTGTCCTTTCGGGCTTCTTCGAGGGCATTTTTATAAAAATTGTGCTGATAATCAAGCAGTTCCGTGCGAAGGGCTATTGCCGCTTTTTGCGTAGAAAGGGCCGTCCTCACCTGGTTTCTTATGGTGAAAGCAAAGGAAAGCGGGCCATTGGTCGTACTCTGCAAATGCCCCCGGCTGCTGGCCTGCTCGAAGAGGATGCCGATGCAGCCCTGCGCATCGGGATAGGTGGAGCCTTTGCCGTAGTAAAAGTCGTCGAAGCCCTCCTCGGAATAGTAGAGCGAGCCGATTTCGTCCAATGCTTCGGCGTGGTAAGTCCCGATTTTGGCGGTCAGTTCTTGGTTCAACTTGGGCGTAATCGGGTTTACCCGACTGGGTACGCCAGGCATGAAAAAAAAGGTCGAATTGCTGCCCATCTCGTGATGGTCGGTGAGGATATTAGGCTTCCATGCTTGAAAATTGGCGATGCGGCCAATGGTTTCGGGCTGCTGGCCGGGAAGCCAATCCCGGTTTAGGTCGAAAAGGTAATGGTTGAAGCGGCCACGGGGCCACGGCTCATCATACTCCCGATCGTTGGCATCACCATTGAGGTTTTGGTTGCGGTTGGCGTTTACCCAAGTTGAAAAGCGCTGCATCCCATCTGGGTTAAAACAGGGGTCGAAGAGGATGACGGCCTCCTTCAATAGTGTTAACGTGCTTTCGTCCTGTGCGGCAGCAAGTTGGTAGGCCACCAATGGAGCAGCATTTGCACCACTTTGCTCATTGCCGTGGATGCTGAAGCCTTGGTAGATGACGATGGGCATTTTTGACAAATCCAGTTTGCCGGAGCGCTCTGGGTCGCTGAGCGCAACATGCTCATTTTGAATGTTTTGCAAATTAGCATGGTTCGCCTCAGAGGTAATCGTGAGGTAAATCAATGGCCTGCGCTCGTGGCTGCGACCATACTCTTGCAAGGTGATTTTCGGGCTGGCGGCATCCAGCGCCCGGTAATAGGCCAAAAGCTGGTCATGGCTGAGGTGCCATTCGCCAATTTGAAAGCCAAAAAACTGCTCCGGCGTGGGGATGGCAAGGTCATATTTTACCGATTTATCCCCTTGTGAAGGCAAATAATAACTGAGCGGTTGTTTTACCAAGGGGATAAATTGGGAAAAAAGCAGGACGGGAAGCCCGAAAAGCAAGATTACTATGTTCGTTCGCATTGTTGATTTTGAATCTGAAAGCCGAAAGATTTTGGGCAAAGTAAAACATGGCAGGGGGCTTTTGAGCGAAAATCCTTAAAAAAAGCGGTTATTCGCCTTTGAAATATTTTTGAACAAACCACCTACTACCCATGCGCCAGTACATTACCCTATTACTTGGCCTGTTGCTTGCCCCCATGTTTGCGCAGCAAAGGCCCAATATCATTTATATCTACGCCGACGACCTCGGCTTTGGAGAACTGGGCTGCTACGGCCAAGAGAAAATCAAGACACCCAATATTGACCGCATGGCGGCGGAGGGGATGCGTTTCACGCAGCACTATACGGGATCGCCTGTCTGTGCGCCATCCCGCTGCATGTTGCTGACGGGCAAACATGCAGGCCACGCTTATATCCGAGGGAACTATGAGCTTGGCGGCTTCACCGACGACAAGGAGGGCGGTCAGATGCCATTGCCGGAAGGCATCACGACCCTGCCAAAACTCCTGAAAAATGCGGGTTATATCACCGGCTGCATCGGCAAATGGGGCCTCGGCATGGCAGGCTCCACCGGCGAACCCAACCGCCAAGGCTTCGACTATTTTTATGGCTATCTCGACCAGAAGCAATCGCACAATTATTACCCAACCCACCTTTGGGAAAACGGCCAATGGGACTCCCTCGACAATGAGTTCGTGATGGTTCACCATCGCCAGCCGGATACTTTGGCGGCCACCCAAGCCGATTTCGACCGCTTCAATGGTAAGGAATATTCGATGGATAAACTGGCTGAGAAAGCCTTGTATTTCATTGATAAAAACAAGGAACAATCCTTCTTCTTGTACCTGCCGCTGCCTACTCCGCACCTTGCCCTGCAAGCCCCGCAGCCCATTATTGAGAACTACATTGATTTATGGGACGATACCCCCTACCTTGGCGACAAAGGCTATTGCCCCAGCCAATACCCTCGTGCCACTTATGCCGCCATGATTGACTATTTAGACGCTATCGTGGGGCTGCTTTTGCGAACCGTGGAGGATTTGAATCTGGACAATAACACCCTTGTCATGTTTTCCAGCGACAACGGCCCCAGCTTCGACGTGGGCGGAGTGGACACCGAGTTTTTCAACAGCACCGCCGGGCTTCGGGGCCGCAAGATGGACCTTTGGGAAGGCGGAATACGTGTCCCGTTTATCGCCCGCTGGCCGGGCATGATAGCGCCAAATGGCATTTCTCCACTGCCATCGGCACAGTACGACATGCTGGCCACCCTGACCAATGTCGCTGGCGTTGAGGCTCCTGAGACAGATGGGGTCAGCCTCCTGCCCACGCTATTGGGCACTGGTGCTGCGCAATTTTCGAAGGGTTTCCTCTATTTTGAATTTGCGGAAAAAGGCGGGCAGGCCGCTGTCCGTATCCGCAATTGGAAAGGGGTGAAAAGCAATATGCGAGCCGTAAAAGATTCCCCTTGGGAAATATTCGACCTAAGCGCCGACCCTACCGAGACGACCAATATTGCGGAGCAGCACCCCGAACTGGTGGAGCAGATGGAAGCCATTTTAAAAAGAGAGCACCAATCCTCGCACATCAGGGAATGGGAGTTTGTGAACCCAAAATTTGATTAGCTTTTTGTAAAATGGGCCCTCATTAACCCCGGCGGAACAGTTGCTCCCGTTCGAACCGCATCACTGTCGTACCTTCCACTGTGCGGAAAATACTGTCGAGGCTGGTGGCCAAGGGAAGGGTCAATGCTTGGAGCTTCATCGCCAATTCCGAGTCGGGGATTTTTTCCTCGCTCGTCGGCATATTCATGACGGAACTGGGGAAGCCAATCAGATAGAGCAGCGGGCTGAAAACCCACCGCACCCAATGCCAAGGGTTGCGGCGGCTGGTATAGACATAGCTCGTGGCAGCAATGTCAAGGAAGTCCGTTTTCCGAAGGTAGAAACGCTTTTTCCTCATCTCATCCTTGTATTTCTGCACGGTGCGCATCAAACGGTTTTCCACGGCTTTTTCACTTGGGGCCGTTTCTTCTACGAGGATGACCCATTGCCTCGATACCCGGCACACTTCGTAAAAAAGCTTCTCCGCCTGTTTTTCAGGGAAAACATGCTGGAACTCGCTCATGACCACCACAAGGTCAAATGACTTTTCGGGGAAAGGCAAGTGAAAGCTGTTGGCCACTTGCACGTCCACTTTTTCTTCCTTCAAAAACGCCTTGGCGTAGGTGACCATTTTGGGCGAAGCGTCCACGCCGTAGAGTTCTTTTGGGTTATACTTCGCAATTTCCTTGAGCAAATCACCAATACCACAGCCGATTTCGAGCACCGAACGGCCTTCTGCCAACTCCCTGAGGTTCAGCAGGTTGATCAGTTTTTGCTTTCGGTAAACATCAAACGGGGTGCGGGGCATAGGCAGTTGCAGCACTTCCCGATGGTCGGATTGTGGCAAGAGCTTGTCCTGCTGTTGCACGGCCCGGTTCAGGAACGACAAAAGGCGCTTTGTATCAATATTTCGAGGTAAGCTAAATTTCATGACTGGGCCAAATGTAACATTTTTGGCCAAAAAAACACGGATGATAAGCGGAAGCCTGCGCTTGCTCAATGACGTTCGCCAATCGCTGTACTGACACCCAATTTTAAGGCTTCGTAGCAATTCCTGTAATTGGAGTTGAAGTTGAAGTTGGGTTGCCTCTTTGGGGGCAACCTTCATTCCTTCATACTAAAAAGCCCGACCCCCTGTGAAAGGAGTCGGGCTTACTATTGAATTGATACAATTCTATTCTAAGCTTAATCTACCAAAATCATCTTCCGGGTAGCGCTGTCGCTGTCCGTGTCGAGGCGGTAGGAAAGAACGCCAGCGGCGCCAACATCGCTACGGTT
>JANPLH010000317.1:0-16575 GCA_031426435.1 Saprospiraceae bacterium | reverse complement strand
GCACAACCTGGACGATGCTCGAAAATACGCTATCCATCGGGTATTGCTGCATTGTCGGAAAGATGGTTTTGGCTTTTATGTCATGGAGCGAAAAAGTGATGGTGCCTCGCTTGGTATGTGCGGACTCGTGAAGCGGGATTTCCTCGATGACATAGATATTGGCTATGCTCTGCTGCCTGAATTTTATGCGAAGGGTTACGCCCAAGAGGCCGCACGTGCTATGATGATTTTTGCGGAGCAAAAGTTGGGACTGCCTCGCATCGCTGCAATTACCACTACCACTAATTTACCCTCTATTAGATTGCTGGAAAAGCTGGGGCTGCGGCATGAAAAAAACTTTTTTGCACCCAATGACGAAGAAGAATTGATGCTATTTGGGAAGGAACTTGGTCATGGCAATCCTGCCTGAAAAATTCGCCACTAGTTTTCTTAACAAGGTTTTACATTTGTTGTCAACACTGCATTTGAACATGTGAGTTTTGCAACCGTTTTCCATCAAAAACATAAACAATTCCTAATGAAAAATAACCTTATCCACCTTCGGGTTTCTGCCTTAAGCTTCATTCTTATTGGCATGTTTATCTTTTCCTGCGCAAGGAATCCTGTCTCAGGTAAAAAGCAGTTTATGCTGGTTTCCGAGAAACGGGAAAAAGCCATGGGTTTGGCATACGACCCGCAGGTAATCCAAGAATTTGGCTTGTACGAAAACAAGGAAATGCAGGATTTTATTAACAATTATGGCAAGAAAATGGGGGCTATCAGTCACCGGCCACAAATTGATTACCAGTTCCGCATCCTTGACTCTCCAGTTGTAAACGCTTTTGCAGTGCCTGGCGGTTACGTTTATTTCACCCGTGGTATCATGGCGCATTTCAACAACGAAGCGGAGTTTGCAGGAGTACTGGGTCATGAGATAGGCCACGTGACGGCAAGGCATTCTGCCCAGCAGCAAAGCCAACAAATACTGGCGCAGGTGGGCTTTATTGCGGCAATGATTGCTTCGCCAAAGTTTGCGCAATACTCCGATTTGGCACAGAACGGCCTCGGTTTGATGTTTCTTAAATTCAGCCGAAACCACGAAAGCGAGTCTGATAAACTGGGTGTAGAGTACAGCACCAAAATTGGCTATAATGCACACGAAATGGCCAATTTCTTCCAGACTATTCAGCGACTTCAACAAAAAGAAGGCGCAAGCATCCCGACCTTTCTGAGCACCCACCCAGACCCAGGTGACCGCAACACCAGGGTACACCAATTGGCCACCAAGGAACAAGCCAAGGCTGGCACACCTAAATTAGAGGTGAACCGTGAAAAATACCTCCGAATGATTGATGGCATGATGTACGGGGAGGATCCACAACAGGGTTATACAGAAGGCAATGTGTTTTACCATCCCCAATTGAAGTTTCAGTTCCCGACACCATCAGGCTGGCAGGTGGCAAATTCGACCTCCCAGGTACAAATTGCCCCTAAAGATGGGAAAGCTGCCATTATTATGTCCATTGCTGAGGGCAAATCGTTGGCTCAAGCCAAACAAAATGCCGTCTCTGCCGATAGCCTAAAAGTATTGGACAGTCAGAATATTAAAGTAAACGGCAATGATGCCATCGCCATGACTGCCGATTTGAATAAACAAGTGCGGTTGCTGATGTATTTAATAGAATACAATGGACTCATCTACAAGTTTGCAGGCTTGAGCGAGACGCCCAATTTTGCCAGCTATGAAGGCAAGTTTGAAACCTGTTTTAAAGGATTCAAAGCATTGACCGACCAAAGCAAAATCAACGTTTTTGCGGATAAAATCAAAATCGTGACGGTGTCAAAAGACGGTACACTTGCCGAGGTGCTCAAGGCCAATGACCAGCCCACCGCCAAGCATGAGGAATTGGCCATCTTAAATGGTCTGCAATTAAAGGACAAAGTGAAGAAAGGAATCTTGATAAAGACCTTGGAGAAAGGGGATGCAAAAAAGAAATAATAGCTTATACCGCCATCTTCAAAAATCTTAAACTCCATACTTTTACGAAGCATTTGTAATAGAGATTTGAATAAAAAAGGTGCTGGCAAAGAGGAAATCTTGCCAGCACTTTTCTTTTTTAGCGAACCTATTTTAATGCTGAAACATTTGTTTGTCAACCAAAGGCAGCTACTTAACACCCTTAGGATTCCTTTCTTCATCAAAGTACCGCCAAATGAAATTGACAAAGGCAATTATGCAGCTTGTTTTGGGCAAAATAATATGCGTTTTTTCAGTCAATACTGTTACTCGGAACATATTTGTTACTACCTTCGCCCCGAAACCAGTTTTATTCACCACAAAACATTTTTTCTATGAGCAAATTCGATGAAATGATGGCGAAATACTCTGCTGAACTGAAAAGTGCAGGCAAGAGCGCCGTTGATGCCGATCAATTGACAAAAGTTGCAAAGGGCCTTGGTCCATCTATCTACCTAAGAGATGCTTCCATGGTTTCCTGTTCCGACCAAACTGAATTGGACAGGGTAAAAACCAACTTCCTAACTAAGAAACTCGGCATGACAGACAATGCAGCAATGGACGCTGCCATTAAAGCAGTATGTGCTGACTACGATTCAAAGCAGCGTTTGCGTGCAGTTTTCTATTACATGCTGCTCCAGAAATTGGGCAAGACACTTTAAACACTTCAAATTCTAGAAAGTGGCTTGGCAGTGAAAATTGTCAAGCCTTTTTTGTTTGTCGAAAATTAACCGTTAAAGGCGGCTAATTTAGGACTCCATTTAACCGCTTATTCTTAACTCGTTCACAGCCGCACAATTTTCAATTTATTCCTACCCGCCAAAAAACGGCGAATAATCCGTTTCACCTCCGGGTTACTATCAAACGGTTCGATGCTTTCCTTTAATCCTTCGAAATCGTTGGCCTCCACTTCGTTCATATTGACATAGCCATAGCCTTGGTATTCGCCGCCCTCTACCAGCACTACGGCGTTTTCATCGAGGCTGCGACCCTTGTCAATCAAGAAAAAATCTTGTTCCAAAAGGCTTTCATCTAACGCAAGAAGAGCAGCTTGCGCCCTTTCATTGTAAACCTCCGGTGTCTCCTCACAGATGCATGCACCGAAGCACTGCTTTATATGATAATCGAAACAGGGGCCTGTCCTGTCTTCGAGATGGCAGAGGCGAAGGCAAAGATTGAAGCGCTTTTGGGCACCTTTTAGCCAACCCTTGGCATGGGCGAGGTCTTGGTAGGAGGAGATTACATGCAGTTTTTTGCGAGTTTTCAAGGTTGGTTTTGCCACATCGAAGCAAAGAAAGCCCGCTTGGTTTTCATAACAGTGGATGACAAACGGGTATTCCCGTACCTTCTGTGCCCGGTTGATGGGCGGTCGCATAGCCTTTATTTCATGCGATTCTTTTAACAATGCCACCAACTCGCTTCCCGTCACTTCCCAAGAAACATCGTCCACTTGCGCTTGCAGTTTGGCCGCCTTTTCAGTTTGGTCGGAAAAATGTTGTGCTACACGTTTCTTGATATTCAGTGCCTTACCGACATAGACAACATCACCCGCCTCATTGTGGAAATAATAAATGCCGCAAGCATCTGGGATTGTGTGGAGTTTTTCAAGGCTGAAGCTTTTGGGCAATTTCGATTCCCGCACACCGAGATTGACCATTTTTTTTACCTCCAAGCTTGCTGCTCCCGACTGGGCCATGATGCGTTCGAACAAGTCAACAGTGGCAATGGTATCGCCCATGGCACGGTGGCGGTCGCCTGCAACAAGGCCCATTGCCAGTATTAGATTTCCGAGGCTATACGAACTGTATCCCGGAAATACCTTCCTCGCCAGCCTCACCGTGCAAAGCTGCCGACGGGTATAGGTATAACCTAATCGCCGGAATTCTTCCTGGATAAAACTGTAATCGAAACGGACGTTGTGTGCGACAAAAATAGCACCTTCGGTAAGCTCTACTATCCTTTTGGCAACTTCGTAAAACTTAGGAGCATTGTAAACCATATCGTTGTTGATGCCCGTCAGTTCGGTAATGCCGTAGGGAATTGGCATTTCTGGGTTCAAGAGTGTTTCAAAAGTTTCCAATACCTCCGTACCATTGTGGACGACAATGGCAATTTCCGTAATCTTGTCCCGTATGGCACGGCCCCCGGTTGTCTCGATGTCCACGATGGCATATTTGTTCTCCATACTTTGGAAGACGATATAAGTTAGAAATTAGATTTTAGACATTTCAATTCCTGCGATGAGCTATTGAAATGATGGAACAAGCAGTAATTGTTGGATAATCAGCGCCCTATCTAATGTCTAAACTCTCTTGTCTAAAATCTAAAAAAAACAAAATGATGGCAAAGTTAAAAATATTTGTTGTAATTCCAGTCCTAGTACTTTCATTGATTTTTGCTTGTGGCCAAAAAACAAGCGAAAGCGCCGCAGGTTTACCAGAACCCAAAGTTGAACCCCAAGTGGTTGGCCATCCAGTGCCAGCTGCCGAGCGGGTGGGGGAGTACCTTCCCTTGTTGCAAGGCAAGCGCATTGCAGCCGTAGTCAACCACACTTCTGTGGTGGGAAAGACCCATTTGGTGGATACGCTGCTGAAAACTGGGGTGCAGTTGGTGAAAATCTTTGCGCCAGAACACGGCTTCCGTGGCTCAGCCAGTGATGGCGAAAAGGTTAAGGACGGAAAAGACTCAGCAACTGGCCTGCCCATTCTCTCCTTGTATGGCAGCCAAAAGAAGCCTAGCCCTGAGATGTTGGCAGGCGTTGACCTCGTGCTGTTCGACATCCAGGACGTGGGTGCCCGGTTTTACACCTATATATCAACCCTGGCTTACGTGATGGAGGCTTGTGCGGAGCAAAATATCCCCCTCATCGTCCTAGACCGACCGAACCCCAACGGGCATTTTGTGGACGGCCCAGTTTTGAAAAAGGAATTTGCCTCCTTTGTGGGGCTTCACGAGGTACCGGCTGTGTATGGTATGACCATTGGAGAATATGCTCGCATGGTAAACGGAGAAGGCTGGCTGGCCAATCAGGTCAAATGCCAACTCGAAGTAATCCCTTGCATGGGCTACGACCATCGCACTCATTACGACCTGCCCATCAAACCAAGTCCTAACTTGCCAAATATGACTGCCATTCTGTTGTACCCTTCGCTTTGTTTTTTCGAGGGGACGGTCGTGAGCGTTGGGCGGGGCACGGACAAGCAGTTTCAGGTCATCGGAGCGCCTGGGACTACGGTTGGCGACTACAATTTCACTCCGAAACCAATGGAGGGGGCAACCAACCCACCCCAAAAGGGGAAAGCATGCATAGGCTACGACCTGAGCGGGCTTTCGGTGGACTCATTGCGGCAGCTCAAAAAAATAGACCTTAGCTTCCTATTGAAATTTTACAAGGACTACCCCGACAAGGCCAATTTTTTCCTAAAAACTGCTCATTTCGATGCACTGGCAGGCAGCGGTGAGTTAAAGCAACAAATCGTGGAAGGGAAGTCGGAGAGCGAAATACGGGCGAGCTGGCAGGATGGGTTAAATCGGTTTAAATTGCTTCGCAAACAATATCTATTATACCTTGATTTTGAATAAAATGCCTTGTTTGCGCTTTTAATCCTTTGCTTTTTTGCAAAATATTTAATGCAATTATCATTAGGTTTGCATTTACCCTAACTGAAATCAAAACATCAATTTTTACTCATTTTCAAAACCAAGTTTATGAAAACAACTAAGACACCGTTGCTCGCCTTTTTGAGAAAAGCTTATCGTATTGCAGTCCAAAGCAAGCAGCCGGGCGCACCGCCAGTGGATGAAATATTGGCGATGTCCCAAGAAAACCATTGGAGTCGCCGCCGTTTTTTGGAAAAAACGGGCAAGGCAGCCCTCTTGGCGACCCTAAGCGGCAACTTGCTGACCTCCTGCAAGAAAGATGACGATAGCGGTTTTACCAATAAAAAAATCAAGAAAGCAGATGTTCGTATAGGCATCGTTGGCGGGGGCATTGCTGGGCTTCATGCTTTGCATATCCTGCGTAAAAGTGGGGTAGCGAACATCACCGTTTTCGAGTCGAATACCCGCACGGGCGGGCGGATAATGTCCGTGCCAAATGTGATGGGCGCCGGCTTGGTAACGGAGTTCGGCGGGGAGTTTATTGACAGCACCCACGAAGATATGTTGAGCCTTGCCAGCGAATTCGGGCTTACGCTGCTCGATATGCAAGCAGCCTCGGAAACAGCACTCAATTCACAAGCCTATTTCTTTGAAGGGCAACACTATACCTTGGCGCAAGTCATCGGCGAGTTCAGCAATATCGCTGGACAGATGCAGGCGGACATTGATTCGCTGTCCGAATCTATTACCTACAATGACCATTCTGCTGACGACGAGCGGCTCGACCAAAAAGGCATCAGCGAGTACCTGACCGACATCAACTGCACGGGATGGCTGAAAAAGCTGCTCGAAGTGGCCTACGAAACCGAGTACGGTCTGGCACCAGACGAGCAATCAGCTATCAACTTGTTGTTCCTAATTTCCACCGACACCAGCAGCGGACGCTTCGATATTTTTGGCGAAAGCGATGAGCGCTATAAGATAAGTGGCGGAAACCAGCAGGTGGTGGACAGCTTGGCCAATCTTTATCCCAGCCACCTCGAAACCGGTCGTCGTCTCGTGGCCGTGGACAAAACCAGCAGTGAATACCTGCTCTATTTCGATGGCATGAGCGAGGCACAGCGATACGATTTTGTGATAATCACCGTGCCGTTCTCAGTGCTTCGCAATGTCGAATTCCGCTTTAATTTACCTGCCAAAAAACAACTGGCGATAGATACCCTTGGTTATGGCACCAATGCCAAGTTGATGCTCGGCTTTAGTGAACGCTCCTGGCGAAATATCGGCTATGCTGGCTACTTGTTCTCCGACAATGGCTTGCAAACAGGCTGGGACAATTCCCAACTCCAGCCTGGCACGGCTGGCGGCTTCACGGTCTATACGGGCGGGCAATTGGGCCTTGACCTGAACACTGGCACCCCTGAAGCACAAGCGGCCATTTACCTGCCCAAGCTCGAACAGATTTTCCCTGGAACCGCTGCTGCATACACCAACACCGCAGTGCGTATGCATTGGCCCAGTTTCCCACATGCTTTGGGCAGTTATGCTTGCTATAAGGTCGGTCAGTTTACCACCATCGGAGGGGCGGAACAAGAAACCTACGAGCGGCTTTTCTTTGCTGGGGAGCATTGCAGCCTTGACTATCAAGGCTTTATGAACGGAGGGGCAGCGACGGGCCGGGAAGCTGCGGAGGGGATATTGACAATGTTGGTGTAAGTAGCTGCACGATGTAGGGCTTTATTATAAAAATTGTGGTTCAATGGTTCATGCCTCTGCCTTTATCAACTCGGCCCGCATATCCATCAACTTCTCCTCCGTCTCGTCGTCAATAACAGCGGCTCTTTGGCAATCTTTCCAACGCACGTCCAAATCCCGATAGAAGAGGGCAAAATAACCCAAAAATGGCATGGCCACCACTAGCCCAATGAGCCACCATTTGCCCATAAGCAAAGCGATTGCGAGGGAAATCAGCCAATAGAGCAGGTAAAGCGCCATGGAAACGAAAATTGCAACCGAGGCTCGGAACTCGATGCTCTTGGTCTTCTTGGTGGCAAATAGGCCACCGAGGTAAATTGGGAGGAAGTTCAGCCCATAACCTATTATAAAAGGTATCCAGAGCAAACCCAAGAGGGTCGCACTGCCCAAGGAATAGGACGTATGGTCCATAAGCCCCCGGTCGGTAGTGCCTGCGGATTTGAGTTGTCCTAAATATTTACCAACCAAGGTTTTTAGGGATTCCTTGCGTCCTTTTGGAAGGTGGTTGAGGTAATCAGCAAGTCGTTTCTCTTCGAAAAGCGGCGTTGGGTCAGTGGAAAAAGCAGGTAGCACCCTTGCCGATGGGCCGTGCCGATGGATCTCGAGCAGGGGTTCTACCCATTCGTCGTCGGCAGGGTCGGCGATGTGGATAACTCGTTCTGATAGACGTTTTCGCAGTTCCGAGGTAAGGGCGGTCACAGCTTTGGCTTGGTTTTCTTCGAAAATGGCAGCATAATCCTGCACCCGGATGGGTTCGCCGAAATCAATACGGACATCGGAGCGGAATTTGTCGGGGTTCGTATAGTTCACACCAACGGGGACGATGTGCACGTCCAGCCCCTCGTATTTCTCCAAAGCCCCGAACACGATGCGGGCCGTTCCTTTCATCAGCGGTCGCAGGCGCTTCTCGTGCTTGGTGCGGCCTTCCGCCAAAATCATAACAATTTTGTTGTCTGCCAATGCTTCATAGCATTTGCTGAAGGTGTCATAATTGCTTTTCAAGCCGCTGTAACCTGTGTCGTCAATCCTGAAAACAGGGACAATATGGAACCAGCCATAGAGTTTTCGAATGAAAGGGCTGTTCACGTAGAGGTCTCCACGGGCCAGGAAATTAAGCGGTTCATCGAGCCAGCAGCCGACGATGCACGGCTCGATAAAAGCGGTAGGGTGGTTTAAGGCCAATATGACTGGCTTGCCCTTTGGGATTCGCTCGCGGTGCGAGATGTGCATTTTACGGAAATAGACGGATAAAGCTATTTTTGCGCAGGGCTTCACTAAGCTGTAAATCATCGTTTGGCAGTTGTTGCTTCGCAAAATATCAATTGCGAAAGGGCAAAAGTACAACCAGCCTCGCCATTTTCAGGAAAATGCACCGTCAAAAACATCTTATCGTCATCGGAGGCGCCACGGCTACTGGCAAAACGGCAGCAGCTATTCAAGTGGCCCGCCATTTTGGTACAGAAATCCTCTCTGCCGATAGCCGCCAATTTTATCGGGAAATGAGCATCGGCACTGCAATACCCACCACCGAAGAATTGGCACAGGTTCCTCATCATTTCATCAATTCGCTTTCTGTAACGGAAGTTTACTCCGTCGGCGATTTTGAAGTGCAGGCCCTTTCCTTGCTGGAAAAACTATACGAAACGCAAGATGTGGCCGTGTTGGTAGGAGGTTCCGGCCTGTTTATTCGTGCCCTGTGCGAAGGGTTGGACGAGTTTCCTGATGTGCTAAATGAGGCAGTGCAAACCTTGGAGGCGCAACTCAAACAATCAGGAATCGAGGCGCTGCAAGCTGAGCTGAAACAGCTCGACCCTGTTTACTTTGAGCAAGTTGACCTGAACAATCCGCACCGATTGATTCGGGCATTGTCGGTTTGTAGGGCGTGCGGGAAGCCGTTTTCTAGTTTTAGGACGCAGAAAAAGAAGCAGCGTTTTTTTTCACCGATATATGTCCGTATGGAGGTGGAGCGCCCCGTTTTATATGAAAAAATAAACTTCAGGGTGGATGAAATGATGCGGCTGGGCTTGTTGGAAGAGGCCCATGCCTTGTACCCACTTCGTCATTTGAACGCATTGCAAACGGTTGGTTATCAGGAGCTTTTCAGTTTTTTTGATGGAAAATGCAGTTTGGAGCAGGCAGTGGAGAATATCAAACAGAACAGCCGCCGGTATGCAAAAAGGCAGTCCACTTGGTTTAGAAAGGATGCGCATTGGGCGGCATTTGAACCAGATGAAATGAGTCGTCTGGTTTTGTTTTTGGAAGAAAAACTCAACCGGAACCCCAGTTGAGTTTACACCGGAACTGGGGCTTCGGTGTATGTTTTGGCAGAAGCAATCGTCAAAATATCACCTCCTTTTTCACCAATTTACCCAACTCGCTGTAAGAAATGGTGAAATCGGTGGGGCCAAGTGCATAAGCTGCCGCCTCGAAAGGGTTGTACCAAAAATAGATACCTTCCGCTTGCAGTTCAAAGTTTTTGGGCAAGGTGAAAGCGCCATCCCAAAAAAAGCCTTCTTCTGTCAAATTGGCTTTGTCGGGCAACTCTCTCGCCTTTTTGAACTCCTTTTCAGCGAGTATTTCGAGGGCTTTCTGGTCAGTAATGAAGTCTTTCCAAATGAGCGTCCTGCCCGTTTTTAAGTTGAAATTCAGCACTGAGACAAAGGAGTTTGGATGCGCCCCTCCGGCGTATGAATAGGAGCCAAGGGTAATGGTGGCCACTTTTGGCGTATGTAGCCCCACTTCTCCAGTCACACTGACTTCCCAGGTTGCATTGGATTGATTGTCAGGCATTTCTGCATTGGCCTTTTTCCATTCTTGTAAAAACAATTTGGCGGAATTGCTCAAATCCTTATCGGTAAAAGCACCACGGTATTGTTCAAACACCAGGTTTTGAATCAAAAAACTATGGATGGAATCGTTGATGGATTGTCGAATGGCAGGTAAGCCTTCCACGACGACGGGATATACCATGTCAATCTGGGCGCAAGCGCCGTCCTGTTTGTCGCAGTTGCCCATTTTTTCTTGAAAATTCACGATTTCAAAACGGACTTTCAAACCTTTTTCGCTTTCCAATTTACGGCGTTTTGCGCCTTTGCAACCTGAAAACAGTAGCACGCAAATGAGGATATAATTAGTAATTCTCAAAGTAAAAATGTTGAGCTATAATTTGTAAAATGGTTTCTTGGGCAAAAGTAAATGAGTTAACCGATTGTACTTCCAATTAAACCAAGTTAAAAAAGTCATTCACGCCCACTATGCGAGCCGCAATAAAACCTTCGGCGAATTCTACGCCAATAGGCCTGCCAAATACCCGGCTTTTTGATTGAAGGAACTCCATAAAATCCTTGCCGGAAATTGGGGTTGCTGGCTCGTTGCTATACTCATTTGAGTCTTGCAGAAAAAACTGCGACCGAAAGGTGAGTATGAGTTCTTGTTTTTTCTCCATGTAGGGGGTGATGTCCACAACAAAACTCGGTGCAAGGTCTTTGTCCTGAATATAATGGTAGGCCGCCTTGGGTCGCCAATGCTGCTGCGACTGCCCCTCATAGCTGGTTTCGATTTTTAACAAACCCGCATAAAAACAAGCATCAGCAGTGAGTTTGGCAGCCCTTCCGTGGTCGGGGTGGCGGTCGTCAGGGGCATTGGCTAATACGATGGTCGGTTGGCACCAACGTATGATTTCGATGATTTTAAGCAGGTTTTCCTGGGTGTATTGAAATAGCCCATCTGCCATTTTGAGATTGAGGCGGAAGCTAGCCCCCATTTTCTGGGCGGAGTTGGCAGCTTCCTTGTCCCGCAGTTCAGCACTGCCACGGCTGCCCAGCTCGCCTCTGGTAAGGTCGAGGAGACCAACAGTTTTCCCTTGTTCGATATGCCTCAAAAGTGTCCCAGAGCAGCTTAGCTCAATATCATCTGGATGCACGCCAATGGCGAGGATGTCAACTTTCATTTGTTTTAAATTCTTGGTTTAGCAGGTTTAAAAAGTTTAGCAGGTTAAATGGTTGTCGTATATAAATCGTTAAACCATCGAAACATTCTAAACCTTTTGTCCCACTCATTCCTCCGCCAAAATATAAGCTGCATAAGCGCCCACATTGGCGAACCCTGATGTGTTTTCACCCATTCCATTGAGGTCAATGCGGTTGTTGGTACAAATTATTTTCCATTTGCCTGGGGGAATGGGCAACTGCTTGCCTCTTGGGTTGCCATTGTAAATAACCATTATCCGCTTCCAGGAATCGCCATTGGCATGTTCGCCGAGCGTGAATCCTACCACATTGTCATAGTCATAATCCATGAACTTCAAGTGCTTTTGGATTTGCGCTTCCGTTGTCATTCGGAAAGCTGGATGGGCTTTGCGCAGCAATATCAACTGCTGGTAATATTGGAAAAGGTCGAGGTATTTGGCCTTGTTGTCCCAATTGATTTGATTTATTTTATCGCTGGATTGGTAGCTGTTTTCTACCAGTTCTTTCGACCGCACAAACTCTTCGCCTGCATGTAAGAAAGGTACCCCCTGCGAGGTGAAAACCATCGTTTGCGCCAGCTTGTCCATATTGAGGCGCTCCAATTCGGTGTTCTGGGGGCAGGAAAGCAAAAGGCGGTCCCACAGCGAATGGTTGTCATGGCATGAGACGTATTTAATGCACTGCAACGGGGTTTTTGCCCATGCCTTTTTAGTATAGTTGACCTTTTCGAGGTTGACCTGCGGATGGTTCACCCCGCCTACTATTCCGAACTTGACGCTTTCTTCCAGCTTGTTTTCACCGTTAATGAACCCCTTGGCGCCTGGCGTAAAAACATGACCCTTGGCGCCGTCCCGAAACTCGTCAGAGAAGACGGCGATACCATCCAATTTTGAAACATTCGCCTTTACCGCCCTTTTCTCTTCGGACAAGGTACTGCTACCTGCCGTCCAGCCTTCGCCATAGACGAAAATGGAGGGGTCTATTTTGCGCAGCTCCACCATGATTTGGTTCATCGTCTCAATATCATGGATGCCCATGAGGTCAACCCGGAACCCATCAATATGATATTCCTTGGCCCAATAGACCATGGATTCCAGCATGAACTTGCGGGACATGGGCCGCTCGGAAGCCACCTCATTGCCGCAGGCAGAGGCATTGGAATAGTTGCCCATAGCGTCACGGCGGTAGTAATAATCGGGAGCGAATTGATTGAAAACCGACTCCTGTGTCGCACCTGTATGGTTGTAAACCACGTCCATTACTACCCGTAAACCGTTGTCGTGCAAGGCTTTTACCATTGTCTTGAACTCAAGGATGCGGATTGCGCCGTCGCCAGGGTTAGTGGCAAAACTACCTTCCGGGGCATTGTAGTTCTGCGGGTCGTAGCCCCAGTTGTAGGATAGGTTGTTTGGAAAACTTTCATCAATGGAATGGAAATCGAAGACGGGCATCAGGTGCACGTGCGTGACGCCGAGTTCCTTGATATGGTCGAGGCCGGAAGCAAGTCCGTCGGGGGTCTTGGTGCCAGTTTCAGCCAAGCCGAGGTACTTGCCCTTGTTCTTTATGCCAGATGAGGGGTGAATGGATATATCACGGATTTGCAACTCATAGAGCACAATGTCCGCTGCGCTGACAAGTGGGGGTTTTTGGTCGGTTTCCCAACCTGGCGGGTTGGTTTTGGCGAGGTCCACCACTTGACCAAGTTCGCCGTTAGTGCCAACTGCTTTGGCATAAGGGTCAACAGAAGCGGCCAAGAAAAACGAATCAATCATCACCTGGAAATTGTAGTATTTGCCCGCCAGGTCGCCATTCATCTTAGCCACCCAAACGCCGTTTTTACCTTTTTTCATGATTTTGAAATCGGATGGCGGCGTGCCTTCTTTGTCAAAAATATACAGCCGAACCTCCGACGCTGGCGGCGACCATACCTTGAAAATGGACTTCGTAGGGGTATAGGTCAGGCCAAGGTCTTTACCATTATAGACCGGGAACTTGTCCAATTCGGCGTTGGTGAATCGCTTGAGTCTTGGACCTTTCTTTTTCATTTTATCTTTATCGGAAGCTGGATTTTTTGACAAGGTGTTTGGAGCGGCATCTATTTGAGCAGAAAGCTGATGGGTGCAAAGCATAAAAATGGCAAGCACGGCAAGGAATATTGATTTCATGATAAAACGATGGATTTAACGCAGTTCGTGGTGATGGTTTTCTGATCGGCAAAGGTAGGAATATCAAAACATGCTCCTACCTGCTTCTTTCATGTTTCCTATTTTTGCCGAAAAATGGAAATGAAAATTTTAGCTTACTTGTTTTTGTTAGGAATGGCCTTCATGGGTTGCCAGACTAATTTTGAACCTCAAACCTTGCCCATCCTCGGCAACCGAGACGTTAGCGCCACAGGTGATACCATTTACCACGAAATTCCAGATTTTAGTTTTATTGACCAGGACAGCCAAGTCGTGAACAATGCCACCTTCGCTGGCAAGGCTTATGTCGCCGACTTTTTTTTCATCGCCTGCCCTACCATCTGCCCAAAGACCGCCAAGCAAATGCTGCGCATCTATGATAAATTCAAAACCGAACCGAACCTATTGTTGTTAGCGCATACGGTAGCCCCAAAATACGATACGGTCGCTGCGCTGAACCGATATGCCCGCAACCTCGGCGTTGAGTCGAACAAGTGGCATTTCGTCACTGGGGAGCAAGCTGTAATCTATGACATAGCGGGCGCTTATTTCAGTATCGCCCAGGAAGATCCGACGGCCCCCGGTGGGTTTGACCACTCTGGCCGCTTGATTTTGGTAGATAAGAACAGGCATGTGCGATCGTTTTGCAACGGGACTGACCCTGCGGACGTTGACCGTTTTATGAAAGACATTGAAAAACTCTTGAATGAAAAATAGCTTCGTATTATTAGGTTTCATGTTCCTGATGCTGCTTTGGGCATGTGACCAACAGCCCTATACACAAGGCAAAATCCTCTACACCAATTTCTGCGAAAACTGCCACATGGCCGATGGAACAGGGTTGAAGGGCTTGATACCGCCGTTGGCTGGTGCCGACTATTTGACCAAATACCCAGAAACAATTCCCTGCATTATTAGGGCAGGGGTGAAAGGGGAAATGACCGTGAATGGACAGGTTTATAAAACAGAAATGGCAGGCATCGAGCGGCTGACGGAATTTGAAATTACCAATATTATCAACTATATCCACACATCTTGGGGCAATAACTTGCCCATTGTGGAACACCTTCAAGTACGGGAGTGGCTAAAGCCGTGTGAGAAAAATGCTAAACCTTTTTGAGGGATTGGAGTTTTGGTGAGCGAAGAATTGAACGCCCCCTATTCAATCCTTCACACTTTCAATCCTTCAATCCTTTTAGATGCACCGACTGACCACCGTTCAAACCTTGCCGATTTCATTGGAAGCAGCTTGGGATTTTTTCTCGAACCCCACCAATCTTTCCAAGATTACGCCCAAGGATATGAACCTGATACCTACCTCAGAGCTGCCTAAAAAATCGTATCCTGGCATGTTCATCACCTACAAAGTGAAGCCGCTACTGGGTATCCCGATGCTCTGGGTCACTGAAATCACGCATTTGCGGGAGAACGAGTTTTTTGTGGATGAGCAACGAATGGGCCCTTACCGCATCTGGCACCATCAGCACCATTTCAAAGCTGTGAAGGGTGGAGTAGAGATGACCGACATTGTGGATTATTGTTTGCCGGGCGGGCCAATAGGCGTATTGGTGGAAAAATTATTCATCGGTGGAAAAGTCCGCTCGATTTTTGAATTTAGGAACAAGCGGTTAATTGAGTTGTTCGGAAAATAATTGAAAGGCAAATTCCATATTTTTGCCGCATGTCAAACCTAACTTCCCACAACGTCAAGCTAATAGAGTGTCCACGTGATGCCATGCAAGGCATCAAGGACTTCATTCCAACGGAAACAAAGGCGGCATATATTAATCAATTGCTGCGCTCAGGTTTTGACACCATTGACTTCGGTAGCTTCGTTTCGCCAAAAGCCATCCCTCAAATGCGTGACACGGCGGAGGTGCTTTCCCAACTTGATTTAGCCAACACTCCTTCCAAGCTGCTGGCCATAGTAGCTAACCAGCGAGGCGCTGAGGATGCTGCGCAATTTCCTGAAATACAATACCTTGGATACCCGTTTTCCATCTCTGAGACCTTTCAAATCAGGAACACCAACGCCACCATCGAAGAGTCGCTGGTGCGGGTAGCGGAGATTCAGGCCATTTGTTTGCGGAGCAATAAAGAATTGGTCGTGTACATAAGCATGGGTTTCGGCAACCCGTATGGCGACCCTTGGAATGCAGAGACCGTCGTGCGTTGGGTGGATAAATTGTCAGAAATGGGTGTCCGCATCCTTCAGCTTTCCGACACGATTGGCGTTTCCAACCCTGCCAGCATTACCTATCTTTTCTCCAATCTGATACCTTATTACGAGCCAAAAGGCATCGAAATTGGCGCACACCTGCACACTGAACCGCACAATTGGAAGGAAAAAGTGGAGGCTGCCTGGAACAGCGGCTGTACCCGATTCGATGGTGCCATAAAAGGTTTTGGTGGCTGCCCAATGGCCAAGGATGACCTCACGGGCAATATGCCGATGGAGAACATGGTGCATTTTTTCAAAAACAGGCAAATCGAAACTGGGGTAGATGAGTTCGCTTTTGAAAGGGCCATGGACTTGGCAATGGATGTTTTCCCACATTGAATTTGATATTGTGGTATTCAGATATTGAGGTATATTGTGCCAACAAATCAGCAAACAAAACAACCCAACCTATGTCAAAAATTGACCTCCTCCTCGACAAATATGGCGAGAGCCATCAAAACGGCACCAACAAGCTCATCCATTGGATTTGCGTTCCAAGCATCATGTTCAGCCTCTTCGGGCTGTTGTACGCTATCCCATTTTTTACAGAAAGAAGTCTCTATACCAACTGGGCCACCTTAGCTTTGATACTGGCGTTGGTCTATTACATGCGTCTTTCTATGCCAATGTTCATTGGGTTTGTGCTCATCGGCGGGGTGATGGTGTATGGCGTGAATGCCATTTATGAAATGACCTTTGGCGATGCAAAAATGCTGGCCCTGATTTCGTTGGTGATATTCGTGGTGGCATGGATTTTCCAGTTCATTGGCCACAAAATTGAAGGAAAGAAGCCATCATTTATGGAAGATTTGCAGTTTTTGTTGATTGGGCCAGCATGGTTGCTGCATTTTA
>JANPLH010000316.1:0-6546 GCA_031426435.1 Saprospiraceae bacterium | reverse complement strand
TTTGCCCCGAGCGACTTACGCAAGTAGTTGAAAAACAACGATTTGCAGCTCCGTTTTTCTCCTTCCTTACCGATCAGTCCAAGTTTTTTTTCCCCATGTGGGTGATAAGTCCAAGCATTTGACCGATAGCTCCATGCCCCGGCAGGGGTGCATCACCATCTTCGTACCGTCAGCCAAATGAAAACTTTAGACTGGCTCGCCAAACCCTAAAAAACGCCCCAAAAGGCAAACGGTAACTTTTAGGTCTCACCCTGATGAATCAGTTCTACTTACTTTTTAAATCATGAATCATGAAAAAGATTTTCTTTCTGTTCAGTTTTCTTTTCCTGTTGGTAATCAACAACCTATCTTCCCAAACATGGTCACAGGTAGGCAGCGACATGAACGGCGAAGCAGCAGAGGACTGGTCTGGCTACGCCGTTTCCATATCAACCGACGGCAAACGCCTTGCGGTTGGTGCTCACCAAAACGATGGCAACGGCTTTGACGCCGGTCATGTGCGGGTGTATTCGGAAAGTGGGGGCGTCTGGACGCAGGTGGGCAGTGACATCAACGGCGAAGCGGCAAATGACCTTTCCGGCTTCCGAGTTTCCCTGTCTGCCGACGGCAAGCGCCTGGCGATTGGGGCTATTTGGAATGACGGCAGCGGCTCCATGGCTGGTCACGTGCGGGTGTATGCGGAAAGTGGTGGCACCTGGACGCAGTCAGGTGGCGACATCAACGGTGAGGCAGCGGACGATTGGTTTGGCTACTCCGTTTCCCTGTCCGCCGACGGCAAGCGCCTGGCGGTTGGGGCTTACCGAAACGACGGCAACGGCAACGAAGCCGGTCATGTGCGGGTGTACAAGCAAAACGGGAGTAATTGGATCCAGGTGGGCAGCGATATTAACGGCGAAGCAGCCGATGACAGATCTGGTCGCTCCGTTTCCCTGTCCGCCGACGGCAAGCGATTGGCGATTGGAGCTGGCGGCAACGACGGCACTGGCACCGATGCTGGCCATGCGCGGGTATATTCGGAAAGTGGCGGCACTTGGACTCAACTGGGCAGTGATATCAACGGTGAAGCAGCGGGTGACGCCTTCGGCGTCTCCGTTTCCCTGTCCCCCGACGGCAAACGCCTGGCGGTTGGAGCTATCTACAATGATGGCGGCGGCATCGACGCTGGCCATGTGCGGGTTTTTTCGGAAAGTGGCGGCACCTGGACGCAGGTGGGCGGAGACATTGATGGGGAGGCTGCAGACGACGGTTTCGGCTGGCACGTTTCTATGTCCACCAACGGCCAGCGCGTGGCGATTGGGGCTATAGACAACGACGGCAATGGCACCTCAGCCGGCCACGTACGGGTATATTCGGAAAGCGGGGGTACATGGTCGCAGTTGGGCAACGACATTGATGGTGAAACGGCGGGTGATTGGTCGGGCCATTCCGTTTCCCTGTCTGGCAGCGGTCAGCGCGTGGCGATTGGGGCTAATCGCAACGACGGCAGCGGCAGCAACGCAGGCCAAGCACGGGTGTACGAGGAAATGCCTTGCGATGCCGACGGCGACAGCTACAACAACGTGGCTTGCGGCGGCTCGGATTGCAACGACAATAATGCCTCGGTAAACCCCGGCGCTACCGAAGCCTGCAATGGCACAGACGATAATTGCGACGGCACGGTGGATGAAGGAGCCGCCGATGCGGACGGCGACGGCATCTGCGACGGCTTGGACAACTGCCCAAGCATTGCCAATAACGACCAGGCTGATGCCGATGGCGACGGCGACGGCGACGCCTGCGACACCTGCCCGAACGACCCGGCCAACGATTCCGACAGCGACGGCATCTGCGGCGATGTGGACAACTGCCCTTCCAATTCAAATTTCGGACAGGAAGACAGCGATTGCGATGGGGTTGGTAACGCCTGCGACGTATGCCCGGGCGGCAACGATAGCGTGGACAACAACAACGATGGCATTCCCGATTGCAACCAGTTGCTGAACTATTCCCTTTACAGTTCCGCCTGGAAGTGCGGCACCAACAAAATCAATGTCTGCCACAGCGGTGTTACGACTTGCATCAGCAAGAATAATCTGTCCACCCACTATAATCACGGTGACGACATAGGTCCCTGCATCTCTTGCCCAGCACCCCTGATTTTTCCCGGCGGCAATGCTACTGTCATGATTACCGAGGCACTTGACCTGTTCATTTTCCCAAACCCGGCCAACAAGGAGGTGACATTCCACCTGCACGGCTTCGGGGACGAAGCGGCTGAACTGACGTTGCTCGATTATTCTGGCAAAGCCGTTTGGCAAAAAACCTTGGAAGAAGGGCAGCACGAGCTGACGCTCGACCTCTCCGGCAGCGGCTTTGCAAGCGGGGTTTACTTCGTAAAGTTGAGTTCAACGAGCAACGTGCTGACGAAGCGGCTGGTGATTTCCAGATAAAATGCTGGTTACAGATTTTCCAAATCAAATAATAATTGGTAGTGGTAATCTTCAACTGAGATGGGCATTCCATATCGGTCGAAAATTGCCACTACCACAAACACAATGCCTTATGAAAAAGATTTTCTTTCTGTTCTTCCTGCTTTCCGGCCTTACCCAAGGCATCAAAGCGCAGACCTACAGCGGTGATTTGATGCTCACAACCCAGGCCCAGGTGGATGCTTTCAATTACACCGAGGTTACGGGGTCTTTAACTATACGCGACGGCGCTTCCATCACCAATCTCAACGGCCTTTCAGAACTTTCATCTGTGGGGGGAGGATTGCTCATTCACGCCAACATATCGCTGACCAATGTGGATGGCCTCTCTTCGCTTTCATCTGTGGGGCAGGGGGTGGGAATTACCCACAACGATTTGCTAACCAATGTGGATGGCCTCTCTTCGCTTTCATCTGTGGGGGCCTTGGCCATTAACTCCAACGCATCGCTGACCAATGTGGCTGGCCTCTCTTCGCTATCTTCAGTGGTGGGGGACATGTCCATTAACGGCAACGCATCGCTGACCAATATGGTTGGTCTCTCTTCGCTTTCATCTGTGGGGGGGAGGTTGTTCATTGCCGCCAACCCATCGCTGACCAATGTGGCTGGTCTCTCTTCGCTTTCATCTGTGGGGAACTTGTCCATTTTCCACAACCCATCGCTGACCAATGTGGATGGCCTCTCTTCGCTTTCAACTGTTGGGGAATTGTCCATTGGCGATAACTCATCGCTGACCAATGTGGATGGCCTCTCTTCGCTTTCATCTGTGGAGTACTTGGGCATTACCTACAACCCATCACTGACCAATGTGGATGGCCTCTCTTCGCTTTCATCAATGGGGTACTTGTGGATTGCCTACAACTCATCGCTGACCAATGTGGATGGCCTCTCTTCGCTTTCATCTGTGGCGGGGACCATAGCCATTAACTCCAACGCATCGCTGACCAATGTGGATGGCCTCTCTTCGCTTTCATCTGTGGCGGGGACCTTGGGCATTAGCGAGAACTCATCGCTGACCAATGTGGATGGCCTTTCTTCGCTTTCATCTGTGGCGTGGACCTTGGGCATTAGCGGGAACTCATCGCTGACCAATGTGGATGGCCTCTCTTCGCTTTCATCTGTGTTTTACTTGTGGATTGCCTACAACTCATCACTCAGCGATTGCTGTGGAATCCAGGAACTAGTCAATACGCCAGGAGCTGTCAGTTATATTTATATAGAAGGTAACCAAACCGGATGCGAGAGCCTTCCCGTTGTCCAAAATGCTCCTTGTTCTTCTTCAGATGCCGACGGCGACGGCGTTGACGATGAAGACGACAATTGCCCGAACGACGCCAATCCTGTTCAAGAGGACAATGACGGCGACGGCGACGGCGACGTGTGCGACGACGACGATGACAACGATGGCATCCCCGACGATTGCGACTCCGAGCCGTTCGTGGACAACTATACCTTCACAGGGTTTGAAAATCTGCCTGCATCGTGGATTTGCGGCACCAACAATGACAATGTGCTCGTTTGCCACGTGCCACCGGGCAACCCGGCCAATGCGAACACCATTTGCATCAGCCCGAATGCCGTACAAGCCCACCTCGACCACGGCGATTATTTAGGCGAATGCACTTGCACCGGTCAGAACCTCGTCATGCCCGGCGGCAACGGTGGCTTTGCTGAAATAGCTGAACAGCAAGAAATTGAGATGTTCCCGAACCCTGCTGGCAAGGAAGTGACATTCCACTTGCACGGTTTCGGGGAAGAGGCGGCTGAACTGACCCTGTTTGATTATACCGGCAAAGCCGTCTGGCAAACAACCCTGGAAGAAGGGCAACAGGAGCTGACGCTCGACCTCTCTGGCAGCGCCTTCGTGAGCGGGGTTTATTTCGTCAAGGTGAGTTCAGCCAGCAATGTGCTGACGAAGCGGTTAATGATTTCCAGATAAACCCCTAGTTTCATTTATCTAAAATCCTTTAGAAATGGTAGTGGTAAGCTGCGACTGATAGATGCATTTCATTTTTTAACACTTGACTTTATTAAATTAAGTTAATTGGTCCATATCATTCAATTAGTCGCTGCAAATTCAAATCTGCAAATAGACATTCCGCTTCATAAGCAATTTATTGTGCGTCCAAGCCAATTCTCTCCGCACTGCGGAGAGAATTGGAAACGCTTTGTAGAACTGTCTGTAATTCCAAAGGCTGGGTTTAGAATAACCGCTTCCATATTCAGTTTGCAGGCGTTCAGCAAGTTCGGTAATCAGGTACTTGCCATATTCCGCCCGTTCCTTGCCTTGCCTTGTTGTTCTTCTTCGACAATTAGTTACCCAAGCTCCCAATAAGTTTTGAGCATATTGGCATTCACGGCACGATAGGCGGAAGTGCGCCCGCTTTCGATGATTTGTCGAGCTTCGGAATGGAGGTTTTCTATGCTTTTTGCAAGCTCCATGATTGTATTGTTTTTCGATTATTTTTCAAATGTTTTGGTTTGACAATTTTACGATAAAAGTAGTCCCGCCCCCCTCTGTGCTCTCCACCTCCAGCGTCCCTCCATGCCCCTTCACCACAATATCATACGCCAGCGAAAGCCCAAGCCCCGTGCCCTGCCCTGTCGGCTTGGTGGTGAAAAACGGCTGGAAAATCCTCGCCTTCACATCGTCGGGGATGCCCGTGCCGTTGTCCTTGATGCGGAACTCGACGCCGCCAGCCCCCTGACCCCATAAAGGGGGAACCATGCGGGAACTGATGGAAACCGTCGGTTCGTAAGGAATTTCCAATTTCCCAATTTCCAATTTCTGCCGCTGCTGCGTGGCATAAAACGCATTGTTGATGATGTTCAAAAACACCCGCCCGATGTCCTGCGGAATCACGTCCACTTTCCCGATTGCCGGGTCGAAATCGGTGACCATCTGAGCATTGAAACTGGCATCCTTCGCCCGCAAGCCGTGATAACTGAGCCGCAGGTACTCGTCGGCGAGGGCGTTGAGGTCGGTGGGTTCTTTCTTCCCGGTGCTGGTGCGGGCATGTTGGAGCATGCCCGTCACGATGGCAGCAGCCCGCTTGCCGTGGTGGTTTATTTTTTCTTGGTTGGAAGCCAAGTCCCCCAAAATTTCACCCACATATTCCTTGTCTTTTTCGGGAATTTCCAATTTCCCAATTTCCAATTTCAACTCTTCCGCCAAGTCCACGCTTAGTTCTGAGAAGTTGTTGACGAAGTTCAGCGGGTTCTGGATTTCGTGGGCGATGCCTGCGGTGAGTTCGCCGAGGGAGGCAAGTTTTTCGGATTGGATGAGCTGGGATTGGGTGGATTTCAGTTCGGATAGAGTTGCCTCCACCCTGCTCTTAGCTTCCTCCAATTTGGTGAAATCCTCGTAGCGGGCATAAGCCACGGCGAAGGCGTCGGCAAGGGTTTTCACCAAACCGATTTGGTCTTCCGCAAGCGCTTTGGCGCTACCGACGTAGAGCATCCCCTGCGTGAACGGCACGAACTGTAAGAACAATGATTCGGGTGGCTCGTCGCCGCCTTGGTAGGTCTTTTCCTCCTGGACGTAGCCTTGTTCGGTCATCGAATGGGCCCAGGCAACGAACTGTTGCTTGTCCCATAGCTCCGTGTAAACTTCCTTTTTTCGCCAATGGCTGACCGTTTGACTTGTTGTTTCAGCACCCTCGAATGGAAGGTGCATCACCGCAAGCGACTTGCCTTCCGGGGTGGAGAGGTAGGTGTGGACTGTTTCGCTGGCTTCGTCCATGATGAAGACGCCGCAGCGGAAAAACGGCACACTGAGCGTGGTGAGCTCCCGCCAAACCAGCGGGGTGATGCGCTGCAAGTCATCCGTGGTACGCATCGAGGCGATTTCGCCACGCACCCGGTCGAGGGAGGCGATGCGGGCGGCTTCGACGGCACGGGCTTCGGCTTTTTGCAGGTCGAGGAAGCGGGTGTAGGCCTGTCTGAACGTTGAGCCAAAACGTTTAAACAGGTCTATCTCCCCGGTTTCATCCGTAGCGACAATTCCCAAAATTCCGTCATTGAAATTAAGTGCATGGAAAATCATCTGTTCCGGCAAACTACGACCTGCCTCCTGCCG
>JANPLH010000315.1:0-9759 GCA_031426435.1 Saprospiraceae bacterium | reverse complement strand
TAGCTGGCACAGGCGTTTTGAGCTGATTTTGCGCAGCAAGCAAAGTAATGGTTTTGTCATTTTTACCGCATTTCCACCAATAAAAAGGGGAGTTAAGCGCAATGCACTTAACTCCCCTTTTTTCGATGGCATTTTACGCTACCGCACCAGCACTACCAACCCCCTCAGCAACTTCTTCGTCCCATCCACGAACTCCACCGCTGCCATGACCACGAACAGGACGGGGTCCATTGCACGGCCTTCGTGGCGGCCATCCCAGCCAAAGGTTTAGGTCGTCGTCGGGGGGGGAATCCTTGCCCTCAAAGACCATTGGGCGAAAAGGCGGTGGGCAGATAGGCAGCAACTTGCCCATTAATATAAATATTGGTCGTTTCAGTGGAGCGGCAAGAGCTGACATCCGAGATGACGATGCTGTACCTCCCGCTGGTCGTTTGTGGGCTGATAGGCAGGTTGAAATTTGGGCATTGGGCATGAACCAAGCGGCCCATACAAGAAATGAGCATGAGGCAAACCAGTCTTTTTTTCATAATTGCTTAGGTGTTAGCGCAGCACGACCTTGCCCCTCGCCACCGTTCCGTCCGGTGCAGCTATCTGGAAGAAATAAACGCCCGAAGCAAGGCCGTCCCGCTGAAATTGGAACTTGTTTTTTTCAAAATCCAACTGTCGAACCTGTCGGCCATTTTGGTCGAACAGATTGAAAGTCAGGTGCTTAGCTTGAACATTTTCCAACTCAAACAAGGCTGATTCATCAAAAGGATTTGGAAATACCCTAACAGTGGGTAAAGAAGAATTACCACCAACTTGCTCTATGGAACTCAACTGGATAAAATTGTAGCCGAGCGTGTGGTAAGTGGTGTTGGTAATGACCGGGGCGTTGTAATCGAAGTAAATGGCCGCCCGGTTTTCGATGACAAGGCCGGGGACGTTTGTTTTCATTTGTTTTGCTCGGAACTTCACGAAGCCGTGGGAAAGCGACTCGTTGGTATTGCTATCGGGCAGCATGATGTCGTGGAAGCTGAATTTCAGGATGCCATTGCCATAAACCTCAAAGCGGTAGGGATGGCTGGCCGCACCTGGTTCTATGGTCGTGGGGTCGAGGAATTGGGAGAGCGTGTCTCGGATGACCACCGTAAAGGCTGTGTCCGTTCCTGTATTTTGAAAACGGATTAGGTACTCAATATCGGTGCCCGGCTCGATGAAGTGCTGCCCGCCATAGCCGTTGGGGAATCCCTGTTTGTCGTTAGGGTCGAAGGAGCCGACGTTTTCCCGGCAGTCGCTGTCCATGAAAAGGTCGGCGTCGTTGAGGGGGTAGTCCACGACAAAGCCCGTGCTGAACGGGTTGGCCCCGCAGCCCTCCACGCTGATGCTGGGCCGGCTGTTGCCGGGGTGGCCGGGGCTTTGTTCGGCCTCCATGCGCAAGGTGGCACCATTGGCCGGAAACGCAAATGACTGACTTTCAAAGGCTTCTAATTGGAACTGGGTTTGGTAGCCCATAATGACCTCCTCTATTACAATAAGCTCCAAGGGGTTGGACATGTCTTCACCTCCTACGTTTTCCACTTCAAAAACAACGGAGTCGCCCAAGCAATTTGCTCTCAGTTGGATACTTGAGCCATCCCAATTCGGGTCAGGGCTAAAGCAGAGCGAGTCAGGGAAAATATGCGCTTCGCTGCAATGGGTTTGCCCCAACAAAGTCGAATCGCAATCCAACGTCACCCAAGCCTGGAAGCTGCCTTCGGCAAATGGCGGCACCACTCCTACGTCAAACACGTACATATTGCCCGTATGGGCAATCCAAGGGATGCTCGTGCTGTCGACCAACAGCCAAGGGTCGAAGGTGACCTGAACTGCAGCAGTAGCTGCCGGAATGGAGCCGAGGTTGCGGTATTTTACGGTGTAGGTGTTCTGGAAACAGCGGCGCAGGTTGAGCGTGGAAAGGTCCACCTCCATTGCTGGGCATTGCACTTGCGCATAAATGGAGAAGTCAACCGTGGCGGTATCGAAGCTGCCTACTACTGAAATATCAACGCTGTCCTCACAAGCAATCCAAATCGGAGAGGGGTTCAGCAAGCGCAGCTCATAATCGCCTGCTTCCACTGGCACGAAGTAGTTGCCCATGGAATCCGTCGTGCCATAGTATGTTTTTGCGCCAGCAATTTCTACCAGGTAGTTTGGTACCAGCACGCCAAAATTGTCGGGGACGCAGGTATTGTTGAGGCTGGAGTGAACATTGCCACGTACAAAATTGGAAAGCGAGACCCCAGTGGCATCGGTGCGAATTAGGTAGCCGTCGCTGCT
Organism: Saprospiraceae bacterium; assembly: GCA_031426435.1. Taxonomy (GTDB): domain Bacteria; phylum Bacteroidota; class Bacteroidia; order Chitinophagales; family Saprospiraceae; genus UBA6168. Next base: position 7,461 of record JANPLH010000315.1, on the reverse strand, counting down.
GCCTGCCCCAAAGCTGTTGGTAAATCCGGCGATGACGAAGCCATTGTTTGGGGCAGTGCGCACGGCATTGCCACCGTCGCCCAGCGCACCGCCAAACTGGTGGAGGCTTTGGAGGCTGCCGTTGGGCAGGCTCTTGAGCAGGAGCACTTGTCGCTCCGCAATATCGGTTGCCTGCGCATTGCCTACCAGCACGAAATTGCCAGTGGCGCTTATCTCCTGCAAGGAATGGGCTGTTTCAATGCCATTCATCTCAAAATTCCGCCACCAGATTTCGTTGCCGTTCGGGTTTATTTTTGCCAAAAAAACATCTTGCCCCGTGCTGCTTCCAGCGTCCCGTTGGCCCGTGATGGCATAGTTGCCATCCGCCGTTGGTGTTATTGCGTTGCAACGCTCGGCGGCAGTTGTACCAAGGGTTCTCGTCCAAACGAGTGCACCTGTTGCAGAGGTTTTCACCAAAAAGACATCGTAATTCCCTGCGCCGTAACTATTGGTGAACCCCGCCAAAAGCAGTTCCCCCGACGGCATTTCGGCCAAAGAAAAACCTTCTTCAAAATTGCCGCCACCATAAGTATTTGACCAAAGCACCGTGCCGTTGCCATCTGCTTTTAGCAGGAAAACCTCGCTGTTTAGAGCGCCAGGCGCAGCAGGTAGTTGCAGGCTTCCGACAAGTGAAAAATTGCCGTCCGTCAAGCGGACGACCTGATAGCCCTGAACCGAGTCTTGCACGGTACGGGTCAGCCAAAGCAGGTTACCCAATGCATCGGTACGAGCAAGAAAAGCATAGTTCAAGCCATCCGTGACCGATGTACCACCAATTACATAGCCGCCACTGCCATCGGTTACGAGGCTTTTGGCGGTCTCTTGTTCATTGCTGCCACCAAAAACACTGCTCCATTGTACCAGTCCATCCGCATCGGTTTTAACCAAATAGACCTGCCGGTCAATGCTGTTTATCGTTTTTGTGTGCCCGACCGAGATATAGCCCCCGTCGGGCGTGGTGAGTACATCGTTAAAACCATCGGCTTCGGCGAAGCCAAAACTGCGTTCCCAACCTTGCGATAGGCCGTGTTGCTGCCAAAGTAGGCAGGCCAGCAATGCCAAAACAATTTTGGTGCAAAATGAACGCATGGGCGGTAGTAAAGACTTTTGTTCAGTTTGGAAAAATAGGCCAAGGCGGGCTATTTCATTCAAACCTAAAAAGTGGTATCTCCAATCCAACTTCCAGCGAAGTGGACGGAGACACCCCTGGTAAAAGCCTGTTAGGTTGAAAAAATATTCTAGTGCTAATTTGAGGCTATTAAAAATGACAGTCAAAAACAATTATTGCAGATTCTCGGATTTTTTTGTGCATCTTTCTTTGGCAAAAGTCAAAACTTGACAGCGAAGATTCCCATCCATTGTTACTTTTGTCTAAAAATTGTCATTTGGAGGCTGTCCTCCGATTCTCGAAAAAAAATGTTGCCACTTGCACAAAAATAAAATCGTCACGGTACTAAAATCGCTGTCAGCAGAGGAATTGCGGCAGTTGGACAAATTCGTTCGTTCGCCCATCCACAACCAGCACGAGGAGGTCATCAGGCTGTTCCAATACCTAAGACGGAATTTGAACAGCCATGAGAGGGGTTTGGAGAAAGAAAAAGTTTACAGTCAGTTGTATCCCAATGAGCCGTTCAATATGCAACAGTTGCATTATGTCAGCTCCTATCTGCTCAAAGTAGTGGAAGAGTTCCTCGCCTGGCATGAATGGAAATACAATTCAGACGAGCACCAGTTGGCCTTGTTGAGGTCTCTTCGCTCCCACAGGTTGGAGTCGCTCTTCGACCGTCAAATTGAAAAATCGGAACAGGAGGTAAAAAACAGCGCAATTCAGGATACCAAAGGGCTGTTCCTTGCCTATGAAATAGCACTTGAGCGATTTAACCATGACCGGTTAAAAGGAGGCAAAATACAGTTTCGGCTCCAAGAAACTTCGGATGCTTTGGACACTTTTATCATTGCGGAAAAACTGCGCAATGCCTGCATTTTATTGAGCAACCAAACTGTAAGTCAATCCTCGTACAATACAGGTTTATTGCCCAAAGTGCTTGAATTTATTGAAGAACGGAAACAGTTTGAAAACCCAGTAATTGCTATTTATTACCACGCTTACCGAACGCTGGAAGATTACAAGAACGACGAATCATATAGAGCCTTTAAAGACTTATTGCAACGCAATAGCAAATCATTCAACATCAACGAGTTACATGATATTTTCATTTTTGCAATCAATTATTGCATAAGGCAATTAAACAGTGGCGAACAAGGCTTTATGAAAGAGGTTTTCGACATTTATAAGATAGGGCTTCAGATGGATGTTTTCGTTCAAAATGGTGTGATGACGCCAAGAACTTATAGCAATATTGTCATGTCTGGGCTTAAGTTAAATGAATATGATTGGGTTCAAGCTTTTATCGAAAAATATAGAGACACTTTGCCAGAAAAGCAAAAAGATGGGTTCTTCAACTATAACCTCGCCCGGTTGTATTACGAACAAAAAAACTTCTCTGCCGCCATGCCTTTGCTGCTGCAAATGGATTATGATGATTTCCTGCTGACAAGCCTTGGCAAAGTGCTATTGGCCAAGATGCAGTATGAACAAGGAGAATTTGAGTCCCTGTCCAGCCTGCTTCAGAGCTTCAAAACCTATGTCATGCGCAAAAAACTATCGGGAAATTATCAAGAGGGAACCTTGAACTTCATCCATTTTTTATCAAAGCTTATTCATAAAACCAGTTCAGCTACCGAAACCTTGCATAAAGAATTGTCGGAAACAAAAATCGTCGTTGAAAAAGAATGGCTCCTTGCACAGCTTTGACGCCGGCTCACAGGCCCACAGGTATGCAGCCTGGCTTCGGATGGTTATCAAACAACCTTTGTATTTGATGTTGTTTCCGTGTATTCTCCGGTAGCTTTCCGATGGGGATTCGGTCAGGCTGGCAAACTGAGTGTGCCGAAAGGCAGTTAGTCTTTTACCTTTGCAACTTTTGAGTATGAATCAATTTGAAGTCATCCCAGCAATGGACTTGATAAATGGCCACTGCGTCCGCTTGCGCCAAGGCGACTTTGCGCAGCGCACCGACTATGCCACCGACCCTGTGGCCGTGGCCAAGCAATTTGAGGCAGCGGGCTTCCGGCGGCTGCACATCGTTGACCTCGATGGGGCAAGGGCTGGCAAGCCGCAGCACTTGCACATTCTGCAACAGGTTGCCAGCGAAACCTCGCTCGTCATTGACTTCAGCGGCGGCATCAAAAAGGATGCGGACATTGAGGCGGTATTTGAAGCGGGGGCGGCGATGGCGGCCATCGGCAGCGTGGCAGTAAAGGATAAACCCTTGTTTTTCAAGTGGTTGCAAAAATACAGCCCTGAAAAAATCCTGCTCGGCGTGGACGTTCGGGACGAGAAACTGGCCATCAGCGGCTGGTTGGAGCAGACCGAAATCGGCATTTTTGAGTTTTTGGAGGAAATGACCGGGGCAGGTGTCCGGCAGGTTTTCTGCACGGACATCGGGCGGGACGGGCTGCTCACAGGGCCTTCCACCGAGCTATATCGGCGGGTGCTGGCGCAATTTCCGGGGCTGGCGCTGATTGCCAGCGGCGGGGTAAGCAAACCTACCGACTTGGTGGAACTGACCGAAATCGGTTGCTCCGGGGCGATAGTGGGGAAGGCGATTTACGAGGATTTTGAAAATTTAAAAAACTGGCTATAAAACCTCCGTGAATCCTCTGTGTCTCTGTGCCTCAGTGTTTATTAACTACGGAGGCACAAAGGCACAAAGAGACACTTAGTAAACTTATGCTTGCAAAACGCATCATCCCCTGCCTCGACATCAAGGACGGGCGAACCGTGAAAGGCGTCAACTTCGTGAACCTACGGGACGCTGGCGACCCGGTGGAACTCGCTGCCCGCTACGCTGCCGAGGGTGCCGACGAACTGGTTTTCCTTGACATAACCGCCACCGTAGAAGGGCGCAAAACCTTTGCACAATTGGTACACCGCATTGCGCAAGCCATCAATATCCCGTTCACGGTGGGCGGCGGCATTGGCTCGGTGGCGGACGTGTCGGTGCTGCTGGAGGCTGGGGCCGACAAGGTTTCTGTGAACTCGGCGGCGGTGCGCAACCCGTTTTTAATCAACGAACTGGCGAGGGAGTTCGGCTGCCAGTGCATCGTCGTAGCCATTGACGCAAAGCGGGACGCCGACGACTGGTGGGTCTATCTGAACGGCGGTCGCCTGCGCACAGAAGTGCGGGCGCTGGCTTGGGCGATCGAGGCTGAAGCCCGTGGTGCTGGCGAAATCTTGCTCACCTCCATGGACCACGACGGCAGCAAAAACGGCTTCGCTATCGAACTGACGAAGGAGGTATCGGAGCGGGTGGGCATCCCGGTCATCGCCAGTGGCGGGGCGGGGAGCATGCCGCATTTCACAGAAGTTTTTACCGAAGGAAAGGCCGATGCGGCGCTGGCGGCCAGCATTTTCCATTTTGGAGAGATACCGATACCAGATTTGAAACGATATTTAACGGATAACGGCGTTGCCGTCAGGTATTGAATTTGATGGGATAGGACACAGATTTAACAGATTGGACGGATTTTCACGGATTTTGAATTCGCCATTTTGAGAATCTGTGCTCATCCGTTAAATCTGTCAAATCTGCGTCCATTCAACAACACAAGCAAAATGCAAATCAACTTTCAAAAATACCCAGACGGTCTCGCCCCGGCCATCATCCAAGATGCCCAAACAGGTGTCGTACTCATGCTCGGCTTCATGGACGAGGATGCATTGGCAAAGACTTTATCGGAGAAACGGGTGACTTTTTTCAGCCGGAGCAAGCAGCGGCTATGGACGAAGGGTGAGACCAGCGGCCACTTCCTCGATGTAGTGGAGGCATTGCCGGACTGCGATGCGGACACGATTTTGATAAAAGCCAAACCACATGGCCCAGTTTGCCATACGGGCAGCGATACTTGTTTTGGGGAGAGAAACGCCAACTCGCTATCGTTTTTGGGGGAACTGGAACGCACCATTTCCGACCGTTTTGAAAACCCAACGGAAAGCAGCTACGTGGCAAGCCTTGCGAAGAAAGGCATGAAAAAAATGGCGCAAAAAGTGGGCGAAGAAGGCGTCGAAGTGGCCCTTGAAGCAATGGATGACCAACCGGAACTGTTCTTGGGCGAGGCTGCGGATTTGGTATTTCATCTGCTGGTTTTGTTGCGGGCTAAAGGGCACTCTTTGGCTGAGGTTGAGGCCGTTTTGCGGAGCAGAATGAAATAGCAAAAACAAGGGGCGTCTTTTCAGACGCCCTTTGTTTTTTACTTTTAGGTATGGTCTAATTTTTCTTTTCGTCAATCACGCTTGGGCCATCATCAAAATATTTCACCGTGAGTGGTTCGTCAATTTCCACCACACGGATTTCGGTGCGGCGGTTGAACTGGTGCTCTTCCTCCGAACAATCAACGCCATCGCTGCACCCGTTTCGAGGAAAAGCTTCTCCGTAACCAAATGTGGTAATGCGGCTCGCATCAATTCCCCTGACAGTTACATAATCTTTTGCTGCCTTTGCCCGGAGCAACGACAGTTCCGAATTGTATTCAGCGGTTCCACGGGAATCGGTATGCGCTGACAGTTCCACTATCATGCTGGGGTAACGCCTCATCAATTGAATCAAGGCATCGAGGTCCCTAGCGGCACCGACCCGGATGTAGGACATATCGAAATCGTAATAGATTTTATCCAAAATAATGATAGAGCCTTTTTTCAGTGGTGCCCGCACGATGGACTCATCATTTGGCAAAAGCGAGATGGTAACGTTTAGTCGCTTTTCTGTGCCTTTTGTTGTCAAACTGGTAATGTTTTGCGTGTAACCCTCCTTGGTGGTGGTCAGGTCGAAGTCGCAATCATCTTGCAGGCAATAGTAAAAAATGCCATCGAGGTTGGTAACCACGAAGTCGTCCGCTCGGCTGCACTGGTTGTAAATCTTCACCACAGCACCCGGCACACCTTTGCCATAGTTTCCGGCAATCACGGTTCCCGTCAGCATCACGCACGTCTGGCGTTTGAGTTTTACTGTAAGGTACTGTGTCTCAGGGGCATTCATGGTCGAATGAAAAACGTCCTTTGTTGCATAATCTTCCTTCGATACAATCAACACGTAATTTTGGTGGCGCATCAAGCTGATTCGGGCAATGCCCATGTTATCGCTTGAAGCAATGGGCCGGGGAAGTTGGCTTTCCGACTTACGCACCATTTGAAGGTGCAGTTCTCCCGATTTGCTGGCAGAAGGCACCAACTCCAGGTCGTATAGTTCGTCGTTTTCGAGAAAACCTCCCTCAGTTCCCTTAAGTACCCGCAGGTCGGCAGCCGTGAGGGGCTTTCCCGTTTCCTCATCCAGCACAGTGACCACGAGGTTCACTTCGCCCGATTGAATCAGCGGCTCTGGCGTTTCAAAATAATAGAGGTCGTCCTTGCCCATGCCGCCTTCCCTTGCCGAGGAGAAATACCCCTTGGTGCCATCCATGCTCATGATGATGCCCAAATCGTCCGCGCTTGAATTGTACGGGGCACCGATGTTCACTGCATCAATGGCCCCTGACCCAGCCACATTAACTTTGTATATATCAAGGCCACCCAATCCTCCCTGCTTGTCAGAAGTGAAAAACAAAGCGCCACCAGGGTGGATGAAAGGGAAAATCTCATTGTTGGCAGTATTGATATTTGGCCCCAAGTTTTCAGGCTTGCCCCAAGTCTCACCCGATTTTTCGACCCTGTACAAGTCCATTCCGCCATAGCCGCCCGGCATGTTGGAGGAGAAATACATCAGCTGCTCGTCGGCGGACAGCGATGGGTGGGCACAGGAATAATCAACCTTGTTGAAAGGAAGACTGTGCAGGTTGATCCAGTCAGCGGGGCTTTTTTCCGCCTCGAATATCTGGAGGTTGACATCGCCATCTTTATCCTTCTTGACTACGCCATCCACGATGTTGTTTCTGGTAAAATAGATTTTGGTAAAGTTTCGATTAAACGCAACAGGCCCTTCGTGCAGGCGGGATGTGAGCGCTGGCGAGAAAAAATAAGGCTGCATGGGAATGCCTGTCGGGGCAATCTCAGCATAATACAGTTCAAAAAAATGTTCGTCAATTTTCTTGTCCAAAGCCCCTTTTTCGGAGCGGGATGTGGCAAACACCAACCCGTTGTGGTAGTAAGTTGGCGAAAACTCCAGTTTGTCCGAATTGGCAACCGAGCAGTTGATGATGGTGATTGCAGGTACCGAAGTCTGGGCGTTCAATTGCAGGGAAAAGCAGAAGATTAGCCCCAGGTAAAGGGCATTTTGATAGGAGTTCATGGGAACCGTTGTTTGAAAAGGTAACTATTTTCCACGAGAAGCCTTTATCTATATTTTCTTTGTCATAGATCAGGTATAT
>JANPLH010000314.1:0-5985 GCA_031426435.1 Saprospiraceae bacterium | reverse complement strand
CGCCATCGTGGGCATTGGCGACGAATCGGCAGACGCCGTGCGGCGGGTGCTGTACCGTCTGAGCTTCCCCTTCGGAAAATTGGAGGCTGCCGACCTCGGCAACCTCCGCAAAGTTGACAGTGCATTCGTACTGACCTTGCTACAAGAGCTGATGGACAGCAAAATATGCCCCGTCATCATTGGCAACCTGCCCAAATTGGCGCAGGTGCAGTTCAAGGCGCATTTTGCTTGCCAGCCCTCGGTGAGCCTCGTCGCCGTGGACGAGCGGGTGCCCTTCCACCCCCGCCTCGGCGAAATGGACGGCCATTACCTCAACCCCGTGATGAACGGCAAGACCCGCCCCTTCCATTTTGGCATCGTCGGCTGCCAGTCGCACTTCGTGGACGACGAGACCTTCCAAGCGCTCGAAGGCATCAGTGCCGACGCCATGCGCCTCGGCAAGGCACGGGCCAACCTCCCCGAAATAGAGCCAGTGATGCGGGATGCCGACATGGTTTGCTTCAACTTGACTGCACTGAAAAGCGCCGAAGCGCCCGGCGTGGCCAACCCCTCGCCCAGCGGCTTCACTTGCGAGGAGGCCTGCCAACTGAGCCGCTACGCTGGTATGAACGACAAGCTGACCTCCATCGGTTTTTATGGTTTCGAGAACGACCTTGATGAGTACGGGCGCACGGCACAGGTGATGTCGCAGCTGGTCTGGTACTTCTTTGATGGGTTCGGCAACCGCCGGAACGACTTCCCGGCCTCTATGGATGGGCTGACGGAGTACATCGTTGATTTCAAGGGCCACGACCACCCTTTTACCTTCTGGAAAAGCAACAAAACCGGTCGGTGGTGGATACAGGTGCCCGTGAAACCAAAGAAAAAGCACCAGCGGCACCGCCTCATCCCTTGCTCCTACAATGACTATTTGATGGCCTCCAAAGGCGAGCTGCCCGACCGCATCTCCAATGCGTTCGGACGTTTTGCCTGAACATCATTGGTTACATACTTATAAGTGATAAAAAAATGCAGACAGCACCTTTGCCATTTGCCCGCAATCAGTCACTTTTGCAAGTGGCATTTAATCCCCTTCATATTTTCCCTCACCCCTAAACGCTGTTTCAATCCCCTAATTCACCACAGAACAATTTAACGATTCAGCACTTATAGCTAACTAGGAAAAAGGCATTTACCACCAACATTGGTTATTGATTTTTCAAATTAATATCCCGGTAATTAAGGAAGAATGAATGCTCGATGCTGACAACTGATGAATAATTGTCATTTCGAGAGTGGATTCCCTTACGGGCTAAAATTAGGCTTGGTGAATTGGCAAACCGGATTTATGACATAATGCTAATGTTTTTTGTGTGAAAAAAAACCGGTTCCTCACTGCTCCGATAGATTACAAGTCAGACTATGAGCTACAAAATGCTTACCCTCCCATTCTTTGTGCTTGCTGTTGCAAGTTGTAATAAACACAGCGTTTTTTTCAAGCAAACGGCTCCTGAGAATACTTTGCCCGCTGTTACCCAAGTCGTTTCGATTGAAAAAATGGACAGCCTGTTGCTGGCGGATGCTACTCCTGATACTACCCTCGGCATCAAAGCCAGGCGGCTTGGATACAACATTAATACACGTTATTCAGACTTTGCCCCATACCGCTACGCCGATAGGCTGTACTTTTCGAGTGCCGCTCTTGACGAGAATGGCAAGATTGGCCCCAGCAAGATTTTTTCTTCTATTTTAACTGCTCCTTCAATTCCATGGTCCGAAAACTCCAAAGAGCCGGGGCTGAGCACTACCCATATTGCAATGACCGCCGATGGCAAGCGTGTTTATTATACGCTGTGTGAAACAACTGAATCGGGTAAGGAACATTGTGAAATCCTTACTCGAGAACGAGCATTTGAGGGCTACTGGCTGCCATTCAAGAAACTGAAAGGCATCAACATGGACGAGTTTAACGCTACGCATCCTAGCATCGGCTTTGATTATTCGCTTCGCAAGGAGGTACTGTTTTTCGCCTCTGACCGGCCTGGCGGCAAGGGTGGCCTCGATATTTGGTGCAGTCCTATCGAGGCCAACGGCATCCACAGCACCCCGTTCCTCATGCCTTTCAACTCCCCACAGGACGACGTGACGCCATTCTTCTACCAACAAGGCCAAGTGCTTTTCTTTAGCTCCAATAGGCAAGGCGAAAATGGGCAAGACATTTACAAAGCGGTGAAAACGAGCAAGGGTTGGGGCGACGCCGAACCGCTCCCCTCACCCTACAACAGCCCCTACAACGATCTCTATTTTTCTTGCCATCAATGGTCGGGCAAGTCTTATTTCAGCTCTGACCGCCCAGGCTGCAAAACCGGCGACCCATTGGCACCCTGTGTAGGCTACGATATTTTCGAGGCGCCACTAACCGTAGATTTGAACGTGAACGTGCTGCTTGCCAACAGCAATGCCTTGCTGGAGGATGCGACCGTCAGTGTGGTTGAGGCAGAAACTGGTACCACCATCGCCGCTGAAGATGCGGCCCATCGTCAATTCTATCTATCTCCGGGAAAGCAATACCAACTCTCCGTAGAGGCGTCGGGATACTCCAGCGAAACCCAGACCTTGGAAACCAAGGCAGCCGATGTGTTGTCCATAGTGAAAAAAGAAGTTCGCCTACGGCAAAATGCCAAGTTGATCGTTCAAACCTTCAACGCCCTTGACAGCCTACCGATTGGGGGTGTTGACTTCAAGTTCACGAGCGATACTTGGCTTCAAGCCCTCTCGCACCAGAACGACGAGCAAGCCACCGAGCACAGCTTTGTGGCTGCCTTTGGCGACAGTTCCAAATTAGAAGCCAGCAAGCCAGGATACAAGTCGGCGGTGGTCAATTTCGATGCAATAACCGCCATTGGCCCCTCTGCTGTACTAAACGTGAAGGTGTACCTCAAGCCATTTGCCGACCTGCCGATTACCCTTTATTTCGACAATAACCAGCCCAAGTGGGTACAAGACCCCAATGAAACGGAATCCAATTTATCCTACGAGCAAACGGTGCAACAGTACATTGAACGCAAACCATTTTTTATGGAACGTTACGCAGAAGGGCTTGCACAGGAAGCATACGAGGCAGCACGGCAGAAAGTATTGTCCTTTTTTGACCATGAGGTTGCTGTTGGCCTACAGCAATTGGACGAACTTTGCAGCCAAATTGAACCGTTCCTGAAAAAAGGCTACCGCCTCGAAATTTTGGCCGATGGCCAAGCAAGCCCCCTCGCCGCATCCAATTACAACCAGTGGCTTGCTGCCCGCCGCATCAACACCGTGCGCAATTATCTGAAAACCTGGCGGAAGGGTACCCTCAAAAGCTACCTGTACAGCGGAAAATTGGTAGTGACCAGTAATTACATCCAAACAACCCGAACCTCGGCCATCGATGCTGACCGCAGGGAAGTGGAGTTCAGCCCAGATGCATCAAGGTTACGAAAGGTGGTTATTAAAGACGTGCGGATACAGAGCAAAAAAGTGTAGGTTAGCTGCCCAGGTCGAACCTGAATAGCTTTTTTTGAGGGGTGGAAGCCACCCTTTTGAAATCAAGTTATCTATTCGCTATTATATTTGTGCGCACCAATCGAAGCGCATCAAAAATGCTAACCTTCCTATCATGTTGAAAAAACTAATCCTTCCGTTCGCCCTCCTGCTCCATTTCATTTCAAATGCCCAAGCGCCCAGCAATGACGAACAAGCTGCCGTGATTGCCGTTATACAGCGCATGTTCGATGCAATGCGGGCAAGCGACAGCTCGGCACTGCGCACCACCTTTGACCCATCGGCAAGGCTGCAAACAGCTTTTACCAACAAAGAAGGCAAGGCAATGCTTGTGAGCGAAACGGTTGACGAGTTCGCCAAAGCAATTGGCACACCCCACAAAGAAGTCTATGACGAGCGCATCTGGAGCTACGACGTGCGCATAGATGGCCGCCTCGCTACCGCATGGACGGACTACAGTTTTTTCCTCGACGACAAGCTGCTGCACTGCGGAGTCAATGCTTTCCAACTTTTTAAAGGAGAAAATGGCTGGAAAATCACGCAAATCACTGACACTCGCCGCCGTGAGGGCTGCCAGTCGGAGGCCAACGCCGACGTTGCAACCATCAACCAATTCATGGATGCCTGGCACCATGCTGCTGCCATCGCCGATGAGGACAAGTTCTTCGGTAGCATGACGCCCGATGGCATTTACCTCGGCACCGATGCCGCCGAGCGCTGGTTGAGAGATGAAATGAAGGAATGGGCGAAAAAGTATTTTGAGCGGGAAAGCGCTTGGGCGTTCACCGCACACGACCGCCAAGTTTACCTTGCAGCCAATGGCCAATTGGCTTGGTTCGAGGAACTATTGGATACTTGGATGGGGCCATGCCGTGGCAGCGGAGTGCTGCAAAAGACCCCTGATGGTTGGAAAATCCGCCACTACAACTTAGCAGTGGCGGTAGCAAATGACGTGATTAACGATTACATCAAATTGTTGCCAAAGAAGTGAACAGGGCAAAAAAAAAGGGTAGCCGAAGCTACCCTGAATAACCCTAAAAAACCAAATGAAAACAATTTATCTTTTCGGCTGATGCCGTTGTTCTTTCTTGCTGGGTGTAAAATTGAAACAAAATTCATGTATAAACAAGCACCAAGCAATATTTTTTTTCGAGCGGGAAAAAATCGCCCCTGAACTGATTGTTATGAGCTTACTTCTTTTCCTTTTTGCTTTTTTAACGTACTTGGGCACACATAGTCCGTCGTTTCGAACTTCCCAGATTCTTGTATGGATTTAAATCCACCCTTCACATCCACAACTTGTTCAAAGCCCCTTGCCTTTAGTATCGAGGCCGCAATCATGGAGCGGTAACCGCCAGCGCAATGTACGAAATATTGCTTCTTCCGGTCAAGGTCTCCCATATAGTCATTGATGAAATCCAGCGGAACGCTTTCTACATCTTTTATATGTTCGGCAGCGAACTCACTCGGCTTTCTAACGTCTATAACATGTGAGGGGTCTAAATGTTCCAGAATTCTTGCAAGTTCATCTGGAGCAATGGATTCAATGGTCTCAACATCCATGCCAGCGTTCTTCCAAGCTGATATTCCCCCTTTCAAATAGCCAACCACATTGTCGAAACCTACCCGGCTCAATCGGGTGATGGCCTCTTCAGCTTGGCCTTCGGGCACAATGAGCGCCAGCGGCTGGCTTACATCGGCCACGAGCGCACCCACCCACGGGGCGAATTGGCCGCCAAGACCAATGAAAATAGAGTTTGGTATAAAGCCCTGGTGGAACTCGTCCTCTGTGCGAACGTCGAGCATGAGCGCACCCGTGGCGTTAACGGCCTCCTCGAATGCCCTCGGCGACAGTGCCTGTGCGCTCCGTTTCATCACATCGTCAAAGCTGGTATAGCCCTCTTTGTTCAGCCGGACGTTTTCGGGGAAATACTTTGGTGGCGCCAACAGCCCGTCCGTCACTTCGTAGACAAACTCGGCTTTGGTCATGTTGCTCCGCAAAGCGTAATTAGTGGCCTTCTGAGCGCCAATGGTAGAAACCGTCTCTTTTGACATGTTTTTGCCGCAAGCAGAACCAGCCCCGTGCGCCGGATAGACCGTTACCTCATCCGGCAGGGTCATCAGCTTATTGCGCAAGCTATCATAAAGATGACCCGCAAGATCGGCCATGGTCATATCGGACTTTTGTGCCAAATCGGGCCTGCCGACGTCGCCGATGAAGAGCGTATCGCCAGTAAATACTGCTTTTTCCTTGCCATTTTCATCCAACAACAAAAAGCAGGTACTCTCCATTGTGTGGCCGGGGGTGTGCAGCACCTTGATGGCCATATTGCCCAGTTTCAGTACCTCCCCATCCGTGGCTATGTGCGATTCAAAACCCGTTTTTGCGTTTGGGCCATAGACGATGGTCGCTCCAGTTTTCTTCGCAAGGTCGAGGTGGCCAGAGACGAAGTCGGCGTGGAAGTG
>JANPLH010000313.1:0-23084 GCA_031426435.1 Saprospiraceae bacterium | reverse complement strand
AACAAGAAATTGGTCGAATGGCTTTTCGAGCAACTTAGCTCAGAAGCTAAGTTTGACTTAAATCATCCTGCCGTGCAGAAAGCCTTGGGTTTTGGGGCAGTCAATTATGCCTGATTCTCATTTTCTGCATGGACTATTGTTCATGCAATTCGTGGCATTTTTTTATTGCACAAAAACCTTTGGAAAATGCTCGTCCTTCACGATGCGTTTTCCGGCTTCGAGGCCAATATCCCTTAGCACTTCCTTGTTTTTTACATCCGACATCTCTCGGATTTTTTCTGCTATCACTTTGGTAAAGCCAAGTTCATTCAGGTCGTTCTGCTCCAGTTTGACATCATAGCGCAGGTAATGGAACAGCGGTTTTGAACAAAGCGAATCGTCAGCGAGGTCACCAAATTCAGAGTTGATGGTTTTTGCTGTGGGCGATTTTGACATGTATTGCAAAAGCAGCTGATTGTGAATATCCGCATCGTCCATTAGCATAGCGGGCACAACGGGAGCCCATTTCACACCTGCAATACCAATGCATTCGTCCACTCGGCGGCGGATTTTGGCGTAACCAGTGCCAATGGAAACCAGTTCAAGCAGGTCACCCCCTGTTTTCCATTTAAAAGGAAAGCCCTTGGTGGTAGCCATGAGGAAAAGCAACATGGCGGGGTTGTTGTGCATGCTCACGCCGCCATCCACGAAGGCACCCACTTCGCCGTTGCCCACATCAAATGCCTCTGCATCGAAATAGGTAGGCGCTGCGGAACTGGCCCGGACTGCGTTGCGGAGCAAAATCCCTTTGTTTGCCTCAAAATATTTGCCGCCTGGGTGGTTTAAGAAGGCCCATGTTCCGCCCGTGTCGGCCCGTTTGGCCACGATGCATAGCCCGGTTTTGATGTTATTGCCACCAATGGTTTCTTGCCCAAGTTGCTCCTCCAAGAGTTTTTCCAATTCTTTTTCATCAAATTTTCCCGCACGAAGCAAAGAGAGTATCCTCGTTTTACCAAATACCCTTGTGCCGAGTTGCTGGTACATTTCCTGTATCTCATCAATGCCCTTGCCAATGGCAAGCAGGCTTGCAATAATAGAGCCTGTGCTGGTGCCACCGATAAGGTCAAAATAATCGCAAAGGCGAAAATCAGGGTCATTGCCATGCTGTTTGCGCAGCGTATCCTCTATGCTTTTTAGGATACCAAGGGTCAACGCACCCCGGATGCCGCCACCGTCCATGGCAAGTATGCGCTTGGGTTGCGGGTTGTTGGGATCTTGATGGAAATGTTCTTTCAGCGTTTTCATTTTCATTGATTTTTGTTAAAATGAGTTTGTTTCTAAAACTCAAATGTAGCTATGATTTGGAGTTCGGAGCATTTTGATGCGAAGTGTTGTCAAATTTTTTAAAAAATCTTAAAAATGAAACTGCGAAGGCTATTTTTACCAAATCAATTTCATCATCACTAACGAAAAATTAAAAAATGGACGAACAAACTTATATGAAGGATCGTGTTGACGACCAAATCAAATGGATGGAAGGCAAGGCTGCCAGCAACCAAAGGACTTATAAAAACCTGAGGGCCATCAGCTTGGTGGCTTCTATAATGGTGCCGCTGTTATCTGGATTTGCGGAAAAATTTGGCGTCAGCCTAACAATTACGGTAGGAATATTGGGTGCGGTAGTGGCGGTTTGCCAAGGTTTGTTGGCCTTGAACCGGAACCACGAAAACTGGACGGAGTATCGCCTGACAGCCGAGGCATTGGTTCGAGAAAAGTTTTTTTATGCAACGAAAATTGCCCCGTATAATGGCAAAGACGGCTTCGGATTCTTTGTGGAAAACGTGGAGAAAATCCTTTCCAATGAAAACCAAAAATGGCTCAAAACCCGCATGGAAGCTGATAAGACCGAAAAATAATCATCTACCAAAATTCACTGCCATCGAGAAAAATGGAATGGGTACGTGGTAGTATTTGGTGTCGCAAAAACCTGAAAAACACCATCGTCTAAAAGGCCCTGTTTGAGTTATTCCCGTTTCAAAACGGAACCTGGGATTGTACCACCCATAGCCCCAAGAGAAAGCATTGGCGAAACCCGTATCCCAAAAAGTATCGTAGCCATCACCACCCCGAGCAACTGGAGAGGAGAGGATATTATATTCTGCAAAGCACCTCGACCGTCTGCCTACTCGGATTGAAGCACCAAGATTGAAGCTTTCAAAATCACTATCCGAATAAATTGCTTCGTTTTCGATATTATTCAAGTAGCCAAAGTTGAGGAAATAATCTGGCGTTCCAATAGACAGTGTCGAATGCACTCCCATTGAAAATGGCAAAACACCATAAACCCCTGCACTAGCATGTAGGTATTTGCCAAAGCTATAGGAATACTTCAAGTCAGCATAAGGAATGAGTCCTATCAACCCTGTGGCCAGCGACAAGTTGTCAGTGATGCCAAAAGAAAGGATATTAATGCCAAACATGATGTTTCGATATTCCCTCTCGCCCCTTTTCATGCCGAAGCCAGTTTGGACGTACATCAGCGAGCGGCCATAGCCCCTGTTTGGCTGGTGTTGTTCTCTAAATCTATATTTTCTCAAACTTCTTACTGGCAATTCGAGTACTTCGCCATCGTGTATCCGATGGATAAGATTTCCATCCTTTAATCCAATCAATTTGCCAGTCCGTACATGGCCAAATCTGCCATTATCCCTGTATTCATTGACATAATTGCGGCTCGATACGAATGTGACCGTTTCGGGTTCTATTGATGCTACTTCCCGAGTACGAAGTCGTAGGTTTCCAGCACTGGTAGCATCAAAGGCAATTAATTTATCGGTAATTTTCTTGGGAAAGCCGTGGTAAACTTGTCCATCAGTAGTTCTGAGCACAAAGATTTCCGTTCCACGTGTACCCACCTGCCCACTTACCAACGCTTCAATTGAGTTAATATCAGCCACTTGGAAAGCCACCCTTAGATTGGAAGAAGTAATAAATACAATGGAATCAGCTGTCCAAGCATTTACCCAGCCTTGCAATTGGTCGCCCCGATTGGTTGTTAAAATCTGCAGTTGTTTATTGTCCCCAATGGAAAGTTTGCCCAAAACTGTAACTTGGGCTAAAAGGAGAGTTTGCAGAAAAAAAGCGGATAACAGAACGAGCGTAGGCTGCAGGCGCATAGATAAAGGAGTTGGTGACTTTGAAATTGATTTAAGTCAGCAAAGTACGAATCCCTTTAGCATTATATTATGCACAATTGGCGACTTTAACGAATGGTGGCTAAAGCTGGGCGTCAAAGTTCACCAAGTCCACGAATTTGGAGACACGCTGTTTCACCTCCAGATGGGTGAGTTCCGTCAATCGCTCGATGCCGAATTTTTCAACACAAAAAGAAGCCATTGCGGAGCCAAAAATGACGGCCCGTTTCATGTTTTCAAAAGAAAGGTCGCCGCTCTTCGCCAAGTAGCCAATAAAACCGCCAGCAAATGTGTCTCCAGCGCCAGTTGGGTCAAACACTTCGGCCAAGGGCAGGGCTGGGGCGAAAAAGATATTTCCCTCGTAAAACAAGAGCGCACCATGCTCACCTTTTTTGATTACAAGGTACTTGGGGCCCATCGCCAGGATTTTCTCAGATGCTTTCACGAGGCTATGCTCACCGCTCAATTGGCGGGCTTCCTCATCGTTGATGATAAGGCAATCTATACGCTTCAAGACTTCCAAAAGACGCTCCATTGCAATGTTCATCCAAAAGTTCATGGTGTCCATTGCTATCAGCTTAGGGCGTTTGGCCATTTGGTCAATGACCCGCATTTGCACATCTGGCGTGAGGTTGCCCAGCATCACAAACTCGCTTGTTTTGTATCTTTCCGGCAGCACTGGGTCGAAGTCGGCCAGCACATTCAACTGGGTATCGAGCGTGTCCCTGCTATTCATGTCTGCGTGGTAGCGACCAGCCCAGAAGAAGGATTTCTCGCCGTTTTTCACTTGCAGGCCATCTAAATTGACGCCTTTTGAAGACAGTAAATCCAGCGTTTCCTGGGGGAAATCATCGCCAATAACGGAAACGAGGTTGATGCTGTCCACAAAATAGGAAGCGGCCAGGGAGATGTAAGTGCAGGCTCCGCCAACGATTTTATCGGCTTTGCCAAGGGGCGTTTCAATGTCATCAAATGCGACGGTACCGACGGTAAGTAGGCTCATGTGCTGGAAATTGGAAATTGTAGTATGGTGAAAACAGAAAAGCCCCGCATTACTGCGAGGCTTTTAGCGCCCCCTTTTGGACTCGAACCAAAGACCTACGGATTAACAGTCCGGCGCTCTAACCGACTGAGCTAAGGGGGCATTTATCGTCTGAAACTTCTTTCAGACCCGCCCTTTTTCAAAGGCGAGCGCAAAGGTAAGTTACTTTTGAAAAAACTTGCAAGTCATTCTTTATTTTTTTCCAACTTTTTGAAAAACAGCTTTCGTGAGGCGGACAACGGAAGGCTTTAACGGGGATGCTGAGATTTGTTTCAATCCCTTGTGTACTTTTTTTGGTAAACGTCATCTCGAACTGCAAACTACTCCTGCAAACCCCAAACCCATTTACCATCCATGTCAAAATACCCAACCTTATCGCCCTGCTCGACACGGAAAAGCCCCTCGCCAGCGTAGCTGATGTACTCGTAGTTAGGCTGAACGATGAGTTCCCCTTGTAAGTTCGTCAGGCCATTAAAGCCTTTGATGCGCACTTTGGCGAAGCCATCTTCAAACTGTCCGATTTTATCGTATTTGGGCGGTATGATTTCAATGCCTTGCTGATTGATGATGGCCCAGTTGCCATCCACCTGCACCACAGCCACACCATGCTTGTATTCGCTGGCCTTTTCAAAAAAACCATTGTAAAAACGGGCCTGCTCGGTGATGTAGTAAAACTTGTAATTGTCATCACGCACCAACCCACGACCATCGGCGAAGTCGAGCAATTTGTTGATACCCGGCTCGATGATGAAATTGCCTTTTTCGTCAATGAGGCCAGCCCGTTGGCTGCCTTTGAAGACGATGGCTTTGCCTTCCTTGAAGTCCATGCATTTGCTAAAAATTGGGTCCACGACGTATTGACCGTTCCGGTCAACAAACCCGCATTGACCATTGAGCCAAACAGCGGCCTTTCCTTCCGAAAAATCGCTGGCCTTGAAATATTTTGCCTCAATGACCAACTTGCCCGTGGTGTCCACAAAGCCCCATTCATCATGGTAACGCACCCTTGCCATGCCTTCCGAAAAGGGTGAAATACTTCTAAAAGGCAGGCTGGTAATGGTTTGGCCAGCCTTGTTCACCAAGGCAAACTTGGCGGGATTGCCGCCAATTTCAGCTACTGCAAGCCCATGATGGTTGAAGTTGGAAAGCGAGACGAACTTGGGTTTTTGAATAAAATTGCCCAAACTGTCAATCAGACCAACCCGCAGGAAATTGCCTGATACTTCTTCGACCTTGGCCACCCCCCGGTCAAATGGATGCGCCTTTGGAAACTTGGGTTCAATGGCCCATTTGCCCTGTCGGTCAATATAGCCGAAATGCGGCCCCTCCCTTTTGGCGGGAGCCAAGCCATTTGAAAACATGCCCGCTTTTGAAAATTGGAAGTCCAACTCCACGACCCCGTTGCGGTCAATGAAACCCCATTTGCTGCCCAATCTAGCGGCTGCCCAGCCCTCGCTGAAACTGCCTACTTCGTCGAAACGACAGGGCACTACCTCCCGGCCATTTTTGTCCACAAAGCCCCAAACGTTGTTGCGCTTGACCGCCAGGCGACCTTCGCTAAAACTGCCAATATTTTCATATTGAACGCCAACAGCCAATTGGCCGAGCGTATCAATCAGCCCATATTTTTCCTCTTTTTTGAAAACCCGCAGCACTTTGTTGTCTGTGTTTTCAAGGAAGCCAAGTTCATCATATTTGCAAGGCAACAATTGCTTGCCTTTGCCATCCACCATTCCCCATTTTCCGCTGTTTTCGACAATGCCGACCTGGTTCACAAAATCCCTCGCATAAGAAAACTGTGGAGAAACGGCCATTGCGCCAGCAGTATCAATATAGCCCCAAGTGCAGCCATCGCAGGTCAAAAGCCCTCGGTTGTCAATATTCAGGTCGTGCTGCGTATAGTCCGTGAGTGTCACTGGAGCGAGCACGGCATTCAGGAAACCTTGCAGCGACCCCAAGTTCAGCGTTCCTTTATCAACCGTGGCTGACATTTTTCCCTTAAGGCTCGCCCTTGCTACGCCATTGCTAAAGTCACCGATAAAGGCCATGTCTTTTGCCATGATTTTGCCGATACGGTTTACAAGGCCGTGCTTGCCATTGGTGAAAACACAGCGAGCCACTGGCAGCCCCCTGTCAAAATCGTTCAACCGAACATCTACCAAATCCACTTCATGCACCAGCAGCCCCGTGTCGTTTTGCACCAGCCCAAACGCCATTCCAAAGCGATAGGAAGTGCGGTCGAAATCTATTTCCTCCATCACCTCGATGCCCACGAGCGTCAGCCCAAGTTCTTTTTCGACCTTCACTTCGTGAAAGGATGGCTCAATTTGTACCGTGCCATTATCCAGTCGGCGAAGGCCCCACTTATCATGCTTTGGGGAATAAAACCACTCGAATTTATCCAATTGGTAAGGGCTTTCGTCACCTCCTGGCCACCGCGGCTTTCGGTCATTGCCCCTTGTCACTTTAATAGTAAAATGCTGGCTAAAACTGCTTTCATCGCTTACCATTCCTGCGTCGTCAAAATTGAAAACGGTCATTTCCCGCCCCGAATAAGCCTTGATTTGGTCGTCCTCCATTTCTATCCGGTCAAACTGGGGCTGAACCATCACGGTGCCACGGTTATTGGACACGCCGCATTTTCGGTCCTGAATGACCACGCAGCGGCCTTTTTTCATCGGTGAAATATAGTCGTAGTCGAAAGGAATGAGCATTTGGTCATCCAAAGTGACGATGCCCCATTTTCCGTTGAGGTTGGCACGAAAGATTTCGCCCTCGTAGGATTGGATTTCATTGTAAAAATTGCCCAGTACCAATTGGCCGCAATGGTCGAGCAGGCCGAGTTTGCGCTCCTTTTTGCAAAGCACAAAATCATCGCTGAAAGCATAGTAGGCCTCGAAATCTCCTTTGCTTATAAGGCTGTTGTAAACGAGCGAAAACAGGTAGGTTTTGTTGTTAGAAACCAACTTTAGGAAATTGGAGGACAACATGGCAAACTGTTCATAAACATTGTCAAGCAGCTGCTTGCCATGCAGGTTAACAGCTCCCCATTTTTGGAGTTTTTCGTAAAAAATGAGGTTGTCGTTCCATACTCGAATTTCATCGGCTTGCGGGGTTAACGGCTCAAATCCAGAAGGCAAAAGCAGGCCGAGCAGCCCATCCAATTTGGTTTGGAAAAAAGTGGAAGTTATGCCAGACGGCAGGTTTTTGAGCAAGATGATTTCATCAAACCTTGGCGAAGCTACCAAAACGCCAAGCTCGCTCATAACGCCCCATTTTTTGTTTTTTTTGAAGGATAAAAAGGCAAGTGGTTGAGAAAAGCCCAACTGTTTCCTCGTTTTCAGCACTTCAACTTGTTCGTACCCAGCAGGTAAAATGACTTTCCCTTCCAGGTTGACGACCTTCCATGCACCTTTTTCCATTACTGAAATAAGGGTACTGTCCAATGCCTTTACATCCTCGTAGGCGGGTGGGACTATCTCGACGCCTTCTGAATTGAGCAGTCCAACTTGGCCTTGTCGCTGCATGGTCGCATAGCCAAACTGTTTGAACTCACCAATGGCGTCATAAATAGGTTGCTGCACCAAGCGTCCCTCGGCGTTCATCAGGCCCCATTTCTTGTCCTTTTTGATGGGAAAAAGCGACTGCGCATCCAACAAGAGCGGCAGTAAAAAAGATAGCACAAAAAAAGGCGTTTTCAGCAATCGCATAAATATTCTACAGTCGGTGGTTAACTGTGCAAAACGAAGTTTATAGAGGAAAAATTGACCCCTATTCAGCAATTTAACAAGCTATGTGGGTATTATTTTACAAAGAAAGGGAATTTCGACAGAATATAACGGATTAGTTGAAAAATGGAACAAGCTGCTGATTCGGAATCAATTTCGAATAATTTGATTGGATTTAGGCTTTTATAGCCGCTTGGTAAAGTCGTTCATAAAACGGCTGACAGGTTTGCGCAAGCGATTCCAAATGCGGAGTGAGCTTCACTTGTTTTTCTTCAAAAGGCTCAAACCCGCTGGAAAGGTGAACGTTTTTGTACCAATATTTTGCCCAAACGCCGTCTTCCTCCCTTGGTCCGGGCTGCCATTTCAGCATGTTTTCATAGAAAGGAAGTTCGAGCTTTTCGCAAAGTTGCGCAAGCACAAAACTTGGATTTATCAACAATTCACGGGCATCCACGACGGCGTTCAAGCGGTTGTTTTTTGTCAAAAAGTCATACACCTCCAATTGCTTTTCGACCCCAATGTCCTGCATGGCGGGGTTGGGTATCACCTTTGAATAGGAGTTAATGATTTCACGTGGATTCCGGATGAGCATCACGTTCATAGTCTCCAGCATGAACGCCCAATCAAGGTGTATGAGGTGGTGGGTCATTTGTTTGAACAGCACAACAGGCGTTGCATAAGCACCAAAAATCACGTTCTGCACCACCTTATCGCCGTCGTTTTCTTGCGCAGCAAGCACTTCGTCTGTGCCAGGATGGCCAGCCTCGGAGGTGGTTTTGGAGAGGTAATGCGCATAGAGCGGCTCGTCCACAACGGTCGTATCGGGTCGCTGCGCAAAGCTGTACATGAAGGCAGTGCTAATGTTGCGGGGGGAAGACCAGACGTTGATGCGTTTCATCTAAAAGCTGTTTATTAAGAAAAAGCAGCCAACCAAAATGGAGAAATCGCCCAGCTCACAAGCAAGGCGAAAGATATTCCAAATACGACAAGCCCAAGGTTACGGGTGGCAGGTTCAAAGGTAAAAAACTTGATGCCATCGCTATCAATCGTGGTATCTTGCCAGTAATACAGTCCCAGACCTACCCCCACTACCAAAAAGAAAACGCTTAATAAATAGGATGCAGCGAGGATGAGGAGCAGGTAAAAAATGACCACTGCTGGGTTAGCCGATTTGCCTTCTTTCATGGCCGAGCTTCTTTCCATTCTATATGCCTCCACTTGCGCTTCAGGAATCGCAACGCCTTGTTTATCAAGCAAATAGCGGGCAACACCCACATCTTCTGGCGTCCATTCGTCCGGTTTCTGAACAACTTCAAGCAGTTCGGCAGCCTTGTATTCCTGAAAATAATGATTGGCGATAAAGGCTTCGTCGTTTTTCGCCGTTTCCATCAACATCCGGTTGACCAGACTAAAGTCTGAAGCACGCAATTTCAGGACGGAATGCGGCACCAGCCCTTGACCAATGATAGTACTATCAAGCAGGGTACGGGTGGTTTCAAGCTTGTAAGGGATATCACTTTCATCAAGCAGTTCGGTGAAAGCTGCCGCTTGTTCCGCATTGAAGAAATCACGGAAAAATTCATACTCGCCCGATGGTTCGGGCTTGGATTCCAGCAGGTGGTCGTCGAGGATTTCTGACATTTCAGTGGGCAGTTTGTCAGTTGGCAGTTGGCAGTCTGTGCCGTGATAGCTTGACACTGACTGCCAACTGCCAACAGAAGACTGAAAACTTATTTCACCCGGTTGAGTCCCAAGGCTTTGAGCATCCAATTCGGCAACGACTTCTCTGGTGGTCGCTTGCGCAAATCGAGGTACCAGCCTATCTTTTTCAGGATGGGGATTTTGTGCGTCTCCACAAACTCAATCAGCGTCCCATCGGGGTCTTCCACGTAACTGAAACGGCCTGCTGCCTCTCCCATATCAAAGCTGTTGTCGCTGTCAACAGTGAAAGGAAAACCCTTTTCTTCGCAAAGCTGTTTCATGGCGGCCATGCCAGAGATGTCGAAACAGAGGTGGATATAGCCGAGGTCGCCCCAATAGCGGTCTTGAAAAATCTTGTTGGGGGTGCGGTTTTTCGACTCTATCAATTCTATCTCACAATCGCCGAGCAGTTTGGAAAAAGCACCCTGTCTTGGCTTGCTGTGCCGAAGTAGAACCCGCCTAACTTTGGCACCACCGCCGGGCAAGTCGGCAAGGTCGCTGAAGCTTTCCTCTTGGTCAAATACGACCGTATCGCAACCAAGGATTTCCTTGTAAAAACGAATGGACTTGTCCATATCAGATACGCCAAGGGTGCATCCATAAACGCCCCCCATCGTCCGTGCGCCACTGGCAAACCAACTATTCCCCTGAACTACTTCAATCAAATTGTCATAAGGGTCGGTCAGGTAAAAATGGAGCTGGCCAGCTGGGTTATGGGTTATTTCGCCCAAGACTTCCGCTCCTTTTAGCAACATCTGACGGTGCGTGGCGGCCACATCGTCAGACTTTATTTTCATGATATAAATGCCCGTATCACCCACAAGTGGTTGAAACAGTGCAGGTTGTGGCGTTCTGCAAGTGTATTGCCAGATTTCGAGCCCTCCCCCACCCCGCATGTTCAGGGCGAGCACGGCATGGCGGCTCCTGGGCTTGCCGCCCGTGTAAGGTAGCATCAGTTTTGCCTCGGCGGCTTCCTCAAAAACGGGTACGTCAAAGCCGAAGTTTTCCCGATACCATCGCCAAGTTTCATGAACGTTCTTGTTGCCTATACCTATTTGCTGGATGCCTGCAATTAAAGGCCCTCCGTTGGTGGTTGTCATGCTGTAACGATTGAACTTTTTTCAAAAAGATTGCAAAGCTGAACTATTTTTGGATTTCGTGGGGAAAGAGTTTTGCAGCTTGGGATAGAAGTCAACCTAATCAAGCCAGTTCACTAATTTTTCTTCGCAAATTGGAAATTCCCGCCAGTTTTCCGCACTTTCACCGCTTCAATCAATGCAACTATTTCAATGAAAATAAACGACAAGTATGACCCCGGTTTTTACCGGGCCAATGAAACCCGATATGACCAGATGCAGTACCGCCGCTGCGGCAAAAGCGGCTTGCTGCTGCCCCTGCTTTCCGTGGGCCTCTGGCACAATTTCGGGCATACTGACAACCTCGAAACTGCCCGGAACATCCTGCGCACTTCCTTTGACCACGGCATCACCCATTTTGACCTCGCCAACAACTACGGCCCGCCGTATGGGGCTGCCGAGGAGAATTTTGGCCGCCTGTACCGCCAAGATTGGAAGCCTTACCGTGATGAGCTTATCCTCTCCACCAAGGCTGGTTGGGATATGTGGCCTGGTCCTTACGGTACGCTCGGCTCCCGGAAGTACCTCATCGCCAGCCTCGACCAAAGCTTGAAACGGATGGGCGTTGACTATGTTGACATTTTCTACCACCACCGACCCGACCTTGATACGCCGCTCGAAGAGACCATGGCAGCGCTCGACCATATCGTTCGGCAAGGCAAGGCGCTCTATGTGGGCATCTCGCAATACCGCCATGAGGATGCCGACCGTGCTGCCAATATCTTGCGCAGCCTTGGCACACCGCTGCTTATCCACCAGCCCAGGTATAGCATGTTCGACCGCTGGGTGGAAGGCGGCCTGCTCGATGTGCTTGAAAAACAGGGCGTCGGGGCTATCGCTTTCAGCCCGCTGGAACAGGGCGTCCTCACCGACAAGTACCTGAAAGGGCTGCCCGAAGACTCTCGCCTCGTGAAGGATGGCCGCTATTTGAAAAAAGAAACGCTTACGCCAGAACTGCTCGAAAAGGTTCGGAACCTCAATGAAATTGCCAAAGGACGTGACCAATCTTTAGCACAAATGGCCATTGCCTGGCTGCTGAAAGACCCTCGCATCACCACGGTTTTGGTAGGTGCCAGCAGCCCACAGCAGATGCTCGACAATATCGGCAGTTTGAAAAACCTGCATTTCAGCGCAGAGGATTTGCAGGCAATTGCGAAGTGGATATGAAGCAATGGGTTATGAGGTTTCAGGTTTCAAGTTTCAGGGGGAGGTCTGCTAAAACAATTATTTTGAAGGTTGGGGAACTCTCAAATCCTTTTGGAAAATGCCAACCACTACCAAATACGAGAACTCCGTGAAACCTGAAACCTATACGAACCATTATTCCTAAACCTCCAAAGATGAAACTCAAATGTATCGCCGTTGACGATGAAAGCCTCGCTCGCAAATTGTTGGAAGAAAACATCCAGCAATTGCCATTTTTGGAATTGGTGGGCACTTGCAAAAACCCATTCGAGGCAATGGAGGTGCTGCAACGGGAGCCGGTTGACCTGATGTTCCTCGACATACAGATGCCCGGCATGTTGGGTACCAAGTTCCTTTCGAGCTTGCGTGAGAAGCCATTAGTCATTTTCGTGACGGCCTATTCCAACTATGCCGTGGAAAGCTATGACCTTGAAGTGGTGGACTACCTCTTGAAGCCCGTCAGCATGGAGCGCTTCACAAAGGCCGCCTACAAAGCGCTGGACGCCCACCAAAAGCGCCAGCCCTTGCCCATGCCCGCCGAGCCTGCTGCCATGGAGCCCAAGCATTTCTTCGTGAATGTAGAATACTCCTTGGTGAAAATCATGGTGGACGACATCACGCATATCGAAGGCATGAAGGACTATGTAAAGATTTACCTCACCAACGTCAAGCGCCCCATTTTGACAAAATCCACGCTAAAGGGAATCGAGGAAAAACTGCCGGAGAAGCGGTTTTTCAGGGTCCATAAATCTTTTATAATTAATGTGGGCAAATTGGAATCCATCCGCAGCCATCAGGTGATGATTGGCACCTATGAAATCCCGGTCAGTGAATCCAATATGGAAGAACTGATGCGGTTGTTGAATTATCAGAAATAAGTGGCCATGTCTTGAATCACAAAGTAAGCGGCTTGGCATGAGCCATTGCCTTTTGAAACCCACCACACACTAAAACGCGTTGTACTTTGGAGCTAATTTTGCATTGTAAAAAAATTCAATGCCTGCTTTCGCAATCCACCAACTTTGAACAATGATTTTTCTAAAAGCCACGTTTATAACCATCGCTAATTCATTCATTTTCAATCAAATATACCAATCAATGAAAATTTCCTTTCAGTCCTTTTCTACGGCTGTCGCAATGGCTGCCGTTGTGCTGGTTTCAACCGGTTGCCCAGTTGGCCTCGATTACCCATTGGGCAAGCCCGACAGCGAAAAATTGGATAAAAAGCTTATAGGTACCTGGGTTTCTCAGTCGGATGATTCAGAAATCAAAAAGGTCAAAGTCACAAAAAACGACGACAACAAGTACGATATTGAAGTATTGGAACGGGGTGAAATGTATATGCTCGAAACCGATTTCCTGCTTGGATATACCACCAAGTTCAATGGCCAAACTTTTATCTACGCCCAAGCCAAAGACCAAGAAGACAAGAAATATTACCATTATCACTACGCCTTTGATGGCAATAAATTGGTGTTGCAAGACATGAGTTTGATGGTGGGGGGCATGGATGCAGTCACGAGCCAGGAGGCGCTCCAAGAAGAAGTGGCTGCTTCCATGAAAAATCCTGATTTCCTCTCCACTCCAGTCGAGTAC
Organism: Saprospiraceae bacterium; assembly: GCA_031426435.1. GTDB lineage: Bacteria > Bacteroidota > Bacteroidia > Chitinophagales > Saprospiraceae > UBA6168. The sequence goes on along the minus strand of JANPLH010000313.1, from coordinate 9,523 downwards.
GTAAAAGAATAACCGCCCAGTCATGCCTGAAACATCCGCCAAGGCTGCCAAGGTTTTTCGCCTTGCCAATATCATCGTAATGAACCTCATCCCGCTTTATGGGGTGTTGTTTTTGGGTTGGAATGCGCATGAACTCATCCTGGCCTATTTCCTAGAAACCATCATTGTGGTGCTGTTTCATGCAGTGCGGCTTTGGTATGTGCATTTTCGGTGGGGCAGCCTACCGAAGACTGAGGCACTTAGGCTAAAATACAAACCGGAGGATGGCGGCACTCAAATGCCCGCCAGTTGGTTGCCCATATTCCTGCTGGTTTTTTGTGGGATTTTCATTTTCGTGCAAAGCATGATTCTGGGCGGCTTCGCCGAAAAAGCCTTTCCCGACGGCATCATCACGGCCATGTACCGGGCTGCCATGGGGAACCTCACTTGGGTGCTGGTTTCTTTTTCGATGATGCAGGTCATCGTCTTTGTCCGGGAAGTCATGACCAATAAATATGCAGGAATACCAGCGGAAGAAATTGTGTTGCAGCCATTGCGGCGCATTTTTGTTCAACAATTGACGGTGATATTGGGCGGGTTCGTCGTGCTGTTCGGTGGTGGCATCGCCTACCTTGGCGTAATGATTTTGGTAAACATCGCTGCCGACTTGTTCGGCCTTTTCATTGATAACGCAAATCTGAAATTGGCCATGACGAAGGGTGACCCGGAAAAGGAGAAAAGCTTTGAGGAATTAAAAAAAATCATGCGAGAAGATTAGATGAGCGAGATTTTGATAGGACACAGATGTAAGGGATTTAACTGATTTACATTGAGCGAGATTTTGATAGGACACAGATGTAAGGGATTTAACTGATTTCCACTGAAAAAATCTGTGTGAATCAGTTAAATCCGTTACATCTGTGTCCTATCCAACCGTTAAATCCGCTCCATCGCCTGTTCTGGCAGCCAGCCCGTTTCGCCGTTCTCCAAGCTGACCTGCCACCAGCCTTCCAATTGCGTTATCTGTTTGAGTTTGGTGCCTTCGGCAATGGTCAGTACCTCCTGCGAACCGTCCTCCGGTGCCGAGCGAAGTATGGCCGTTTTTTGCACCAAAATGGCTTCGCCTGAATGTTTTCCATACGCGGTTCGGCTCATGGCCAATGCAAACGGCAATAGGCTGATGCCCAACAGGCAAACACCCGCTATCAAGCCCCATTTTTTTTGGGGCCGTGACTTGCCTATTTGCCATACTGCCAAAGCCCCAAACCCTGCCCACCACAGCAACATGGCCAACAAACCCATTCCCGTGGCACCCAAGGCCATTTGCGCTGATTTCCACCATTGTTTCAAGAAAAAATCGGGCAGCGGCTCAATATCAGTCGTGATTTTCGAGCGAAGAAAGGCCAGGTTTTTGGCGGCAGCCTGGTGCTTAGGCTCCAGCACCAGCGCCCGCTCAAAATGCAGGATGGCCCGCCCCGTGCTGCCCTGCCGATACCAGGCATTGCCGAGGTTGTATTCCAAATCGGACGACTTGTAGCCATCGGTAGCTAATTGTTCGTATCGTTCTATTGCCTTTGCAAAATCCTTTGCTTGATAGGCTTTGTTGCCTTCGGCAAATAGGTCTTCCGCATTGCCAGCAAACAATTTGGCAATGAATACAAAAAGCATAAAGGCAATTATTCCCTTTTTCATAAAGTCCTGTTGTTTCGATTTTGAAGCCTAATCACGAATCACCAATTACCAATCACCCATCACCAATCACCTAAACCGTTCATTTTCAATGCGTTCCAAATACTCCAAACAGACTACGTCTTCTGGGTCTTCACTGGGCTGGGTAGTGAACCATGCTTCCAAAATCTCCTTGGCCACCTGCTCCGAGGTGCTGCGCAAGCTCATAGCCAGCACGTTGGCATCGTTCCATATGCGGGCACCGGCAGCAGTTTCGGCATCGTTGCAGAGGGCGGCCCGAATGCCTTTCACCTTATTGGCGGCAAGACTGATGCCCGTACCCGTCCAGCAGAACAGCACGCCCATGTCGAATTCGCCTTTGGCCACGCCCTGCGCCACCTCGATAGCAACTTTAGGCCAAGGCGATGAACTGGTTTTGAAGGCACCAAAAAGCGTCGGCTCATGGCCCATTTTGCGAAGCTCCTCAGCCACCATTTTTGGCACATGGCCTTCCATGTCGGTTCCGAGTGCGATTTTCATATTGGTCGGTTTACGATTAATGGACAATAAGAAAAGACAAGGCGGGAATTAGGCGTTGGTCTTCAACTCCAGCGAAACATTAAACCACTCCCCTTCCTTCCCGATTTTCAGTTCGTGCTTGTTGGGATAGAGCAGTTCCAATCGGCGCTGGACATTGCGCAAGCCGATGCCGGATGCGCTGTCCTTGTCCTCTGTGGCTTCGCCTGTCACCTTGTTTTTCACTGCGAAAGAAAGGGATTTCTTAGAAATGACCAACGAAATGTCAATCACGGGTTGGGAAACAATGCCTACACCATGCTTGAAGGCATTTTCAACGAAGGGAATCATCAGCATCGGCTCAATGAGCTGAGGGCCAGGAGCGCCCTCGATGTTCAACCGGATATCAACGTCTTCTTCGAACCTGATTTTTTGAAGCTCCACGTAGTTTTTCAGGTACTCCACTTCTTTTTCGAGCGGCACCTGGGCGTCGCCAGATTCGTAGAGCATGTAGCGCATCAGTTCCGAGAGCTTGATGGTCACTGCCTCGGCGTTGCTCGATTTTGAGCGAATGAGATAGACGATGCTGTTGAGAATATTGAAAATGAAATGCGGGCTGATTTGCGAACGCAAGAAGGATAGTTCCGATTTCATGCGCTCCTCCTGCTCTTGCTGGCGAGTCTTTTGTTGTTTCAAAAACAGGGAAATAAAACCGTAGCCAGTGCTAATGGCCGTAACAAAAACCACTGGCACCACTGCCCAAAACACGTCGTTGTGCCTGCGTATTAGGTTGCAAGGAATGATTACCTCCTTCAAATAATTTTGAAAAATGGCAAAGCCCACTATGAGGCCAAGCAATGACAAGAGGTAAGCTGGCATGCCCTTTCTGCCAAATACCTTTGGAACCAACCATTCAGAGTTGAGCAGGAACAAGGGGATATTGGTCAAGGCTACGGGAATGACGGCAATCGCAAATTGGTATGCTCGCTCATTGTCGCTGTTGGTGACAATGGGCAGGCCAATCCAAATCGTCCATAAAACCAAGTGGAACACGAATTTGAAAAGGGTATCGGATGCAAAGCTTTTTTGTAAAAAATTCATTTGCCAAACGGTATTGAAACCGAAATTTCAACAAAAATAGGTGAAGAAGCGCCCCATTAACTTGCGAAGCGATGAAAGGAGAAAATGTGCCGATAAAAAGGGCTGATTTGGCAGTAAGGCCTATATTATGACCAAAATCGGCCACAGTTAGTGTTTCATCTCCTCAAAGCTTATAGTTGACGATAACCAAATTATTGGTTCAAACGTTTAGTTTTCCTTTGCACCAAGAAATTTTTCACCTAACTGTAATTATGAAAAAGTTATTTCACACAAATCCTTCATCCATTTTGAAAACACTCACGGTAGCCCTCTTTGCATTTTTTACTTCGCAATTGGCTGCACAAAACTGGCCGGGCGCTCCCGGTGGTGGCGCTCCCGCTGGTAAGGGTGGCCCACAGCAAATGAACATTGGCCGATTCTACGGAAAGGTCATTGATGAAAACAAGAAAGGTGTTGCCTATGCTACGGTCGAGTTGTACGGAATGCAGTTCGACACGGTCAGCAAGAGCATGAAAGAGAAAATGATTACGGGTCAAATCACCGAAGAAAACGGTGACTTCAACCTCGAAAAACTGCCCATCGTTGGAGACTTCAACCTCAAAATCTCTTTTATCGGCTATGCCGAAGTAACGCAGAAAGTGAGTTTTGGCGTAAAGGCACCAACTGGCGGCGCACCTGGAGGCAGCGCACCTGGAGGCGGCGCACCTGGTGGAGCTCCCGGAGGAGGAATGCCTGGCGGCGGCATGGGCGGTGGCTCAGGCAGTTTTGAAAAAGACTTAGGCAATATCAAGTTGGCCACCACTGCCACCATGCTCAACGAAGTTACCGTCACTGCCCAAGCTTCGCAAACCACCCTCGCCCTCGACAAAAAAGTGTATCGGGTGGACAAGGATGCCTCTACTGCTGGCGGCAATGCACAGGACGCCCTCAAGAATGTACCCTCGCTTTCCGTGGACATTGATGGTACTGTTTCGCTTCGCAATGGCGCTCCGCAAATTTTCGTGGATGGTCGCCCGACGACCCTCAGCCTTGACCAAATCAGCGCCGATGCCATTGAAAGCGTGGAGGTCATCACCAACCCCTCCGCTAAATTCGACGCTGGCGGTGGCACAGCAGGCATCATCAATATAGTTTTAAAGAAAGAAAAACGACTTGGCTACAACGGCAACGTGCGGGCCGGCACTGACACCCGCACTGGCTACAATGCAGGCGGGGATGTGAACGCAAGGGCCGAAAAGACAAACCTTTTTATCAGCGGAAGTTTTAACCGCAACAAGGGCTTTTCTGATGGTGAAACCTATCGGGACAATTTTGCGACTTCCTTCGCACCGAGGGTTTATTCTTCGCAAATCGTGGACAATACAATGGAGGGCTATTTCGCCAATGCGAGGGCTGGCTTTGATTGGTTCATTGACAACCGGAACACGATTACGCTTTCTGGCAATTTGACACGAGGCCATTTTGAACCAATGGATGTGCTGACCGTAACTGCTGACTCCTTTCTTTCCGATAATACCGTTTACAACAGCAGCAGCTATGTTCGCAACTCCTTACAAGACCGCAATTTCCGCAACCTCGGTTCCTCGGTGCAGTTCAAGCATTTGTTCCCAAAAGAAGGCGCAGAATGGACCGCTGACGTGAACTACAACCGAACCAAGTTCTTCGGAGAAAGCAATTTTGAAACTGACTATGAAGGCTATACCAGCGTAGAACGTCAAAAAGGCGATGGTCGTGGCTCATTTGTGACCGTACAAACGGACTTCGTGAATCCGCTCAACAAACAAATGAAATTGGAAGGGGGATTGCGTGGCTCCATGCGTCAAAACAAGAATGAACAAGGCAATTTCTATACAGACCGAACAACTGGACAAGAAGTGCAAGTGACAAGCCTTGCAGACAATTACAAGTTCAACGATGATGTATATGCAGCTTATGCCCAGTTCAACCACCAATTTCCTTCATGGGGCTACCAAGTAGGGCTTCGAGCCGAGAGCAGCGTTTACAAAGGTGCGCTGACCGACCGGGATTCTTCTTTTACCATTGCCTACCCTTTGAGCCTGTTCCCCAGCGTGTTTTTGACCAAAAAACTCAACGACCAGGACAACCTTCAGTTTGCCTATACCCGTCGCATCAATCGCCCTAATTTCTTCCAGACGATGCCGTTCACCGATTTTTCTGATTCGCTAAACCTTCGCCGAGGCAATCCGGCACTGGTACCTGAGTTCATGAACTCATTGGAAATTTCTTACCAGAACATTTTCTCGAAAGGCCACAACTTGCTGTTTTCGGTGTACTACAAGCGAGCTACTAACCTGATTACCAACTATTTACAAAACGAGTTCAACGAAGACCTAAACCGAGAAGTCGTTGTAGCTACCTATGCCAACTCAAACAGCAGCCAAGCCTATGGTGCAGAGGCCACTTTGAAGAATAGCCTATTTGAAATGCTGGACTTGACAACCAATGTCAATGTGTATCAATCCACCGTGGATGCCTCCAATGTAGAAGCTGGCCTGAAAATCGAGCGCCTGAGTTGGTTCATCAAAGAGAACCTACAGTTGAAACTTCCGCTTGGTTTTACGGTGCAATTGACTGGCGAGTATCGCAGCAAGGCATCGTTCACGCCTGACAGCGGCAACCGTATGCCTTGGATGTCTGGCCCGACCAACACTGCCCAAGGCTACTCCCTCGAAAACTGGTTTTTCGATGCTTCCATCCGCAAGGAGGTGTTGAACAAAAAAGGCACTATCACCCTGAATATGAACGATATTTTCAGGACCCGTAGGAGTGGGTCTTATACCAAGTCGGATTTCTTTATTCAAGAACAATACCGCTACCGTGACCCACAGATTTTGCGCCTGAACTTCTCCTATCGCTTCGGCAAAATGGACGCATCCCTTTTCAAGCGCAAGAATATGCGCATGAACATGCAGGGCAACGACATGATGGGCTAAAGCAGGGATGAGCGACGAGGTGATAAAAATAAATTTATTTGACTGGTGATGTGGCGGCGGTTTAATTGGTGAAAAATGAAATTATCTTGTGCCGCCACTTACCGGTTTTTTATTTGAAAAATAAGCACCGTGAAAAAAAAGATACTATTGGGACTTTTGGCCGTTTTGGTCATCATCCAGTTCATCAAGCCAACCAGAAACTTGACCGGCGACGAAACATTCGGCGTTGCTACAAAATACCCTGTGCCAGCCGATGTCAATGCCATCTTGAAAGCTGCCTGTAACGACTGCCATACCAACCAGACTGAATATCCCTGGTACGCCAATTGGCAGCCTTCGGCTTGGTGGCTCAACAACCATGTGAAAGGTGGCAAGAAGAAACTGAATCTTTCGGAGTTCACTAATCTGCCCGTTGCGGTGCAAAACCACAAATTTGAAGAGGTTATTGATGTGGTAAAAGAGAAGGAAATGCCGATTTCTAGCTATACTTGGTTTGGCCTTCATCCAGAAGCCAAGCTCTCCGATGAGCAGCGGGAAACGTTGACGGCTTGGGCACAAACCAATATGGATAGATTAAAGGCCAATTATCCAGCGGATAGCTTGGTCATGCGGCGGCCAAAGCGATAAACCGTTGGATTGGGATTGCCCCGGATTACAAACCCTGTCAGTGCTTCGATTCACTGACAGGGTTTGTTGTTTCTGGGTAGTTGGTATTTTCCCCAACTATCGCTTTCGTCATAGGAATAACAAAAACGTCAAAATTTTAGAAAAACTTCTTTTCGGAAATTATGCAAATAAACAAACCCACTTTCAAAACAATCGTCTGAATGCTTACCAATTTATCAGGCAATTCAGATTTTAATTCTTAAAAAAGGTGAACCTAACTGTAAAATAAAGCTCGTTTCCAACGCCTTCCAGACGTTTATTTTGGGAAAACCGATTTGAGCGTAGGGGTAGTCATTTCAAACTGTGTCTTTCATACCGTAAACTCAAATGTTCGTTTCACAGTAAGAAAAAATTGAAAGACATGACTGCATTAGCTACACAAAATGGTATTGCTCCGATTTCCGACTTCCCACTTTTTGATTGCCTAAGCGAGGAGGAAAAATTCAAACTTGAGTCCATGGCCGAATACAAGGTCAAAGCCAAGTTCAGCTATATCTACCTACCCGACGAGGTTTCCGACCAGATTTTCTTTTTGGCAAAAGGCATCGTGAAGATTGCGATGCACTCTGATGATGGCAAAGAAATCATCAAGTCGTTGTTCCAGCCGTTGGCTATGTTCGGCGAACTGGGCATCATCGGTGAAACCCGCCGTCAAGACCTCGCTCAGGCACTTCGTGAAGAAGTGCATATCTACTCGCTGAAAGTGGAGGATTTGAAAAAACTCATGCGTCTGAACTTCAATCTTTGCGACCGCATAATGACCCTGTTTGGCAATAGGCTCATGCGGGCAGAGAGCAAATTGGAGTCTTTAATTTTCAAAGATGCCCGTACCCGCATCGTAGAGTTCATCAAGGATTCGGTATCAAAGACTGGCCGCAAAGTAGGGCTTGAAATGCTGCTAAAACATTCCTTGACACACCAAGACATCGCCAATATCACCTGTACTTCTCGTCAGACCGTGACTTTGGTGCTGAACGAACTGCGCAAATCCGACCTGATTTACTTCAACCGTGGCAAAATCCTCGTTAGGGACATGACCCGGTTAGCATAGGAATATAAGTTGCTTTACGCTCTCCATTGCATATTCAAAAACAAGAAAGGCTGCCCACGGGCAGCCTTTTCTTGTAAACGCCAAATAAATTTGGCGGCTACGTCATTTTTACCTCGCCTACCAGCTTCTGCAAAGTATCTTTTGCATCGCCAAAAAGCATCTTGGTTCTTGTATGGAAGAACAGCGGATTCTCGATGCCAGCATAGCCAGGCTTCATGCTGCGCTTCATTACGATGACATTCTTGGCCTCCCAAACCTTGATGACAGGCATCCCATATATGGGGCTGCCGGGGTCATCTTCGGCGCTTGGGTTCACCACGTCGTTTGCCCCAACGATGATGGCCACGTCCGTACTGGACATCATGCCATTGGCATCTTCCATCTCAACGAGCTTCGGGTAAGGCACGTCGGCTTCGGCCAGCAGCACGTTCATGTGACCTGGCATACGCCCTGCTACCGGGTGAATGGCGTAATAAACTTCCACGCCTTTTGCCTCCAATTGCTTTTCGAGGTCATGGCAAATATGTTGTGCTTGCGCAACGGCCAAGCCATAGCCGGGCACAATGCAAACCTTGCTGGCATAGGAGCAAAGGATGGCAGCGTCTGTCAAATTGACTTCCTTCACCGTTTGGTCGCCAGTGGCAGCTGCGGCCCCGGCTGCCGAACCACCAAACGAGCCAATGATGACGTTCAGCAAGGAGCGGTTCATGGCCTTGCACATCAGCACCGTGAGAATGGTGCCTGCCGAACCGACGAGGATACCGCCCGTGAGCATGATTTGGTTGTGGTACAAAAAGCCACCAAACGCAGCAGCCATGCCTGTCAAAGAATTGAGCAGGGAGATGACCACGGGCATGTCGGCACCACCAATGGGCATGACAAAAAGAACCCCGTACAACAAGCTCAAAGCCAGCAAAATCCAAAGCACCGATGGCCCGAAAGTCGCTGGGGAGCTGACTGCTACTGCCAATATGATGATGATGACTGCGAGCAGCAATAGGTTAAATACTGTCAGCCATTTGGCAGAGAAGTCCTTTATTTTTTCATCCAATTTGCCGAAGGCAATCATACTGCCGCTGAACGAAATGCTGCCGATGACCAAACCGAGGAACACCACCAGGAAGTAGCCTGCTGCTCCTTCGGGATGCGAATGGTATTCCACAATGGAAATGATGGCCGCACAAGCGCCGCCCATGCCATTGAAAAGTGATACCATTTGCGGCATCCCGGTCATTTTCACCCGCATGGCCATCATCCAACCGACAGCTGTACCAATGGCCACAGCCAAAGCTATCCAGCCGATATTGCCAATGCGCTCACCATTGTGCTCATGGAAAAGTATGGTGCCCAATATGGCAAGCCCCATGCCCGCCGCCGCCAACAAGTTGCCCTGCCGTGCCGTCTCTGGGTGGCTCAGTTTTTTCAAACCTACTACAAAGGTGATAGAGCCAATGAGGTAGGATAGTTCGAGTAGGAAGGAAGACATAATTTGGTAATTGGTAATTGGTGATTGGTGATTGGTTTTTATTAATTTTATTGCGTATAGATTTTTTGTTAAAAATAAAAAAGATAGTGCGCTTGTTGTTGT
>JANPLH010000312.1:0-4630 GCA_031426435.1 Saprospiraceae bacterium | reverse complement strand
GGCTGCTGCTCGAAGCCGGGGTCGCTGTTGAAGCTGGGGAACAGACCGTTCAAGTCGTTCAGCCCATTTTCATGGATAATGTTGACGTTTTCAAACCCAACATCGCTGAGTAGCTGTGGCACAAGCTTGCGGCCAGCGCCGTGGTAGGCACAGAAGGCGATGTTGAGCGCCTTTTTGCTGGTGGTGTCTTGCAGCAGGAAGTGCTTTACCTGATTGCCGTAGGCGGCATGGATGTTCAGCAATTCATCGTGGCCGTGATAGTCAGTGCCGGGCAGTTTTGCACTGCCCCCAAGCCATACGACTTTGCCTTTTGCCGCTTGCGCAATGGGCGTGGTCTTGATGTCGTCGCTGGTCACCTTCACGATATAGTTGTTGTACATATCGGTGCGCTCCTCTGGGTCGAATTGGGAGCCGTTGCCGCAGCAGAGCTTGTAGCCGTTGTAGCGGTAGTCGTTGTGGCTTGCGGAGAGCAGAATGCCCATTTGCGCTTTCACGAAGGGGATGGCGAAGGTTACCTCTGGGAACGGGCAAGCCTCGTCGAAGAGGTAAACCGTGAAACCGTAAGCTAGGAACTCCTCGGCGATGGCCTTGGCAAAGTCGGCGCCCCGCACCCGGCTATCGAAGCCGATGACGATTTTATCAAAACCTTTTTCCCTTCCAAACTTTGCCACGCCAGCGCTCGTTAGCAGTAGCACCACATTGTTAATGGTGTTCGGGCCTTTCAGGATGGGGGCATCGAGGCCCTCTTTTTCCATGCGGACGATGCTCTCCCGGTCGTTGGCCATGAAGCCCCGGATGCCGCCGGTACCGAAGCTCATCTTTTTGCGGAAGGTGTTCACGATGTCTTCCCAGCGGCCAGCGTCGGCGGCGGCAAGGATGCCCTTGCGCACATTGGGCGATACCCGCAGGAAGTTGTCGTCGGTAAGCCACTGCTGCAAGAAGGTCGTAGTGTTCTTCTTGGCCATTTCGTAACTCTGTGCATCAATTTTTCCATCGGCGAGGGCGGCATCAAGGTAGCCGTTCACACCGGTTTCGAGCTGTTCAAAGTTTATTTTACTCATTTTGCGATTTCGGGTTTGCGATTTCGCATTTCGGAAAAAGGAGGTGGGGCTGACCCCAAATTCCCAAATCCGAAACCCGAAACCGGATACGGTGCGAAGGTAATTTATTTAAAAAAAACGACAAGAAAGTTGAGTGCCGCCAATGGTTTTATGGCAATGAAAAGAGAAAGATTTGGCAATAATTTTAGGATGGGAATGTAGAAACCACAAAATGGGTAGGTTATAAAAAAAAGAACGCCGGTCTCCCGGCGCCCAACTCCAATCGAATCGGTCAAAAAGATTTTAGGTGTCTATTGCCTTTAATCTTTAACCTTAAAATGTTTCATACTGTATCTGGTACGGTAGTTTTGCTATTATCGTTGGGGGAGCCCAAAGGTTTTGAGGAATTGCTTTTAGCATCGCAAATGTCTATAATATAAGTTGGTATCGCTGATGAGATTGATGAACTGCCAATTATGGGTGACAATCGGTGGAAACATAAATACCTTGTTGAGTGATTATGGCTTTAGTAGTAGAACATGGTGTCAGTACACCTTGAAGTGGCAATTTGGGTGGAAAGCATGTTTTGAATTTACTTTGTTTCAATTTAATGAATCGGTCAGGTGTTTTTTTCCTCGGCAACTTCCATTATCTTAGCGCTACATTCTGGACATCTTACCTCCGGCAATTACGCCGAATCAATAGGGTCGCTGTTTTAGCACTCCTGTTTTTCAATTATATCTCACACAATGGAGGCTGCTCCATTTTCATCATCAAAAACTTGAATCATGTACACGTTTACCAAACGGCTGCATTTCCATTTTGGAAAGGCAGCAACTAAGATTTTGCCCCGCAAACGATTGTTGTTGCCCCTTCTGGCAATGGCGTTCATTTTGCTCCAATCGTGGCATACCTACCACCCCTGGAGCCTCATGGCACTTCAAAATGTGGGCACTTGGAGCAACCTCTCCGCTGCGCAACGCTTGTTGTTGCAAGGCGGTGGCACCGTTGCCAATTTCAGTTCTGGTATTTGCAGCGGCGCAAATCCCATCCTGCTCAACATCACCTCCGGCCCAGCGCCCAATGCCGCCAACAGCAGCGCCGTCAATGCCCGCAAGCCTCGCAGATGGGGCAACAGCTCATTTTACCTTGCCCGCCAAAACATGGGAACTGCAGGCGTACAGTATTGCTTTGACCTTAGCATCGCCGCACCATTTGGCATGGACAGCCGGGAACATGCTTATTTCTCAAATGGCGAAAATATCCGCATCTCCGCACTGAATGGCGTGAACCCCGTGAACCTCACCGCCTCTTACCAAGGCCCCATTGGCAATGCCACCATAACCGGCAACGGCACGGGCAACGTTCATTTTAACGCAAATGGCAAAATGGGCGGCGGCCTCTGGTGGTCAGTGAATTCGGGTGCTCAGCCTGTCACCAAGGTTTGCATCCAATACTACGCTCCGGCAGGTGAACTGCCATCCCTGGAGCCGTTCCGCCTGAGCATTGAAGGCACCAAATGCGTGGCCGACCCTGCCATTACTTGCGGCGGCGCATCGCCCATCAGCCGCTGGGGTTGGATGGTCTCCAATGAAGGCTATGACCTCGATATTGGCAACCCCATTCATAATTTCAACACGGGCTTTTGCGATGAAACGGGCGACCCGATTACCTTCATGGAAATTGACGCCGACCCCTCGACTGGCTCTGGTGCTGTCAATTTTTTGAACAATAGGCCGCCAAGGCCCTATGGCCGCTACAGTTTCGACAATACCCGTGAAACCATCAACAACGGCGGCAATACTTATTGTTTTACCCTCGACGAAGCCCGCCCGCTGCGGGTGAATTCCAAGGAGCACCGCTTCTTTGCAGGGCCAGAGCGGGTAAGGGTAAAGGCATGGCTTGGTGCCGACGCTGTTACTTTAACAGGCAACGGCAATGGCCCTCCTGCTGTGGTCAATTCGCTTGGCATCACCTTCGCTGGCTCCGGCGCTGGAAAGGGAATTTGGTGGGAGGCCAGCACCGGCGCACAGCCCGTGACGAAGGTTTGCGTGGAATATTGGCGATTGAACGGTGGCGCAGAAACGGGCGAGCCTTTTACCATTGAACTCTGTGCGCCCCGCTGCCAATACGACGACCTCTACGCTTGCACCCTCGCCCCTCCCAATGTTTCTGGGGCATGTGCCGTGGGTTTTCCATCACTGTTGATTACAAAAACTGTAACACCCGTCAACAACTATGGCCTGAATGCTTGCGACAGCATCAACTCGACTACCCCTATCTTCAAGGTCAAACTCAGTATGTACAACAATGCGGGCGGCCTCAAGGAGCTTTTCTTGTATGATGACCTCAATTTCTATTTTGGTTCCGCTTTTACGGGCCTTGTTTCTGCTCCGCAAATAACCTACTCTAATGCCACAGGGCCACCCTTGCTCGATCCCAGCTATGATGGCATCAATTATATCAACCTCTTTTATCCCGGCACGGGCTGGCTATCGGGCGGACAAGAGTTGATTGTCGAGTTCAACGTAGCGCTCGACCCCAATGCGCCCGGCGCTGTGTCGGCGCTTTGCAATACTGCTTTTGGTGGTGGCAATGCTGGCGGCTTCATCGCCACTGACCTCAGCGGCGACCTTGGCGGAGGCTTTAGCAACCCGACCGTGGTGAACAACCTGCCAGCTGGCGTGGTGGCCACCCCTGCACAGGACGTGACGCTCGAAGCCACTTTGATGAACTATATGAACGGCCCACAAGATTGGGTAAACAACCACGGCGGTGCTACTTTCAGTGTGCCTGGCTGCGGCCCCATCACATGGACGAGCAATTTCGACATGGACGATTGGACCTACAATTGTAGTTACGTGGACGGGTTTATTGACGTTATTTTCACCGCCCATGACAACTGTGGGCACACCTTCACCACCTGCGCCACCTTCACGCTCGTGGATACCCAAGGCCCCGGTTGCGTGAAGCCCACCAACCTCAACCTCGACTGTGGCAACCCCAATGCCGCTGCTCAGCTCGACCATTGGCTCAACTACAGCGGCAACTGGAACGACCTCAGCCAGCCCGTCACCTTCACCCATGATTTTGTTGGGCTGCCGCCCAATTCCTGCAACGGCACCCCTATCAAAGTCACTTGGACGGGTACCGACAACTGCGGCAACGAGACTATTTTCATTGGCTACCTGACCATCACGGATGGACAAGCGCCCGTTTTCCAAAACGTGCCAAGTACCCTTAACCTTACCGCTTGCAACAGCATACCTGCCCCGGCCAATGTGACGGCTACTGATGCCTGCGACCCCAGTGTCACGGTTACTTTTGCCGAAACCAGCACAGGTCCAACTTGCAATCGCACCATCATCCGCACTTGGACGGCGACCGACGACTGCGGCAACGATGCCACCGCTTCGCAAACGATTTATGTGGTGGACAACCAGCCACCCGTTTTCAGCAATGTGCCAGCCAGCGTCACGGCGGTTTGTCCCAATGTGCCACCCGTGCAGACGCCGACGGTGACCGATTGCTCGGCAGTAACTGTTGTTTTCAGCGAGCAGCAAACAGGTGGTGCTTGCCCATTGCCGAAC
>JANPLH010000311.1:0-2598 GCA_031426435.1 Saprospiraceae bacterium | reverse complement strand
AGGGCGTTCGCTTCATCCAATTGTACCACCAGGGCTGGGACCAGCACTCGAACCTCGTGGATGAAATGGGGATGCAGGCAAAACAAACCGACCAACCTTCCGCAGCGCTTATCATGGACTTGAAACAAAGGGGATTGCTGGATGATACGCTCGTTATTTTTGGAGGGGAGTTTGGCCGCACCAACTTCTGCCAAGGCCCCATTGATGCCAAGCTTTATGGCCGTGACCACCACCCCCGCTGCTTTTCCATCTGGATGGCGGGCGGTGGCATCAAGCCTGGTATCGTCTATGGCGAAACGGACGAGTTTGGCTACAACATCACCAAAGACCCGATGCACATCCACGACCTTCATGCGACAATTCTGAACCAATTAGGCCTCGACCACACCAAGCTGACCTATAGGCACCAAGGTCGCAGGTATCGGTTGACGGATGTCACGGGGGAAATTGTGAAGGGGATATTGGCTTGATGAAATTCAGATGCTTTGGCAAAGTTCGACCAGCACCCCATTCGCCGACATTGGATGGATGAAGCAGACCAATTTATTGTCCGCTCCCAGTTTTGGCTCCTTATTGAGCAACACAAACCCCTCATTTTCAAGTCGTTGCATTTCAGCCTTGATGTCTTCCACTTCAAATGCGATATGGTGTATGCCCTCGCCCCGTTTTTCGATAAACTTGGCAATGGCGCTATCCGGTGAGGAGGCTTCAAGCAGTTCGACCTTGGCTTCGCCGGTTTGAAAGAAGGAAGTCACGACATTTTCGGAAGCAACTGCCTCCAGCTTGTAAGGTCCGATGCCCAGGAGTTTTTCGTAAAGGGCATTGGCTGTTTTTAGGTCCTTTACGGCGATGCCAATATGTTCTACCTGCTTTAACATGGGTCTAATTTTGGTGGGCAATAAAAATGTTTCTATTGATTCCAACACTTCGTGTACCAAAAGTCTATGTTAGGACACGAATTGCCGAGATTGGCATTTTCATTGCAAGTTGCGAAAACATTCTTCTTCATTTAGGCGATACACTTCCGGGTTTTGGCTTTTAAACGGAGTTGTCACGGTTTTTTTTGGGAAACAAAGCGCCTAATTTTCAGGTGCCCAAATGATTGGATTTTAATAGAATAGAAAGGTTCGTGGGCAAAAAATCGTGACAACTCCTTCTTCACTTCCATCCTGCTCAGCAAGCGTTTTATTTGCTCAAACGAAGCATCTCAATTTCCACCCTTTCCTTGCTTGCGATAATATCGAAAAAACTGGTCAGGTAAGCCTTCATTTGCGTTATCTCCTCGTAACTCAAACCATTGGCATCTTCAATCGCCTGCATCAATTCCCCCTCTTTTGACTTGAAATGAGTAAAAATATCAGCTAAGCCTTCGTAGGATTTGACGTGGCCAAGATAAACCCGGTCAAGAACGGTCTTTTGCCCAAGGGCTATATTCGCACGGGCATAGGGTGCCCTGACAAGGCCAGCGTAGTCAAAATCATACGGCACCGGGATGAAAAGCCCCGCTTCATCTTTTAGCAGTTCAATATTTCTGCCCATCAAATAGCTCCAATCAGCGTTGCCAATCATGTATTGAAAAACCGAAGTAATTTTTTCCTGGTAGGAATGCAATGAGTCAATATTGATGACCTTGCTCTCAAGTGTTTGGCATTTGATGCGATGGGCAAGGCATTCGGCATCTTCGATGATGATTGCAAGGTGTTTAGACTTATTGAAACTGCTCCCAGTGTTTTTATAAGCGATACTAATTAGTCGAGCCTTAAAACTATTGGGCGTCATAATATTGAGCAGTTTATAAACCAAATATTCCCGCCGGATAACACCTTCGCCCAAAACCTCACCGGACATGCAGTGGGTGACTAATTTAAAATCATTGAAAGTTTCAAGGCTGTGGGTTTCTAAATTCTGCTTATCGAATTTCAGTTTGAGCGGGGGGAAGTCGCACATCATCCGCCTTGATTTGCCCCTAGGCCGCAATTTAACCTGTAGTGTAGTCTTGCTCTTTCGGCCATGTTCAAATTCAATAGTTCCGTTGACGTAATTTCTGTTGCGGATATTGGCCTTGATAGAATCGAAATCGGCGGTGAGGGTCAGATTAGGTATTTTTGCTGTGCCAAAGAGGTCAAACAAGTTTCGACGCAATACCGAATCATCAGCAGGTTGGCAGTAAACAAATGTAACTGACAGTCCTAAGAAGATAAACAAGCAAACGCTGCGAAGGGTCACTGTGAAGTTGGTAGATTTACTCATTTGATTTTAAAAGTTGGGTAACGCTCATTGCGTATTGAATGGCGCTATTAAAGCGCTTCTAAGCTGTAAAGGTATTTCTAAAATAGTATATGTGCGCTTTTTTGAAGCGTTCTATCAAAAGTTATTAAGTGGGCGGGTAAGGACGTTTTTTGTCATAATGGGTCTTAATTTTGTTGAAACTCCATTTTGTAGATACTTCCATTTAAAGTTAATAGCAGTCAGTTTTGAGAGGCGGGGGGTTTGGAACACCCCCCCACCAGGGGGGGGGGGGGGTGAGTAAAAAAGGGGGGGGGTAAAACCCCCCCAAAAAAAAAAAAAATATATAAAATAAATTTAATATAAAAAAAA
>JANPLH010000310.1:0-17592 GCA_031426435.1 Saprospiraceae bacterium | reverse complement strand
CAATCAAAAAAGGTTTGTTGATACGGTTGGCAAATTTCATACCTCATACCTCCTTACCTCATACCTTCACCCCCCCGTACTCCCAAATCCCCCCGCTCCCCGTTCCGTCTCCGAAAGCACGGCCACTTCCGCCCATTGGATTTGCTCGTACCTTGCAATGACCATCTGGGCAATGCGCTCGCCAGCCTCCACGGTCTGCGGCTGGTTTGAGAGGTTGACGAGGATGATTTTGATTTCGCCCCGATAGTCAGAGTCAATGGTTCCGGGAGAGTTGACAAGGCCGAGGCCTTTCTTGATGGCAAGCCCGCTGCGGGGCCGCACCTGCGCCTCGTAGCCAATGGGCAGCTCGATGAAAAGCCCCGTCGGCAACAGTTGCCGCTCCAAGCTGCCGAGGGTGATTTGCTCCGCAATATTTGCCCGGAGGTCGAGGCCAGCACTGCCAGCAGTCTCATATTGCGGCAGCGGAAAGGGGGATTGGTTGATGATTTTTACCTGCATGGAAAGGGGTTTAAGGGGTTTTATTTATTTGATTAGTTTGAATTGCGGAGCAAATATAGAATGATGCCAATGGCAACGCCGAGACGGCTGCAAAAGCAATAGGTTTTTTGAAGCACCGCCTCAATTTCTTGATTTCCTAATTTCCATCTATTCCACTACCGTCACCCGCAGCATGTTGGTACGCAAGCGCTTGGATAGGGGCATGGAACCGATATTGACAACCACATCACCCGAGGCGACCTCGCCTGCTGCTTTGAGGATGTTGATATTGTCCTCGATGGTCTCGTCGGTGGTGGTGAACTTGTCGTAATAATAGCCCCGGACGCCCCACACGAGGTTGAGGGTGGCGAGTATATGTATCTGGCCGGAGAAGATGCAGATTTTTCGTTTTGGCCTGCGGCTGCTGACCTTGAAGGCTGTGTAGCCAGACACGGTTATGCCTGTGATGACCCTGGCGTTGATTCGCTCGGCCACGTCCACCGCACTGTAGCAGACCACGTCGCTGTGGAAGGTGGAGGAGTTGGGCGATGGCTCCGGGAAGCGCACTTGGTAGAGGTCGTTGGTCTCCACTTCGTGGATGATGCGACCCATCGTCTCGATGGTTTCCACGGGGAATTTGCCCATGGCCGTCTCACCGGAGCACATGATGGCATCGCAGCCGTCGAGTACGGCGTTGGCAACGTCCGTCACCTCTGGGCGGGTCGGCGTCGGGTTTTCCATCATGGATTCCATCATTTGCGTAGCAACGATGACGGGCCTTGAGCGCTTGATGCACTTGGCAATGATGCTTTTCTGCGTCATGGCCAGTCCTTCGATGGGCGTCTCAATGCCGAGGTCGCCACGGGCGATCATGATGCCGTTGGAGTTTTTGATGATTTCATCAATATTTTCCAAGGCCTCTGGCTTTTCTATCTTGGAAATGACCTTTGCGGGGTGGCCTTTTGCGCTGATTCGCCGCCAGAGTTCTTCAAGGTCTTGGGCGCTGCGCACGAAGGAAAGCGCTATCCAGTTTACGGGTTGCGTAAGAATATAGTCGAGGTCACGGATGTCCTTTTCCGTAAGGGCTGGCAGTCGGACCTTGGTGTTCGGCAGGTTGACACCCTTGTTGGAGCGGATGGGGCCGCCGTGGGTCACCACAAGCTTGACGATATCCTTTTTGTTGGTCTCGATTACCATGAGGCGGATTTTTCCGTCGTCCACAAGGATGGTCTCGCCAGGGTTCACGTCCTCGGCAAGGTCTTGGTAGCTCATGTAGATGGCCTCCTTGGTGCCCTCGCAGGGGGTGTTCACAAAGGTGATGACATCGTCCTTGTCGAGCATGAGTGGCTCGTCCTTGATGATGCCGACCCGCAGTTTCGGGCCTTGGAGGTCGGCGAGGATGCCGACGTGGGTGCCCAGTTCTTCGTTCACCCGCCGTATATGGTTAATCACCTCTTGGTGGGCCTCGTGCTTACCGTGGGAGAAATTGAGTCGAAAAATGTCAACGCCAGCAATGACCAGCTTCTTCAACATTTCATAGTTGCTGCTGGCTGGGCCTACGGTGGCCACTATTTTTGTACTGTTTTTATCTTTATTCATCATTAGGTCGTGATATTGAAGCCGATGCTTCTCGCTTTGCAAAGGTGCTGATTAACTGCCGTATTCAATTGATTTATTCCTTCAATTGACTTTCGGTACAGCCGTTTTTATTCAAGACGCAGGGTACTAAGTGTATTTTTGACAAATTAGTTTGGCCGCCAAAAGTACACCGCCCTTTGAACTTGACAAACGCCAATTCGTTTTTTCCCTGAAATCAATGTGACAGGGTTAAGGCCCCCGTTCCAAAAATTATTTTTACAAGTCGGCGGCATTGCCTTTCTTTGCAGCGAATTTTTAAACCCTTTTTGAAGTAAAGGGCAAGGGTCAAGCGTCTTTGGGAAACTTTTCATGTTGACAAAAGCGCGCTTGCCGTCCAATCTTCAAAGTTGTTTTTTCAATTAAATAGCGTTTGACATGTCCGACATTGCAACTCGTGTAAAAGCACTTATCGTAGAAAAATTGGGCGTTGAAGAATCAGAAGTGACGCCGGAGGCTAGCTTCACCAACGACCTCGGTGCCGACTCGCTCGATACCGTTGAGCTTATCATGGAATTGGAGAAGGAGTTCGACATCTCCATCCCAGATGAGCAAGCTGAAAAAATTCAAACTGTAGGACAGGCCATTGAGTACATCGAAACCAATTCGTAACAGGCCGTCCGAATTGTTCTTTTTCCGAAGCCAAAAATGCTGCTTATTGCACGTTTTTGGCTTCTCTCCTTTATCAATCACCCATGCAGCAGGTCTGGCAGTTGCTTTGCCCACATTGTTACCCGTCTGCCTCCTGCCACGCCATTTAAAACTGTATTATGAGAAGGGTAGTCATCACTGGTATCGGCGCACTAACCCCCATTGGCAATAACATCAAGGAATATCTCGAAGGCTTGCAGAAGGGCGCCAACGGAGCTGGCCCCATCACCCATTTCGACGCTACGAACTTCAAGACACAGTTCGCCTGCGAGGTCAAACACTTCAACGCAGAGGATTTCATTGACAAAAAAGATGTCCGCCGCATTGACGATTTTGCTATCTACGCCATGGTCGCCGCTGACGAGGCCATCGCCCACGCTGGCCTCGACCCCGAAAAGCTCGACCTCGACCGGGTAGGCGTCGTCATATCTTCCGGCATCGGCGGCCTCACCACGCTCGAAAAAGAGATTGAGGAATTTGCCACCGGCAACGGCATCCCCCGCTACAACCCCTTCCTTATCCCAAAAATGATAATTGACATCGCCTCTGGCCATGTCTCCATGAAATACGGCTTCCGGGGCATTAACTACGCCATCGTATCTGCCTGCGCCTCCTCCTCCCATGCCCTCATGAACGCCTTCGATAACGTGCGCATCGGCCGCAACGACGTCATCATCAGTGGAGGCACAGAGGCCACCATCGTGAAGGTAGCCGTCGGGGGCTTCGGTGCCATGAAGGCCCTCTCCACCCGCAACGATGATCCCGCCACCGCCTCCCGCCCCTTTGACCTCGACCGCGACGGCTTTGTGCTCGGTGAAGGCGCCGGGGTACTGGTAGTTGAAGAACTGGAGCATGCCAAGCGCCGTGGTGCCAATATACTTTGCGAACTGGTGGGCGCTGGTGCTACTGCCGACGCCTACCACATTACCGCCCCGCACCCAGAGGGCCTTGGCGCTGCCAACGTAATGAAGGCTGCCCTCGCCGATGCCAAAATGAACGCCAGTGAAATTGACTATATCAACGTACACGGCACCTCCACGCCGCTCGGCGACATCGCCGAGGTAAAGGCCATTCATCAGGTGTTCGGCGACAATATTTTCAAGCTGAACGTCAGCTCCACCAAGTCCATGACGGGCCATTTGCTGGGCGCAGCTGGAGCCATCGAGGCCATTGCCGGGGTGTTGGCCATCCAGCACAACTTCATCCCGCCCACCATCAACCACTTTACCGACGACCCGGAACTCGACCCCCGAATCAACCTGACCTTCAACGAGGCACAGCAGCGGGAAGTGAGAGCGATACTTAGCAATACTTTCGGCTTCGGTGGGCACAATGGGTCGTTGATTTTTAAGCGGTTCGAATAATTGTTACATGGCTTCATGGCTTCATGGCGTCCATTGTTGAAGCAAACGCACCTATCAATGAAGCCATGAAGCCATGAAGCCAAGTAACAATGAAGCCATGTAACAATCAATAAACCCCCACCTCGCTGATACACAGTGCCGCTCTTCCTTCAAATTCAATCTTTATTTTCTCCACCTCCATTTTTGCGAAGCGCAAGATGCGTTTGTAGCCTATCGTAGTGCCTCCGGCAATGGGTTTCCATTCTCCGTTTTGCTGCGCAAAGACCTTGAAAGAAGTCACCCGTTGCCCAAGCCGGATATGCTCTTGCAGCACAAGGCGGCTGATGCTCGCTTTTTTACTACCTGCGTCTTTGGTGAAATCAATTTCCAAACTGGCCGATTTTGTGCCATCGGCGGTCGCCCAATAGGTGTCGGGGCTGCCATCAATTGTATTTTTTGCCTGAAAACCCAACCCTCGCTCATTGCTTGCATTAGCTTTTTTGCCTGTTGCAAAATTGGTGGCGAAGTCTCGGTCGAGGGTTGCCCTCAATTCTTTCAAACGAGCGGCATCCGCCTCATGCACCAGGCCACGAGTATCCACAGGCAGGTTGAGTAGCAGCAAGCCGTTGCGCCCGACGGAGTTATAGTAAATATTGGTGAGTTTCTCCAATGAATGCACTTTGTCGTCTTGTTCAGGATGGTAGTACCAACCTGGTCTGATGCTCACGTCGCATTCGGCGGGCACCCAGGCATAGCCATCGGCGTGGCCGCTGGTGAGTTCCTTGTAATTCGGTGAGCCGGGGTAGAACTCCTTTAGCCGCAGGGCGCTCCAGTTGGTTTCGCCCGCATAGCCCTCCTCGTTGCCGACCCAGCGGCAGCCCGGACCGGCGTCGCTGAAGATGATGGCGTTGGGCTGCAATTCATACACGAGCTTGTGGGTCGTCGGCCAGTCGTAGTAATTTTGGCGGTCCACTTCCCGTTTTTCGTTGGCACCACCGTAGTAGCCGTCGCCACCATTTGCTCCATCGAACCAGACCTCGAAAATGGGGCCGTAGTTGGTCAGCAGCTCCCGCAATTGGTTGCGGAAATAGGTCAGGTATTCCGGCTTCCCGTAGTCGGCATGGTTGCGGTCCCAGGGCGAGAGATAGACACCGAACTTGAGGCCGTACTCTTTGCAGGCATCGGATAGCTCCCGTACGACGTCGCCTTTGCCATTTTTCCATGGCGATTTTTTCACCGAATGCTCGGTGTATTTGCTGGGCCAGAGGCAAAAGCCGTCGTGGTGCTTGGCGGTGAGGATGATGCCCTTCATGCCGGCCTCCTTGCACACCTTCGCCCATTGGCGGCAGTCGAGCGCCGTGGGGTTGAACGTGGCTGGCGACTCACTGCCCATGCCCCATTCGATGTTCGTGAAGGTGTTCATGTTGAAATGCACGAAGGCATTGTACTCCATGTGCTGCCAAGCGATTTGGGATTCAGTAGGTATTGGACCTACATTCGTATTCGGCTCAGGGGTATCAACTGACAATTTTTTTGCGCAAGCGAAAAAAAGGAAGGGAAGTAGTACGAACAGGTGTTTCATGTTGTTTTTTGTTTTGTTCAAAAATACCTGCCAAATATAGAAATGCAAATGGGAGCGCACCGACGTTGGGCTTGCTTTATTCAAAATGGCCTTGAAATGTTGGGAAAAGAAGTGTTCAATCCAAAATCACCGCCCCCGTATTGTTCGTCTTGTCGCATTCGAGCTTGAACTGGTCGGAGTCGAGGGAGAGGATAAGGCTTTTCATGTAGCGGGTCTTTTTGCGCACATCTATCTCGATTTGGCCAGTGTAAATATCGCCGGGCTGCAGCTCGCCTGACTTCCCGGCTTGGGGCTTCAAAGGCTGTTCGCTGATGGGCAGCGCACCCCTCGATAGGGTGGGTACACCAGAAATAAAGGACTTTATCAGCACCCTTTCGCCGCCCTTGTCGAATAGCTGGAACGGCCCGTGGCCCTTGTTGGCAATTGCGTATTCGAGGGTGGCCGATTTGTCGTTCTGCTTAATGATGCGCAGGCGCTGGAAGTAGATATCGGGGCAGTCCTCGGCTATGCCAGGTACCGTTGTGGTAGGTGAAATGGATTCCTCCTCGCCGCCCTTGTCTGTCAATACGGCGGGGTTTTGGTTTTCCAGCACGGCGGGATTGATGCCCACTTTCGTTTCAAAGCCTTCGGCAACGGGCGGACTGGGTTTCCCTTTTGTTTCCTCAACAATGACGGGGACTTTCAGCTCTTTTTCACGCACCGATTTGCCAACGGCCAGCTTGAATTCCTCTTTGTACAGCACCTGCCGGATATTGCCACGGAGGCCGCCAAGCTTGTTGCTGAAAATGCTCTGGTCGAAGTTTATTTGCACCCAATGCTCGGTGCCTTTTTTGGAAAAATCTACATCTACCCGGCCTGAGTTGACGATGCTGAAACGGATTTTCACCCAGTCATCCGTGCGCTTGACAATCTCAAAATCGGTCAGGTCGAGGCGGTAGCCACGGTATTTGACGGTGTCTTCTTCTTGAGAAGGATTGAAGGGTTGAAGGATTGAAGGGTTGGAGGAAGCGGGTTTTGGGGAAAACGACAGACCTGCGAGGCTGGCCGTGATGGCAAGCGCCCAGAAGAAAATATTGACAGGTCTTAGATGGAACAACATGGTCGTTTAACGCTCGATGACAAGCCTTTATGAGGGGAAGTCGAGGCTTATTTCATATAAAACCAAATCAACTACGCCAAGACTGCGCCAAAACAGTTTGTGAATGATGAATGACGAAATGATGAATGATGAATAGGGCTTGGTAAAATATGGCCAATTGGCTAGTCAAGCCTCTTCTTCATCCGCCAAAATCTCCACGGGGCGATTGATGCTTTCCTGAAGGGAGATGAAAGTCTCCGTTCGCTGTATGCCCGAAATCTTTTGGATTTTGTCGTGCAACACGTCCCGCAAGTGGTTGGTGTCCCGGCAGTATATTTTGGCGAAGATGCTATAAAGGCCTGTAGTATAATAGGCTTCCACCACTTCGGGAATCTTTTTCAGCTCCTCCGACACGTCATCGTACAGCGAACTTTTGTCAAGGTATATGCCGAGGAAGGCGCAGATGTCATAGCCCAGTTTTTCGTGATTAATAATGAGGTTCGCACCTTGCACGATACCCATGTCCCGCAGTTTTTTCATGCGCACATGCACCGTGCCACCGGAGACGTAGCCGATTTTCTTCGCAATATCCGTATAGGCTTGCTCCGCATCGGTCATCAGCATGGAAAGTATGAGCTTATCGGTCTTGTCAATTCCAATCATTTTACTTCTGTTTTAGCATTCGGCTTGCCTAAGAAATTGGACGGCCATAACCACATGGTTCTTTTGCAATTTTCAACAAAAATGGCCTATTTGGTTGAATTTTTTAAAAATCTAAATGGAATTGGTCGGATGATTGCCGATTTTTTAAAAATTCATTGGATGCTTCACCACCTCAAATCCTCTTCAACTTCGTCTGAGCGTTGACTGCCGTACTGCTTTTTGGTGGCAAGCCGTTGGCGCTGGCGCTCCATAACGAGCTTTGCAAGGGCCACATTTGCAGGTTCTGGGTTCAGGGGCGAAAACGCGTCGAGGATTTTGTGCTCCAGCACGTCGTTTCGATAAAGTAGGCTCATCAGGTACTCCATATTATGCTCGATGAGGTAGGAAATACGGTCGCAAAGCATTTGGAACAGCATCTCCTCCGAAGGTGCATCCGCATCGGGAGAGGCCAGTTCGAAGTCCTTGATTAGCACTTGGTTGGGGTTGTTGATGGAAGTATTCATGTTCAATCGTTTAAGCGTAAATACCAGTAAATTCAAGTATCTCTTCCAAATAAGTTCGATTGTTCGATAGGCGGGGCACTTTGTGCTGACCACCGTATTTACCTTTGGAGCGTAACCAATCGGTGAAGGTTCCCCTGGGCACGGCATGGAGCCGAAGCCGATCAAGGGCCATTGAGTTGAAACGCTTTTGTTCGTAATTGGAATTGACCCGCTGGAGGTTCAGGTCGAGGCGCTCGGCGAAAGTGTCCAAGCAGGCGGGGTGCTTCTCGAACTCCACTATCCACTCGTGGCCGCCTTTTCTTTCCCGCTCAAAATAAACGGGGGCCATCGTGTAGTCGCTCATGATGGCATCCAATTCCTGGCAAGTGAGGGTGATGGCCCGGTCGGTGTTGGATAGGATGACGTCTTCGCCAAAAGCGTTCACGTAAAGGCTCGTGCGCCCGCTGACCTTGATTTTATAGGGGCTTAGTGACGTGAACTGCACTGTGTCGCCAATGATGTAGCGCCAAAGCCCGGCGTTGGTGGTGATGACAAGGGCGTAATCTTGGCCTAGTTCAACTTCTTGGAGCGGAATGGCTCTCGGGTTTTCGGCACCCCATTCCGATTTTGGCAAAAATTCGAAGTAGATGCAGCTGTCAAGCATGAGCAACATGCTGCTGTCTTGCAGGTCGTTTTGGATGGAAAAATAGCCTTCTGAAGCGTTGTAGATTTCTTGGTAATAGAATTTTTTCGAGGAAAAATAATGGTCAAACTGCTTGCGGTGCGGCTCGAAGTTGACACCGCCATGAATATAGGTTTCTAGGTTCGGCCACACGTCAAAAATGTTCTGCTTGCCGGAAACCTCCAGCACTTTTCGCAGGAAGATATTGGTCCAGGTAGGTACACCTCCAATCATCGAGATGTCCTCTTCTTGCAGCATATCGGCCATGATGCTGATTTTTTCTTCCCAATTGCGAAGCGTCGCTACCTCTGGCCCCGGCACGTAAAACAGGCGGCCAACGAGTGGCATTTGCCGCAGCAACAGCGCCGAAATATCGGAGATGGTGACGGCTGGATAGCCCTCGTCGGGGTAGTAGGTGCCGCCCATCACGATGGATTTATGGGCGAAAACGTTGCAATCCGGGTTGTTGTCGTAGAGGAAGGCAAGGGTGTCCCAACTGCCCTTCACATGGTTGTCGAATAGGCTCTCCTCGGTCACAGGCAGGTATTTGCTCACTGCCCCAGTGGTGCCGCTCGACTTGGCGAACCACTCAACGAAGCCTGAATACAGCACGTCCGTTTCGCCCCGCATCATCCGCTCGATAAATGGTTTCAAGCTGAGGTAGGTCTGCACGGGCACTTGTCGGGCATAATCGGTGGGGGAGTTGATGCTCGAAAAATCATGCATCTTGCCCCACTCCGTGTCGGCGTGGGCCTGCACGAGTTCCATCAACACCCGTTGCTGCGTCTCGTGCGGCGAGGCCATGAAGCGCCTATTGGCCTCCATGCGGTGCTCTAAGTATTTTGAGAATATTTTGTTGACAAGGGTTCGCATCGTTTGTTCATCAACTTTTGAAATCCTTCCTACCTTTGGAGTTTCACAGGAGGTCTTTTGGACCGTAGCTGCCAAAATTGTTTGGCAGTCTGTTTAAATTCTAAAATAGCCAGCTACACAAGTTTTGACGGCTACAATATGGGCAACGGCGAAAATAAGGAGATGTTTTCAATTGTTTGCGCCAATCCATGCTGCACCCTATAATCACTACAAACTTTGCAGGAATTCATTAGTGTTGAGACATTTTTACAGGCAGTTTTGGCGATGATAATGTTGAGCGTTGGCCTCTCTTTGACGGCCAAAGACTTCCAGTACATCATCCGAAACCCCCGTATCACCATCATCGGGCTATTCCTCAAAATGGTTTGCCTTCCTATTATTGGAGGGCTGATTGCCTATCTATTCGGGCTCTCCATCACTTTCCAGCTTGGGATTTTCATCCTGCTGATCTGCCCCTGCGGCACCACTTCCAACCTCATAGCGTACTGGTTTTCAGGCAACAAGGCGCTGATCATTGCCCTGACGACCATCTCCAGCTTCCTCGCCGTCTTCACCATCCCCATCCTGACTAACTGGGCCTATCGGTTTTACTTCGGCGACAGTGTCACCGTCGAACTGCCCGTGTGGGACACCATTGCCAATATCTTCGTCGTGACAATTTTGCCCGTACTGGTAGGGATGGCCTTCCGTTGGCGCTACGAGCAACCCTCCATCGTGGCGGAGCAGCTGCTCAAATACATCTCCGTGGTGCTGCTCGCTGTGGTCTATATGATCAAGTTCTTCGCCAGCAAGGAGCATGGCGGCACGGAAATCAGCAGGGAGGAGCTTTTCACGCTTTTGCCCGTGCTATTGGTCATCAACATCGCGGGGCTGATTTTCGGCTTCGTCGCCTCCAAGTTGCTCCGAATCAACACGCAGGACAGCATGACCGTCAGCATCGAGGTGGGCTTGGAAAACGTCAGCCTCGCCATCGTGATCGGCAGCGTGCTGCTCCAAAATGAGGATCTCGTGAAGCCCGGCCTCATCTACGCCATGTTCTCGTTCTGGACAGTTACGGGGTTTGCGCTCCTCATCAAGAAGTTGTTTTTCAAGAAAAACTGGACATAAACATTTTCTTCCTTACTTTTCCCATCTAAATGAACGGCATACTATGAAAGAAGACCTGCTACACTTCCTGTGGCGCACCCGCCGCTTCGAGCAAACGGGACTGCGCAGTACCGAGGGCGAGCCGCTCGAAATCATTGCCCCCGGCAACCACAATACCCACGCTGGCCCCGACTTCCTCGACGCCCGGTTGCGCATCGGCGACACTACTTGGGCGGGCAACGTGGAGATGCACCTCACCGCCAGCGAATGGCTACGACACGGCCACCAGACCGACGCCGCCTACCGTAACGTCATCCTGCACGTAGTCATGGAAGAAGACCAGCCCGTGCTGCGCAACGATGGAACCCGCATCCCATGCCTCGAAATGCGAAGCCTCGTGCCGCCGGGCATCGCCGCCACCTACCAGCGGCTGCTGCACAACGAGCATTGGATACCTTGCCACAACCTCTTCCACTCCGTGCCCGACATGACCCGCACCCTCTGGCTCGACCGGATGCTGGTGGAGCGTTTGGAAGAAAAAACGACGGCCATCCGCACTGCGTTGGAGGCCAATGGCGGCGATTGGGAGGAGACGTTTTACCAGTTCGTTGCCCGCAACTTCGGACTGAAAGTGAACGCCGAACCGTTCGAGGCATTGGCCCGCTCGTTGCCGCAGCGCATACTCGCCCGCCACCGTGACAGCCTGCCGCAGTTGGAGGCGCTGCTCTTCGGCCAGTCCGGCCTGCTGCCCGACCAGACCGACGATGCCTACCCCAATGAGCTGAAAAAAGAATACAATTTCCTTCGGAAAAAATACAACCTGACGCCCATCGAGGCCGTGCAGTGGCGGTTTCTGCGGCTGCACCCCGGCAATTTCCCGACCATCCGGCTGGCCGAGTTTGCGAGATTAGTGCAGCGGTCGGCGCACCTGTTCAGCCGCATATTAGAGGTGGAAACGCAGAAGCATGTAGAAGAACTTTTCACCGTAAAACTTGATGGCTACTGGCTCACGCACTATACTTTCGACAGCGAATCACCCAAGAAAAACAAATCGCTGGGCAAGGACGCTGTGCGGCTTTTGACCATTAATACCATTGTGCCATTCCTGTTTTTGTACGGTAAAATGCGCAGCGAAGAAGCCTTCAAGGACAAGGCGCTGTACCTGCTCGAATCCCTGCCACCAGAGCGAAACGCCATCCTCGACGGTTGGCAACGGCTGGGCGTAGAGCCGCCCACGGCATACCAAACGCAGGGGCTTTTGCAGTTGAAGAATGTGTACTGCGATAGGAAACGGTGCTTGGAGTGTGGGATTGGGGCGGGGTTGCTGAAATGAATTTAAAGCTATTCGGCACTTTCCTACCTTTGCCCCCGTGAGCAACCTCGACCGCATCCTTGCACTATACCGCGACGACCAGCGCACCCAAAAATTGGTAACTGCGCTGCGTTCCAAATCAACACCGACAACCGTTCAACTCAACGGCTTGGCTGGTGCGCAGGAAGCCTTTGTCCTCGCTGGAGCCTACCTCGCCGACCCAAGGCCGCAGCTGTTCATCGCTATTGATAAGGAAGAGGCCGCCTACATGCAAAATGACCTTTCCGGCCTGTTGGAAAAAAAGCCCGTGCGCTTCTTCCCCGACTCCTTCAAGCGGCCCATGTATTTCGAGGAACTGAACACGACGAATGTGCTGGAACGCACCGAGGCCATCAACAAAATCAGTTCTCCGACGGGCAGCCCGGAGATTTTGGTGACGTACCCAGAGGCGCTGTTTGAAAAAGTCGTTGCGCCAGCGGAACTCGAAAAGACCCGCATCGAAATAATGCCTGGCCAGCGCCTGGACTTGGATTTCACCATCGAAATGCTCATCGAGTATGGCTTTCGGCGAGAGGATTTTGTGTACGAACCCGGCCAGTTCAGCATTCGTGGGGCCATCGTGGACATTTTTTCCTACGGAAACGACTATCCCTACCGCATCGAACTCTTCGACGAGGACGTAGAGAGCATCAGAACCTTCGACCCGCTCACGCAGCTTTCCGTGCAGAACATCGGGCGGGTGAGCATTGTGCCGAACATCAACACGAAGTTCAACCAATCGCAGAAGGTTTCGCTGCTCAACGTGCTGGCACCCAACACCGTCATTTGGATAAAAGACTGGAATGCCTTGGAGGAAAAGCTGCAACTCTGTTTTGAAAAAGCTGAGGAATTTTCCAAAACCCTGCCCCTGATGGACGAGAGCGAGTTGGGGGAAATCTTTCGGGATAGGGCGTTCATTCGCCCACATGAAGTGGTGGAGGATGTAGCGAAATTTGCCCAAGTTGGCCTAAGCCCCAATATTCAATCCTTCAGACCTGCGCTCACTCAATCTTATCACTCCAAAACCCAGCCCTCCTTCAACAAGGATTTCAAGCTGCTCGGCAACAATTTGCGAAGCAACACCGAGGAGCGCATCGAGAACTTTATTTTCACCGACAACCCCAAGCAAATCGAGCGCTTCCACGCTATTTTCGAGGATATGGCAGAGGCGGTGGGCAGCGTGAAATTCGAGCCGATCATCAAGGCCATCCACGAGGGGTTCATTGACCTCGACCTGAAAGTTGCTTTTTATACCGACCACCAGATTTTTCAGCGGCACCACCATTACAAGTTGCGGCAAGGCTTCACGGCAGACAAGGCGCTGAACGTCAAGCTGTTGCGGGAGCTACAACCCGGCGACTTCGTGGTGCATATTGACCACGGGGTAGGCAAATATTCGGGGCTGGAAAAAATCACCGTCAACGGCCACACGCAGGAGTCGGTGCGCATTTTTTACAAAAACAACGACGTGCTCTACGTGGGCATCAACTCGTTGCACAAAATATCGAAATACGGCAGCAAGGACGGTACCCCGCCCGTGCTCAACAAGCTCGGCTCCGACACTTGGCAGTCGCTAAAAAGCAAGGCCAAGAAGAAGGTCAAGGACATTGCGAAGGAACTCATCAAGCTCTATGCGCTCCGCAAAGCTTCGCCGGGCCACGCCTTCCCGCCCGACAATTACCTGCAAGCCGAACTGGAAGCCTCGTTCATTTACGAGGACACGCCCGACCAGGAAAAGGCGACCATCGATGTAAAAGAGGACATGGAAAAGCCCTACCCGATGGACCGCCTGATCTGCGGCGACGTGGGTTTTGGCAAGACGGAAGTGGCCATCCGGGCGGCGTTCAAGGCGGTGACCGATGGCAAACAGGTGGCCATCCTTGTACCCACGACCATTCTTGCCTTGCAGCATTACAAGACGTTCAACGATAGGCTTGCGCAATTTGACCTAAAAATCGAGTACGTGAACCGCTTCAAGTCGGCGAAGGAGAAAAAGGAGATTTTTGAAAACACGAAGGCGGGCAAGGTGGACATCCTCATTGGCACACATGCCCTGCTCAGTGCCGACTTAAAGTTCAAGGACCTCGGCCTGTTGGTGATTGACGAGGAGCAAAAATTCGGCGTGACAGCCAAGGAAAAGCTGCGCAATATGAAGGTCAACGTGGACACCCTCACGCTGACGGCCACGCCCATCCCACGCACCTTGCAGTTCTCGCTGATGGCGGCCCGTGACCTGAGCATCATCCGCACCCCGCCGCCCAACCGCCAGCCCATCCACACGGAAATCAGGGTGCTGCACGAGACGATTATCAAGGACGCCATTTACAAGGAAATACACCGGGGCGGTCAGGTCTTTTTCGTACACAATCGGGTGAAATCGTTGGCCGATATGGCGGGCCTCATCAAGCGCCTTTGCCCAGATGTGGACGTGGCCACAGCGCACGGCCAGATGGAGAGCGACCATTTGGAGAGCACCTTGCTTGATTTTATTGACAAAAAATATGACGTGCTCGTCTGCACGAACATCATCGAAACAGGCCTCGACATCCCGAACGCCAACACGATGATCATCAACGCTGCCAACGAATTCGGCCTCAGCGACCTGCACCAGTTGCGGGGCCGCATCGGTCGCTCGAACAAGAAGGCGTACTGCTACCTATTTGCCCCACCGATGTCGGTGCTCACGCACGACGCCCGCAAGCGCCTCAAGACCATCGAGGAACACAACGACCTTGGCTCCGGCTTCGAGATTGCCATGCGTGACCTCGACATCCGGGGGGCGGGCAACCTGCTCGGCTCGGAGCAAAGCGGCTTCATTGCCGACATCGGCTACGAGACCTTCCAGCGCATCCTCGAAGAGGCGGTGCAAGAACTCAAAGAGACCGATTTCAAGGATGTTTTCAAAGAGGATTTGGAGAAAAAACAGGCCTTCGTGCGGGACGTGAACGTAGACACGGACGTGGAGATGCACATCCCCAGCGAGTACGTGAGCAGTGTTTCGGAGCGCCTGCTGCTTTACACCGCCATTGATGATATACAGGGGGAGGATGAATTGAAGCTATTCGGCGAGAACCTCCGTGACCGTTTCGGCCCTGTTCCCGAACCTGTGGAAGAGCTTTTCGACGGCCTACGCCTCCGTTGGATTGCCCGTGAACTGGGCTTCGAGCGGGTCATTCTGAAAGACAGCAAGTTGCGCTGTTATTTCGTGGAGAACCCGCAGTCGCCGTTTTACGATAGTGCGGTTTTTCAGCAGGTGTTCCAGTACCTGTCCCAGCATGGGGAGCAGATGCAGATTACGCTGAAGAAATCGGTGCGAAGCCTCATCATGGCGAGAGATGGGGTGCGGACGTTGTCGGGGGCGAGGAAGTTGTTGGAGGGGGTGAAGGGGAAGGCGGTGGGGTGACCTGACCTTGAACATTCATTTGATTGGCCAGTTTAGGCAAGTAGTCAATTGAAGTTTCCAACTCGCCGACCAACGAAAAATGAACGTACTAATCATCTTAGGACACCCCAGAAAAGACTGCTTTTGCGGAGCATTGGCGGACGCCTACCGCAAGGGTGCCGAAGCTGCTGGAGCAATGGTTCGCCTCACCGCACTCGCCGATTTGCAGTTCAATTTAAATGTGATAGTGCCGGAACCACAAGACCAACCCGACGAACCCGACATCGTGCAAGCCCGAAAAGACATTCAATGGGCTGAACATTTGGTTTTCGTTTACCCGGTCTGGTGGGGCATGATGCCCGCATTGTTAAAAGGCTTCCTCGACCGGGTGCTGGTGCCGGGTTTTGCTTTTTGTGAAGTTGCGGCGAACAACTACAAAAAACTGCTGACGGGCAAGACGGCTCAACTCATCCTCGCCATGGACACGCCCACATGGATATACAAGCTGTTCATCCATGCACCCAGCACCCACGCCATGAAGATTGCCACGCTGCAATTTTGTGGGATATCACCCGTGCGAACCACCCATTTCAGCCCGGTGAAGCATGTGTCCAATGTACAACGGAGCCAGTGGCTGCAAGAAACTTTTGCCCTGGGCGAAAAGCTGCGCAACGGTGTCATCACACCTCGTGAACGGCTCGTGGGCCGGGTGCTTCCTTGGCTGAAAGCAGTGCGGCTGCAGTTTTATCCAATGTCCTGGATTGCATACGGCGTGGGCGCATTTGCGGCGGCGGAATTGGGTTACGGCTTCAGTTGGGGCTTGTTTTGGCTCGGCTATGCGTTCTTGTTTTTTTGTGAAATGGCCACCGTTTTTTTCAACGAGATTTATGATTACGAGACCGATAAGTTGAACACAGCCTATGGCCCGTTCAACGGTGGCTCACGGGTACTCGTTGATGGGGAACTGACCCCTGCGAAACTTCGGCGGGCCATCCGTTGGCTTTGCGGAGCGATGGGGATTGCCTTGATTTTGTTGATGGTTTATGCTCCTGCAAATCCCATTGCCATCGCTGGGCTGGTAGCTGTACTTGTATTTTTTGCTTTTGGCTATACGGTGCCGCCACTGAAATTCAGTTACCGCAGCCTCGGCGAGTTCACCGTTGGCATCACGCACAGCTTGCTGGTGATGCTGTGCGGCCATGTTTTCCAAGGTGGCCAGTTGGACGATGCGTTACCTTGGCTGCTCAGTGTGCCGCTGTTTTTTTCCATTCTGCCTTCGATAACGCTCTCCGGCATCCCCGATTACGCTGCTGACCAAGCCGTCGGAAAGCGCACCCTCGCTGTGCGTTTTGGCAAAAATGCTGCCGCAGGTTTTGCCATCGCCTGCACCCTGCTTGCCATGACCAGCGCATTTTATCTCCATTATACAGGCATGGCGTCAAACGCCTACAACTGGGTGCTGTGGCTGGCCGTTCCGCATGGGCTTTGGCTGGTTTGGACTTTACGGAGGTACATTCGCCAACCAGAAAAGCCCGATAGCATACCAGGTCTGATGGTGCTCGCCCTTACGTTTTTGATGTGGTATGCTTTGATTCCGTTTTTTGGGTTGGACTGAGGTGGCCCGGTCAGCACATGAGATTGCGAGCTAGCTGCATGGTCAGCCACTCATATAAACTAATCATTTAACGCTATAAACCCTTAGTCTTGGGCAATTACGATGATTTTATCGGCTTGTGAGAAGCTCAGTTTTTCATGCTTAATTGGGTTTAATTTAACACCATAAGCTTTTGACGAATTAAAGGCGTCTTTATGGGTGCGGTAACCAATGGCTATCTCATTTTTTTGCTTTGCACTTTCGAGCACCGTATAAAAATTAACTGGTAAATCTGTTTTTACATAATGCGATACGGGCTTCAAATATATCTCCGAACCTTCTGCATTAAATAAATTTTCAAACACCCGCATTAATTGCTTATTTTCGGATACCTGGCTCATGATTAAGCTCAATAATTTGTCGCTTACAATAAAGTCATCGGCCTTCGTCACCTCTGCCAGTTCACGGTTGTTCATGTCCAACATCTCGCTGACAATATTCAGGTCCTCGCCAGTTTCCTCTGCTATTTGACGAAGGTGCAACAGGGAAATCAAGGTTTGGGAATCGGCTTCCTGTATATCCATCTGGTCTTTATAACTCAACAATATGATATGATGAAAAGATATGGGATTGCAATCATTGATGACGGAACGATTGGTGCTATCATCCTGAATATAAGTTAATTGCAGGTTTTTCAAATTGCCCTTCGTCGC